>JAJOKN010000024.1 GCA_021129815.1 Desulfotomaculum sp. | reverse complement strand
AATTATATCTACACTACACAATCAACACTCTGCCAGTCATTTCTCTAGGTATCTCAATACCCATTAAAAACAGCATTGTAGGAGCTATGTCTGAAATCCGACCTCTTTTTAAACTCACACTCTTCCATTTATCTTCATCAATCAGTATAAATGGCACTCTGTTGCATGTGTGAGCGGTGTGCGGTTTTCCGTTTTCGTCCAGCATCTTTTCAGCGTTGCCGTGGTCTGCTGTGACTATAGCTGTGCCGTTTTGCTTGAGCACGCTTTTTACTATTTTGCTAACGCACTCATCCACTGCTTCTATTGCCTTTACAGCAGCTTGCAAATTGCCTGTATGCCCTACCATATCTGCATTTGCAAAGTTCACAATTATAACTTGATGCTCTCCTCTTTGGATTTTCTCAACGCAGGTATCAGCAACTTCATAAGCGCTCATCTCTGGCTTCAAGTCATAAGTCGGCACTTTGGGAGAAGGTATGAGTATTCTATCCTCTCCTTCGTACGGCACTTCTCTACCGCCGTTTAAGAAAAACGTCACATGTGCATACTTTTCTGTCTCCGCAAGCCTAAGCTGTCTTATGCTGTTTTTGCTGAACACCTCTCCCAATACGTTTGCCAACTTTTGAGGTTTAAAAGCCACAGGTATATCAAATGTCTTATCATACTCTGTCATAGAAACAAAATAAACTTTCGGAGGATCTTCTCCTAAATCAAATTCACAAAACTCATCTTCAGCAAGCGCTCTTGTGATCTGCCTTGCTCTATCTGGTCTGAAGTTATAAAATATCACCGCATCTCCATGAGAAATTACAGCTACAGGTTTTTTATTTTCATCAACTATAACTGTGGGCTGCACGAATTCATCGGTTTTACCTTTATCGTACGAGTTTATAACTGCTTCAACAGCGCTGTTTGCTGTCTCTCCTGTACCATAAATCATCGCATCATATGCTTTTTTGGTGCGCTCCCATCGCTTATCTCTATCCATCGCATAATACCTTCCAGATACAGTTGCTATCTTTCCTATTCCTAATTCTTTGCACTTTTGTTCCAGCAATTTTATATATCCCTTAGCGCTGGATGGTGCAACGTCTCGTCCATCTAAAAAAGCGTGAATATAAACATCTTTCAATCCATTTTGCCTCGCCATCTCGAGCAGTGCAAAGAGATGCTCTATGTGACTGTGCACACCTCCATCCGACAAAAGCCCCATAAGATGAAGTGCACTGCCTTTTTCCTTGACAAAATGCATGGCTTTTAGCAACTCATCATTTTTAAAAAAACTGCCATCTCTTATTGCTTTTGTAATGCGGGTGAATTCCTGATATACAATGCGTCCTGCACCTATGTTCAAATGCCCTACCTCGGAGTTGCCCATCTGCCCCTCTGGCAGCCCAACATCTTCTCCCGAGCACGCAAGTGTAGTGTGTGGATAACACTTATAATATTCATCCATATTGGGAGTACTTGCTATTGCAATTGCATTGCCATCTTTTGAATCGCAAATTCCCCACCCATCGAGTATTATCAGCACTATTAACATACCTATATTACCTCATAAACTTTCTTGTTATTTTTTTCATTATAAACTTATAAGCAAACCTCATCAGTATTTTAAACAAAAATTTTTTCATTTCCCTCTGCTCCTTGTAATTATTTCTGAAAAATCAAGAGGATTTAAACTCGCTCCTCCTACCAACGCTCCATCTATGTCCTGCTCTTTTATAAACCCTCCGATATTATCAGGTTTTACACTTCCTCCATACAAAATTCTTATGCTATCTGCTTTATCACCTGCAATGCTTTTTAAAACATCGCGTATATTTGCGATAACTTGCTGTGCATCGTCAGATGAAGCGTTTTTGCCAGTGCCAATAGCCCATACAGGCTCATAAGCTACGATAAGCTTTGCTATATCATCTTGAGCTATACCATCAACTGCTCTTTTTACCTGCGCTTCAACTATTTGCTCGGTCAAACCTTCTTCACGCTGCGGAAGCGTCTCCCCCACGCACACAACAGGTATCAAGCCATGCTTTAGAGCTGCTTTTATCTTTTTATTCACACTTTCATCTGTTTCGCCAAAATACTGCCTGCGCTCAGAATGGCCGATAATTACATACCCGCACCCCACCTCACGGAGCATTTCAGCAGATATTTCACCAGTAAAAGCACCGCTCTTTTCCCAGTGTAAATTCTGCGCTCCAATTGAAATGTTGGTTTTGTCAGTTGCTATGCACATTTCCAGCAATGCAGTAAACGGTGGGAAAACCACGATTTCCACATCATCAACATCAGAAACTCTGCTTTTGAGTTCTTCTATATATTCTACAGCTTGTTTTATCGTTTTATTCATCTTCCAATTTCCTGCTATTACAGTTTTTCTCAATTAATATCACCTTCTTCTATTCATTTTGACTTCTTTTTTTAATATTGCTTTATTCTTCGCTTCACTCCTTATCCATCAACACTGCAATACCTGGAAGCTCTTTGCCTTCTAAGAATTCTAAAGATGCTCCTCCACCTGTGGATACATGAGTTATCTTGTCTGTAACACCTAACTTTTTAATAGCAGCAGCTGTATCTCCACCGCCAACCACACTTATAGCCTTAGAGTCAGCAAGTGCTCTTGCTAAAGCTTCAGTTCCTTTAGCAAAAGCTTCTTTTTCAAACACACCCATAGGGCCATTCCACACAACTGTGCCTGCTGTCTTTACCTCTTTTGCAAAAAGCTCAGCGGTTTTCGTACCTATATCTAATATCATGCAGTCTCCAGGTACTTGATCTACAGGAACTTCCCCTATACCTCCTGTGGCTTTAATGGAAGGCGCCACCACAGCATCCAAAGGCAAAAGCAGCTTTACTCCCTTTTCTTTTGCTTTTTCCTGCAGTTCCTTAGCTAGTTCCAGCTTATCCTCCTCTACCAGCGAGTTTGCTACTTTAATTCCATTTGCTTTGAGAAAGGTATTTGCCATACCTCCTCCAATTATCAGGCAGTCAACTTTATCAAGCAAGTTGTTTATAACTCCAATCTTATCCGATACCTTGGCACCGCCCAATATAGCTACAAAAGGTCGCACAGGATCAAAAAGAACTTTGCTGAGCATTTCTATTTCCTTTTTCATCAAAAAACCTGCAACAGCCGGCAAGTATTTAGCAACGCCTACCGTAGATGCATGGGCTCTGTGTGCTGTGCCAAAAGCATCATTTACAAACAAGTCAGCAAGTTCGGCCAATTTCTTTGCAAACTCAGGATCGTTCTTGGTTTCTTCTGGATAAAAGCGCACGTTTTCCAAAAGCAACACATCACCAAGCTGCATATCCTCCACTGCTTTTTTTGCTGCATCTCCAACACAAACGTCTATCTTTAAAACTTCTTTGTTCAATAACTCTCCAAGCCTTTTAGCCACAGGATCCATCTTGAGTTCTGCTTTTACCTGTCCCTTTGGTCTTCCCAAGTGCGAAACGAGTATTGTTTTAGCATTATTATCAATCAAGTACTTAATGGTAGGCAACGCTGCTTTAATCCTGGTATCATCGGATATAACTCCATCTGCAAGCGGTACATTAAAATCTACCCGAACGAGCACACACTTGTTTTTCACATCCACATCTTCAACGCTCTTTTTGGCCAGCACACAAATACCCCCTTTAAATATTTAACTTATTTAACTTTTGCTCTAATGCGCTTTGCAATATTCTAGGAAGATTAATAACTCTTTTTTTATATACCTTTTTCAGCTATATACAACATCAAGTCCAACACGCGCATGGAATATCCCCACTCATTGTCATACCATGCTATTATTTTTGCCATGTTGTCATCTATAACCATAGTAGATAACCCATCTACTATTGCAGAGTGAGGGTCTCCATTGAAATCGCTTGAGACTAAAGGTAAGTCAGTATATCCCAAAATGCCTTTGAGATAGGTCTCAGAAGCTTCTTTCAGCATAGCATTTATCTCTTCTGCAGTAGTATTCTTGTCGAGTTCACATACCAAATCCACAACAGACACATTAGGTGTAGGCACTCTCATAGCAAAGCCATCTAATTTGCCTTCCAATTCAGGCAACACAAGTGCAACTGCTTTTGCAGCGCCAGTAGTTGTAGGAATGATGGACAGCGCAGCAGCTCTTGCGCGGCGCAAGTCTTTATGAGGAAGATCAAGAATATTCTGATCATTTGTGTAAGCATGAACAGTGGTGATGAGCCCTTTTACAATTCCAAACTTATCATTTATCACTTTTGCTACAGGCGCAACACAGTTCGTAGTACAAGAAGCATTGGAAATGATGTGATGTTCTTTTGGATTATACTGCTCATGGTTTACTCCCATAACAAGGGTAACATCTGGTTCTTTTGCTGGCGCAGTTATGATAACCTTCTTAGCACCTGCACGTAAGTGTTTTGCTGCATCATCTCTTTGTCTAAATCGCCCAGTAGATTCTATAACTATATCTACGCCCAGATCCTTCCATGGAAGCTTTTCTGGGTCAGGCTCAGCAAATACTTTTATTTCTTTTTCTCCTACAATCAAAGCATCTTCAGTAGCTTTAACATCAACATCTAATATTCCATGAACAGAATCATATTTGAGCAGATGTGCTAACGTTTTAGAATATGTCAAGTCATTGACAGCTGCAAATTCTACTCCTGGCTTTTTGTCAGGATCCTTTAACCTGCGCGACTTGTGATTGACCAAAACAATTTCAAAATCTCCAGTTTTTACAGCAGCTCGCAATACATTGCGTCCAATTCTACCAAATCCATTGATGCCAATTTTTAATGCCATAATCTAAGCACATCTCCTTTTTGGAAATTTATTTTTATATTAATGCTAAGTATTTTAAAACTTATATTTTCACATTAACAACCTTTTTACAACGATTTCATATTTATTCTATCTCAACTCTTAAATTCTTTGTTTTTTAAACTGCTAGCTATTTCCTCCAATTTGCGCATTCTATGATTTATTCCTGATTTGCTGATAGGCGGATCCAAGAGTTCTCCTAATTCTTTCAATCCAACATCAGGATAATTTAAGCGCAGCTCCGCTGCCTCTTTAAGCGCAGGCGTTAGATTATCCAGCCCTATTGTGTCAGCAATATATCGTATGTTTTCCACCTGCCTAACAGCAGCATTTACAGTTTTATTTAAATTAGCAGTTTCACAGTTCACAAGCCTGTTCACTTGTCCACGAACAGATTTATAAATGCGTGCATTCTCAAAATCCAGTAGAGCTGAATGAGCTCCTATAATACTTAAAACTTTTATTATGCGCTCACTGTCCTTTAAGTATATTATACTCTTATTTTTGCGCATGCAAGTTTTAGCATCTACTCCTAACTTATCCATTAAATTTAATATACTTTTTGCATACTTTGTATTATTCACTACTATTTCCATATGATAACCAGACTTAGGATCATTAATAGATCCACTGGCTAAAAACACTCCTCTCAAATAAGCTTTAAAACAACAATCTCGGTTCAATACTTTAGTTATATCCACCACAGGCAGGTTAATATTATTATCCCAAATTCCAAGTTTTACAAGCAAATTCAAAACACTCGAATGCTCAAGTATGCGCAGCACATAAAAGTTCTTCTTTTTAAAACACCTTCTTTTAAAATACATAACATTGCTTTGAATTTCAAATAAAACTTTTAAAAATTTTATAACTTTTCGTGCTACCGCTGCATTTGCAGTTACAAACGTTAACTTAAAGCTTCCCCCTGTAATCTGTATGCTAGAACTGCTTTTTATAAGCGCCGATAGCTCAGCTAAGTTGCAACACTTGTTTTTATCAAATATTCGTGCTAGCTCATTCTTAACTGCTAACGAAAAGGTCATTTTAAACAAACCCTCTTTTTATATCTTGTTTTCCCATATTTCCAAAATCGCTTTAGCAAGTTTATACGGATCATGGCGAACCACATCCGTTTCTAAAATTAATTCTCTTTCAATCAATTCTACTCCCAACTGTTTAAGTTCTTCAGAATTTACAGCTACAACATCTGCTCCTTTTTTGTTATACTTATCAAGCAGACTGTCAGGAGGTCTTTGTGTGTTGACAATTATATAATCCACTATATCTCCTGCATGATCCACAATAGCTTTTAAATGATCATAAGCAGTATAACCGTCAGTCTCACCTGGTTGCGTCATGACATTACAAATATACATCTTAAGCGCTTTAGATTTTTTAATTGCATCTGCAATGCCTTCAACCAATAAGTTGCTGATAACACTGGTGTACAAACTCCCTGGCCCAAGTGCTATAATGTCCGCTTCTCTTATTGCATCAATTGCTTCAGGAAGTGGACTGCACTCTCTTGGAACTAAAAAAACTCTTTTTATTCTCTTTGAGCTCTTAGAAATGTTGCATTCTCCAAACACCCTTTCACCATTTATGAGCTCAGCTGCAATTTCTGCTTTTTGTAATGTAGACGGCAAAACTCTGCCTCGTATAGCTAATATCTCAGATAAAACTTTTATCCCTTCATAAAAACTGCCGCAAACTTCCGAGATAGCTGCCAAAAACAAATTGCCAAAGCTGTGCCCAGCGAGATCTCCATTTTTAAAGCGATACTGCAGCACCCTCTCCATCAAAGATTCTTTATCTGCTAAAGCAACTATGCAGTTTCTTATATCTCCAGGAGGCAATATACCCATATCTTCTTTCAATCGCCCTGAACTTCCACCGTCATCTGTCACTGTAACAATAGCAGTTACATTGCTGCTGTACTCTTTTATCCCTTTAAGTACTGTCGATAACCCTGTTCCACCGCCGATGACCACTATTTTAGGTCCTTTTTGCACACACTTTGTGGCATCGTTAACACTTGTAATTATATCATCATCAAGCATCGAGCTATCTTGATCTTTCAATTTCAAAAAACACACCTACCACTTAACTTTTTAATAACTGCTCATCTCACGCACTAAATCCCTGTGCCTCACAGCGCATTTGTAATTCTTGCTCTTTAAAAATTCACCTATAGAATTAGCTATAAAAACAGAGCGATGCCTGCCACCTGTACAGCCAACAGCAATAGTAAGAGCAGATTTCCCTTCCTTTTCGTAATTTGGTATCACAAACTCCAGTATATCCGAAAATTTCTCTAAAAACTCTGCTGTAGCATTTGATTTTCGCATAAACTGTATTACTTCTTTATCATTCCCTGAAAGCGCTCTCAACTCATTTACATAATAAGGATTAGATAAAAACCTCACATCCCATACAATATCTGCATCCAATGGAATTCCATATTTAAATCCAAAAGAAACCACAGTTATGAATAAACCCATGTCATACTGCTCATCGGAATAGATGTTTTGCAATTCCTCTCTCAACTGCTTTGTGCTCAAACTAGAGGTATCAATTATTTTATCAGCATGCCCTCTGATTTCACTGAGCAGCATTCGCTCTTGCCGTATGTCTTCTAGTATTTCAGTACCGAACAGCGGATGCCGCCTTCGTGATTCTTTATACCTGCTGACAAGCACATCTTCAGAAGCTTCCAAAAACAATATTTCATAGGCAATACCTCTTTTTTCCAACTCATTCAAAGCATCAAAAACTTCATTCAAAAACTTACCAGCCCTCACATCAATTACTATTGCAATTTTTTGCGTATGGAGTTTATCTCTAGTTCGTTTGCATAACTCAACAAATTCAGTTATCAATGCAGGAGGCAAGTTGTCGATTATAAAAAATCCCATGTCTTCCAAAATTCGCACCGCTGTGGTTTTTCCTGCCCCTAAAAGACCAGATATAATCAATATTTTGGAAATTTTATCAGCCATCAAAATCACCTTTTTATTCAATGTAGCTCCTTGCTATTGCAAGCGCTCCCATTATTCCTGACATAGAACCTAGCTCTGCGCTTACAATTTCTACATTCTGCCCTGCTCTTTTGATAGCACGAGCATAAAACTCTTTCTCCATCGGTTCCCACATCAATTCTTTGGACTTCATAACACCTCCACCCAACACTATAAGCGAAGGGTTTATTAAATTCACCAGGTTTGCAAGTCCTAAACCCAGCATTCTCCCTGCTCTGTAAAAGATCTCTTTTGCTGTGCCGTCCCCTGCTTTTGCAGCTTTTGCTACTGCTAAAGCATTTATCTTCTCTATCTCACCACCAGCAGCTTTTAAAACAGCATCTGCACATCCTTTCTTTGCCAGCTCTTTTGCATCTCTCGCTATCGCCGTTCCTGAAGCTAACGCTTCAAGGCAGCCTCTATTCCCACAAGAACACGCAGGTCCTCCTGGCAACACAACCATATGACCAATTTCCCCTGCGCTATCCGATGCTCCATGGTATATTTTTTTGTTTATTATAATACCGCACCCAATGCCTGTGCTCACAGTAACGTAAACCATATCAGAAGTTCCTTGCCCAGCACCAAACAAACATTCCCCTAGTGCAGCTGAATTCGCGTCATTTTCAATAAACACGGGAACTTTAAGTTTTCTCTCAAGTATTTCTTTTAAATCTACGTTCTTCCAATTCAAATTGCCTGCAAAATACACCACCCCTTTTTTTACATCCAGCTCCGGTCCCGGCACGCATGCTGCTGCCGCACAAACCTCTTTTACATCGATACCTGCACGCTCAAGTGCTGTATAAATGCTGCTTACTATTCTATCGATAACTCTTTCATATCCTTCAAAGGCATTTGTCAAACTCTCTACTTTTGCAAGCACATTGCAGTGCATATCTGCAACAACAGTCAATATTTTAGTGCCGCCTATATCAATTCCAACTATGCATTCTCTTTTAAACAATCTTCTTCACCACGAGCACTATCTATTGTTTAAAGCCAATCAAGCCAATATAATATCTTCTAACGCTTTTGCAACGCCATCCTGTTCATTAGGAAGCGTTACATAATCTGCAAGTTTTTTAATTTCATCTCTTGCATTTCCTACTGCTATGCTCAAACCCGCATATTCAAACATTTCCACATCATTATAACCATCACCTATGGCAATTATGCGATCTCTTTCAACTCCCAAACGATCTGCAAGCACTGCAAGCGCATCGCCTTTATTTGCCTTTGGATGAGAAAACTCCAAAAAATACGGCTTCGATTTGGTAACATGCAGGTCATCTCTGTAAACAGGCTTTAGCTCATTCAATAAGTAATCCACTTCTTCTTCCGTTGCCGAAACCAAAACTTTAGTAGGAGGTTCTTTTAAAAACTTGAGCAGATCGCCTACAGTATTCACCTTCACTTGAGAAATTTTCTGGTAGCGAACTCCAGCATCTGTCATCTTTTCAGCATACAGCTTATCATCTATATAAACGTTTATGTGAAAATCTCCATACCTCTTAATATCTCTGATAACTTGACGTGCAAGCTCCAGTGGCACTGCGCGGTGAAGCACAAGCTCTCTCTCACATGGACTTTTCACTAGCGCTCCCTGATAAGTTATCAGAGGAATATCAATTCCCAACTGCTGTGCATATTTTTTCGCTGAGCAGAACATGCGCCCTGTAGCAAGTGTCACATTCACACCTGTATTTTTAACTTTATTTATAGTTTCTATGGAACGCCTGCTCAAGCTCAAGTCCCCATTTAACAGCGTATCATCCAAATCTATCGCAACAAGACTATATTTACTCATATTAGTTTTCATTTTTCCTCCATTTCAACAAAATACATCTACTGCCTCCATTATATCCTATATTCCTATTTCTAACAATATGTATTACAAGATTAAAACTCTCTTGATTTCCAAAATTAAATGCAAAGCATGAAATTTTAAAGATTAAAAAATTCATACACCGTTTTTGCTGCTTTTTTATTCATGCCTTTTACTTTTAAAAGCTCATCTATGCTTGCTCTTGCAATTGCATCAACTGTGCCGAATTCTTTTAAAAGCGCTCTTTTTCTTTTCGGCCCTATGCCTTCTATCTCATCCAATGCAGATTTGAGTTCATTTTTGTCGCGCAGCTTCCTGTGGTAAGACACCGCAAACCTATGTGCTTCATCTCGTATCCGCTTTATCAAATAAAGCGCTTTTGAATTCTGCGGCAGTATAATTTCATTGTCGTACGTGTCATACAAAATTTCATGCTTTTTTGCCAATCCAAACAGCGGCACTTCAACCCCTAGCTCTCTCATAGATTCAAGCGCAGCAGACACCTGCCCTTTTCCGCCGTCCACTATGACCAAATCCGGCATTTGGTAAAATGATGCTTCTTTTGTGGAAAGCTGACCTGTTTTGATCAGTTTATTTTCCTCTATTCCGCGCACAAACCTGCGGTAAATCACTTCTCTCATGGCTTTGAAATCATCTTGCTTATCCAAGTTTATCTTGAACTTCCTGTACTGATCAGTTGCAGGCTTTGCATCACAAAACACAACCATAGACGCTACCTGATTTGTGCCTTGCAAATTTGATATATCGAAGCATTCAATCCTTCTAGGCACTTTTACTCCTAAGTGTTCTGCCAGCTCTTCCAATGCTTGGTTTAAATAACTTCTGTCATCAGTTATTTGGCTACTGCATTCAAGAGTTATTCTGGCATTCTTCAAAGCCATATCCATTATTGCCAGCTCTTCTTTTTCTTTTGGCATGCAAATTTCTACTTTTGACAATCCTCCTCTGTTTTTGAGCCACAGTTCGATAAGTTCCTTTTCTTCTACCTCACAAGGCAGCAGTATCTTAGCAGGTATAAAATCAGCGTCGTGGTAGTACTGCTTTATAAAACTCATCACAACTTCAGATTCGCTCGCTGGTGCAGGGATATCTAAAAAATACTGCATGCGATCGATCAGCTTTCCTTTACGAATAAAAAATATCATCACACAAGCTTTCTTATCCTGTACTGCAAACGCTATGACATCGCTGTCATAATCTTCAGAACATACAACCCTTTGTCTTTCCATAATCCTTTTAACCGCTGCTAGCCTGTCGCGAAGTTTTGCTGCCACTTCAAACTCAAGCCTATCAGCCGCTTCATTCATCTGCCTTTCAAGCCTCGCTACAACATCATCTTGTTTTCCTTCCAAGAACAATATTATTTCTTCTATAATTTTTCTATACTCTTCCTTACTTATTTTGCTCACACAAGGCGCAGGACACCTTTTTATGTGAAAATTTAGGCAGGGACGAGAACGCGAGCTGAACTGTGTTTTGCTGCATGTCCTGTGAGGAAAAATCTGTTTTATGAGCTTTAAAGTTTCACGCACAGCTCCTGCTTCTGTATACGGTCCAAAATAGCGCGAACCGTCCCTTGCAAGCTTTCTGGTGCTCATCACACGAGGGTAGTCTTCGCTTAAAGTCACTTTGATATAAGGATAGCTCTTATCATCCTTTAAAAGCACATTGTATCTAGGGCGATGCTTTTTTATCAAATTGCATTCGAGTATCAGCGCTTCTACTTCTGTATCTGTCACAATATAGTCAATATCAACTGCTTTTTTTGCAATTATATTTGCCTTTGGATTCTTGTTAGATTTTGTAAAATAAGACCTTACGCGATCTCTTAAAGATACAGCTTTCCCCACATATATAACACTATCGTTTGAATCAAAAAAAATATACACTCCTGTCTTAGATGGAAGCTTGTTGATCTTATCTTGCAAATCCATTTATTGCCGCTCGCTCCTTTGATTTTTAGTTCCTCGTTGGCATTAAATTATAACATAATTTTAATCTCATAAAATCAATTGCAATAAGTTCGCTGTTTCAGTATTATAATAGTTAAATAGTGTTAAAAAATTGAAATACCTTATTTCAAAGAAAGGTTCAAGGTTTAAATGGACTTACACAAAAAAACTGCAGTTATAACAGGCACATCAAAAGGCATAGGCCGCAGCATCGCGCTGAAAATGGCTGAAAAAGGCGCTAACATCATCATGAACTATAAAAGCGATGATGCGTCTGCTAGCATTACTTTAAATGAAATAAAAAAAATAACACACAACGTAGAAATGATAAAAGGCGATGTTTCAGATTACGCTTTTGCAGGTTACTTGATCAACAGCGCAGTAAAAAAATTTGGGAAAATAGATATATTGGTCAACAACGCAGGTATATCAAAGTTTGGCTTGTTTACGGACATGGATATTGACGACTGGAACAATATTATAAACAATAACTTAAAAAGCGTCTTTAACTGCACCCATCACGCGGTAAAGCAAATGTTAAAATATAAGTCGGGCAGTATAATCAACATATCTTCTGTATGGGGCAATGTTGGAAGCTCGTGTGAAGTTCTTTATTCTACTTCTAAAGGCGGTATAAACGCTTTTACCAAAGCTTTGGCAAAAGAACTCGCTCCATCTGGAATCAGAGTAAACGCTATTGCTCCCGGCATCATAAATACTCAAATGAACAGCCGATTGAGCACAGAAGAGTTGGAAATGCTAAAAAATCAAATTCCAGCTGGACGATTGGGCACTCCTGAAGAAGTAGCTGAGCTAGCTGTATTTTTAGTAAGCGACTCTGCAAGTTACATAACAGCACAAGTGATTTGCGTTGATGGCGGCTGGATATAAAATAAGAAATAAATGGAGATGAGATGTTTATGAATGATAAAAACAATAATCCAAATATCAACAACGATATTTCTTATCCACACGATGATGAAGAATTAAAAAAAGTCATAGAAAGAATAACCGCAAAGATAAAAGAAAAAGCTGAGCTGATCGGCAAAATAACAGGTGAAATAGAAGGCAGAGCTGCTGGCATGGAAGAAGGCATGCGCATAGGTATAGAACAAGGTTTTCAAGAAGGATACTTAGAAGGACTAAAAAAAGGCAGAGAAGAAGGGTGCCAATCTGGAAAGCAAGAAGGCATGATAGAAGGTGAAATAAAAGGCAGAAAAGAAGGGCGTATGGACATAATAAAAAAGCTTTTGCTTTACGGAATGGAGCCAGACGAAATAGCAAGCATCACGCATTTTCCACTGCAAGAAATTGAAAAATTACAAGAAGAAATAAAATAGTCAAAGAGCATTTTCGCTCTTTGACTATTTTTTATCCCGGGTTATATTTACTTTGCATTGATAAAATTTTAAATCCTCACTCATGCATTAAAGCTTCTGCAGGACTCATTTTCGCAGCTTTAAATGCAGAGTACAGTCCACCGATGATGCCTGTAATCACTGCAATTATAAGTCCGCTTATATTGAGCAAAGTAGATTTTAGCAAAGTAGATTTTCCACATCCAGACGGAGCTTGTATGGCTATAAACTCTCCCTTCTCTACTTTCAAGCCGATGCGATCCAATGCTCTAACTTCTGTGCTGCCCTGTCGATAAATCTTTACAACATTTTTAACTTCTATTATCACAGCTTCACCTCCTCAAATTTTTCAAAAATAAAAAAGCTCAAAAATTAAAAATGT
>JAJOKN010000055.1 GCA_021129815.1 Desulfotomaculum sp. | reverse complement strand
CAACAGCAAGCAGCCTTGTAGAATTTGTTCCTATATCTATCGCAGCGAGTTTCATAAAACACCCCTCTCTTTTTGAACTACAAATTCTCATCGATAAACCAATCTAAACGCTTATGAACAGAAGCGCTAGCAATAACTAAGCCCAGCTGCCTTCCAATTATGGAAAGAATGCGCACATGTCCTTTACTAAAAGCTTTTGGCTTAGCACTCCCCAACAAAATAACGCCTACCACTCCTGAAGCAGAAAACAGAGGTATCGATATCACTGAACGCAGCTTGCGAATCTTTGTTAAATTATCATCTAGAGCTGCATTGCGTTTTTTAATATCATCTACTTTAACCACATGTTGTTTTTTTGCAGCTATCCCAGCAAATCCCTGCCCGATATACACAGGGTCCCTAAACAGTTCACTTTGTATGCTGGATTTTATAAATACAGGCTTAAAATACCTTTTCCTCTCATCCCACACATATAATATCCCCACGTCGTAGCCGCATATATTTTTTATCTCTTTAAACGTAAAACCTATGAGCTTATGCAATTCAGGCTCTGAAAGTTTGCTCGAGATGCGATAGAGCACTCTGAGTTCTCTGTTGATCAGCTCCATGTTTATATACATGCGCAAAATATACTGCACAAAAATCAGCTGTAGAAACACCAACGCAGCACCTATAATACCTACTTGCTGATAAATCAAAAACATCAACACTCCTGTTGGAACAGCAAACAAATAAGTATAAGCATCCCACTTCAAAGTATCTGCCGCTCTCAAAAGAGGATAATTATTGTCCGGCAGCTTATACAAATTTACAAAAAAATGATTCGAAGCATAGTAACTCAACACAAACAACGCAAGAGGGATGAAATTTTCCATCGACATGTTCTTAAAGTGCATGCCCCCTGCATATTCATACAAATATGCCGCTGTGAAAACTGCTAACACATATTGTGCTGCATTAAAGAGAATAATTCTTATGGGGCTTCCTCTGTTTGCTATGCCCTGACTTATCAAAACAGACAAAGCTATCAAGTATGAAGCTTCTGCCATACCGTATGTAACAAACACAAAAAATACTGCCGCAAACCCCCCAGATATCAATCCCCCTGGTAACTTTATTGCAAACCATTCTGCTATAACTAAAAGCGCCAATATTATTAAAAATTCCCGTGTATAATCAAAATCAAATTTTTCAAATGCTGTATACAATATATAAAATGCTAGCAAAATTATAAACCACGTATATATGACATTAAATAATTTGTGCCAGCGCAACTGCACCATCTCCTAAAACACTTAACACTTTTAAAATAAACCCAAAATAAAAAGAGAGGTTTTATTAACCTCTCTTTCTCTTCTATTCTACAAACAGTTTTATCATGCCTCTTTTTGTAAAAGTTCTACCTTATCCGTGCGCTCCCACGGCAGATCCAAATCCGAGCGCCCAAAATGCCCATACGCTGCTACCTGCTGATAAATCGGGCGGCGCAAATCCAAATCTCGTATAATAGCCGCTGGACGCAAATCAAAATGTTTCTTTACTATCTCCACAAGCCGTTCTTCTGAAACTTTGCCTGTGCCAAATGTGTCTATCCTAATAGATACAGGTTTTGCAACTCCTATCGCATAAGCTACTTGTATCTCACAGCTCTTGGCCAACCCTGCTGCTACGATATTTTTTGCCACATATCTGGCTGCGTAAGCAGCTGACCTGTCCACTTTGGTAGGATCCTTGCCAGAAAAGCAGCCCCCTCCATGTCTCGCATATCCTCCATATGTATCCACAACAATCTTTCTTCCCGTAAGCCCTGCATCGCCTTGAGGTCCACCTATCACAAACTTCCCTGTGGGATTTATAAAATACCTTATCCTATCGTCAATCAACTCTTTAGGCAATACAGGTAAAATCACCTTGTTTATTATATCTTCTTTTATGGTGCTGTAGCTCACATCAGGATGGTGCTGTGCTGAAACTACAACAGTATCCACGCGTGCAGGCCTGCCATCAATATATTCAACCGTCACCTGCGTCTTACCATCAGGTCGCAAATAGTCAAGCTCACCATTTTTTCTTACCTCTGTAAGCCTTCGTGCAAGCTTATGCGCAAGAAATATGGGCATAGGCATGAGCTCTTCAGTTTCATCAGTAGCAAATCCAAACATTATACCCTGATCTCCTGCACCTATTGCATTCAGCTCTTCATCATTCATTTCTCCTTCGCGCAGTTCCCATGCTCTGTTAACACCTTGAGCAATGTCCGGCGACTGTTCATCGATAGTAGTAAGAACAGCACAAGTATCGCCATCAAAGCCAAACTTCGCACGCGTATAGCCAATATTCAAAACAGTTTCCCGCACTATCTTAGGTATATCAACATAACAACCTGTAGTGATCTCTCCACCTACCAGCACTAGCCCAGTAGTTACAAAAGTTTCACATGCCACGCGAGCATACGGATCTTTTTTAAAAATATTGTCCAGTATAGCATCAGATATTTGATCTGCAAGTTTATCCGGATGCCCTTCAGTTACTGACTCTGAAGTAAATAGACGTCTAAGCAATTGAATAACCCTCCATTCTCTTATATTAACATGCCGATACATAAATTTTTATAAACAATGCACACATTATACATTCCTAGTCCTTCTCAGGCCTCATCAAAGGAAACAATATCACATCTCGAATAGATGGTGAATTAGTAAACAACATAACCAACCTATCAATTCCTATACCTAACCCCCCAGCAGGAGGCATACCATACTCCAATGCACGTATATAATCTTCATCCATTACATGAGCCTCTTCATCTCCTGCCTGCCGTTTCTTTAACTGCTCTAAAAATCTCTTTTTTTGTTCAATTGGATCATTTAATTCTGAAAATGCATTTGCAACCTCACATCCAAAAATAAAAAGCTCAAATCTGTATGTAAGCTTTGGATTGTCTTTTTTGCGTTTGGCAAGCGGTGAAATTTCAACTGGATAATCCATTATAAAAGTAGGCTGTATTAAATTGGGTTCTACTTTTTGTTCAAATACTTCATTTAAAACATCACCTGTAGTCTTGCACTCGTCAACCTCTATCCCCAATTCTTCAGCTTTGCTCTTTGCTTCGTCAAAATCCATATCTGAAAAATCTACCCCGCTGTACTTTTCAATAGCTTCCAGCATGGTCATCCTTGTCCACGGAGTGTCCAGCTTTATATCATTACCCATATAATGCACAGACGTAGTTCCTAATACTTCCTTTGATACGCTGCTGATCAGTTCTTCTGTAAGATTCATCATATCCGTGTAATCAGCATACGCCTGATACAGCTCCAACATAGTAAACTCAGGATTGTGTCTGGTAGAAATCCCCTCGTTGCGGAAATTTCGATTTATCTCATATACCTTTTCAAAGCCTCCAACTAAAAGCCTCTTCAAATACAGCTCTGGAGCTATGCGCAAAAACAAATCCATATCCAGCGCATTGTGATGGGTTACAAATGGCCTCGCTGCAGCTCCGCCTGCTATAGGATGCATCATGGGAGTTTCTACCTCTAAAAAACCTCTTTCATTTAGAAAATCGCGAATTGAGCGTATCACACGACTCCTTACGATAAAAGTATTGCGAACATCAGGATTTACTATCAAGTCCACATACCTCTGACGATAGCGCAAATCTATATCCTTTAAACCATGCCATTTTTCCGGTAATGGCCTCAATGACTTAGAAAGCATAGATATATCTTTTAAAGCTACCGTCACTTCGCCTTTGCGAGTTTTAAAAACTGTACCTTCTACGCCCACAATATCCCCAATGTCCAGTTTTTGGAAAAGCTTATATTTTTCATCTCCTAAATCATCTAACCTTCCGTATATTTGTATAACACCTGACAAGTCCTGCAAGTTAGCAAAACCAGCTTTTCCATGTCCGCGCTTAGCAATAATCCTGCCTGCAAGCACTACACTTTTCCCTTCAATTTCTTCGAAATTATCCAAAATCTCTTTAGCAGTATGAGTGCGTACAAACCTACCCCCATACGGGTCTATTCCTTCTTGAATTAGCTGTTCTAATTTATCGCGCCGTGCTTGCATGAGTTCATTGACTTCACCCTTTACATCACTCAAATTAAAAAAACCCCCCAAATGCCTGTCTGCTCTGCCTTTATGAGCAAGGTGTCAAAATACAAAAGAGATAAAAAAACACTACATCAACTCAACTACAAAAAATAATTAAAAATAAAATCAATCAAATTTTTGTCACATAATCCTATAAAATATCTATAATTTCATATCTAATTTTACCTGCCGGAGCATCTATTTCTACGATATCTCCTCTTTTTTTACCTAAAATAGCACTGCCAACAGGTGATTCATTCGATATTTTGTTTGCATCTGGATCTGCTTCTACAGATCCAACTATAGTATACTTAAATTCTTCGTTGAACTCTAAATCCTTAATCAATACCGTGGAACCAAGCGAAACCACATTCTTATCCACGTTTTCCTCTTCTATAACTTTAGCGTTGCTGATCATCTGATTTAATACTGATATGCGCCCTTCTATAAACGCTTGTTCATTTTTTGCATCTTCATATTCCGAGTTTTCGCTTATATCCCCGAACTCAATAGCTTGCTTTATGCGTTCAGCAACCTCTCTTCTCTTAACGGTTTTTAAATTTTCCAATTCTTTTTCCAGTTGTCTTAAACCTTCCGTTGTAATAATGGTTTCCTTTTCTCCCATTTTTTCGTGCTCCCTACTTCAATAATATTTAAAAATTAACAAAAATTAACACCATATGTAAAAACCTTTTTGGCTTCTTAAGGCTTAAAATATTATACGTACCATTATAATTTTTGTCAAATGCAAGATAGTATAAAATAGGCTTTGATATTTATATTTTAGAATACGTTTGACTATGTTAAATGATGGTATAACAACTTTATAGGGTGAATGGCTTTCTTTAGAAAGAAATATAGAAATATAAATAATTATTATATTCGATAGAAAAAATCTTACTAACTAGGATTAACAATCCATTGACACTATCATCAATGCTCTAGCACTTGTCAAAAACAAAAGCATATGCTATATTGTAACTCAAATTAAATAAAAAATTTAATTTCCATTAAGTAAAAGCAAACGGTATATGAGGTGACAAAAATGGTTCACCGTTTTTTAGTTTTATATTGAACAAGATGAAGATGGCAAGTATATCGCTTCTGTACCATCTCTTCCTGGCTGTCACACCCAAGCAGATAACCTAGCCGAGTTAGAAAAACGAATTCAAGAAGCAATTAAGCTTTATGTTAACGATAAATCTGATTTTATCTCTATGCCAGAGAAGTTTATAGGTATTCATCAAATTGAAGTGCAGTTGTGACAAAACTTGCAATTATCTCTGCTAAAGATAAAGAATTATTAAAAAGAGAGCTTTTCAAAACTGTCTATTAAGGGCAGCTTTTTTGTTTTATTAAAATGACAATTAACAAAACATTGCTCTTAAGGAAGCGATAAAAATGCACTTTTCATACCAGCCGCTTGGAGACAGCGCTGTGCGCATTCAAATAGCTGATAAAATTTCAAGTGAAGTAAGTCAAATTATAAAGAACTACTGTAATCTATTGGAAAGACAACAAATAAAAGGCGTTGTAGAATTCATTCCTGCTTACAATACAATAACTGTATTTTACAAGCCTGAAATAATACAATACAATGAGCTGTGTGTTAAGTTAAAACAATTACCAGTTAAAGGCTCCACTTCAACAGTTAAAACTGATACCATTATCATTCCTGTAATATATGGAGGAGATTACGGTCCAGACATCGAATATGTAGCTTACTACAATAAAATCAGCATAGATGAAGTTATAAGCATACATACAAAGCCTACTTATTTAGTACATGCAGTTGGGTTTGCTCCGGGATTTCCTTTTTTAGGCGGCATGTCAAAGCGCATAGCCACACCTCGCCTCAAAACACCGCGAACTGCAGTGCCAGAAGGTTCAGTGGGCATAGCAGGTATTCAAACCGGCATATACCCTATAAAAACTCCAGGGGGGTGGAGGCTGATAGGCAGAACTTTCGTGAGGCTCTACAATCCAGACAAAAATCCGCCCACGCTTTTAAAGCCTGGGGATTATGTAAAATTCCAAAAAGTAAAAAAAGCCTAAAAGGTGATGAAATTGAAATCAATTGACTTAAACAGCGACATAGGCGAAAGCTTCGGCATCTACTCTTTTGGCAATGATGAGCAGATACTCGACTACATAACTTCGGCAAATATAGCGTGTGGTTATCATGCAGGCGATCACAATGTGATGCACGCCACTGTAAAACTCGCAGCTAAAAAAGGCGTAGCGATAGGTGCGCATCCGGGTTTTAAAGATTTAATCGGCTTTGGCAGGCGCGAAATCCAAATGCCGCTAAATGAAATATACAACTCAATCATATACCAAATCGGTGCTCTTTATGCCTTTTCCAAGCTAAACGGCTGTAAACTAGCTCACATAAAGCCTCATGGCGCTCTTTACAACATGGCTGCTAGAGATATGAAAATAGCAGAAGCTATCGCAAACGCTGTATATGACTTTGACAAGAATTTATCCATATACGCTCTATCGGGCAGCTGCCTTGTAAAAGCTGCTAAAGAAAAAGGGCTTAAAGTTTTAGAAGAAGTGTTTGCTGATCGCACATACAGAGCAGATGGCACGTTAACTCCTCGCTCTCACAAAAATTCGCTGATACACAGCGCAAAGGAAGCAGCAGAACAAATCATAAATATAGTGCTTCATCAAAAAGTATACACAATTGACGGCACTTATATAAAAATAAACGCCGATACTGTATGCGTTCATGGCGATACCGCAGATGCTGTCAGTTTTTTAAAAACACTGCGCGATACTCTAGAGCAAAACAACATCAAAGTAGAAAAACCTAGCTAAAGGGTGTAAGACACAGCTTGATTAAAAAGAGCAGTATGCCAATTCAAAATCAAATAATGCCGGTATTTGAAGTGATTTCACCTGGCACCCTAACCACCCTGCAAGATACAGGCCGGTTTGGTTATCAAAAATACGGAATTACAACTTCTGGTGCAATGGACATCTATGCGCTTTGTACAGCCAACATGCTGCTCAAAAACAACAAGACTTTTGCTGCATTGGAAATAACAGCTACAGGCTTTAAAATAAAAGCGCTCTTTAAAACAGCAGTTGCAATCTGCGGAGCAGATTTAAGCGCTGCTATATATGACTCAAAGTCAAATACCATAAAAAAAGCTCCTCTGTGGAAGAGTTTTGTCATACAAAAAGATCAGGTCTTGAGCTTTGAAAACATAGTCGGCGGTCGATACGCATACCTTGCTGTGCAAGGTGGAATTTATGTAAAAGAAGTGCTCGGCAGCAAAGCTACATACCTGCAGGCATCTCTAGGCGGATATGAAGGAAGGGCGCTAAAAAAAGGGGATATAATATACGCTTACAAGCCCACAACCACCTACACAGCATTAAGACTTTCACCTAAAGCCATCCCAAACTACAAAAATCACTTAACTGCGCGTGTCATATTGGGTCCCCAGCACAGGCACTTTACAGCTGCAGGCTTAAAGACCTTCTTGTCATCTGTTTACACAGTTGCTTTAAGTTCCAGTCGCATGGGCTACCGATTAGAGGGGGCTAAAGTTGAGCATAAATCCCCATACCGAGAGCCCACTTCTGAAGCCACAGCACCTGGAAGCATACAAGTGCCACCTGATGGTCAGCCAATCATTTTGCTTGCAGATAGGCAAACAATCGGAGGCTATGCTAAAATTGCAACTGTAATATCAGTGGATCTGCCCGCTGTAGCACAACTTCTTCCAAAATCCACGATATCATTTAAACCTGTAAGTTTAAAAGAAGCACAAAAATTATACATAAAACAACATCGGTTTTTTAAAAAACTTGAAATTGCTGCAAATGCAGTTTTTTAACACAAAGCTTTTGCCTTTTCTCTCACCCCCGTAATATGAGAAGCAGTAAAAACAGGTGCTAACTTTAATATCTTCTCCAACACAACTTTAGGAGTATATTTAGCTGAGTTAAATTTCCTAAGAACATCAGATAATTCGAGCGGATGTATCACAAAAGCAAATTTCTCCATAAAAGCCCTGCTCCTTATAAAAAAGCTTCAAATAGCAGACAGAAGCACATTGCAGAGTTCTTCTTTGGTTTTCGCTGAATTAATGCGCGCTCTTATTTTAGCAGCGCCTTTTAACCCTTTTGTGTACCACGCAGCATGCTTTCGCATTTCTGCTACTCCAATATATTCACCTTTATCTTCAACTATTAACTCAAGATGGCGTATCGCCATTTTTATCCTTTCATGTGGGGTTGGATCAGGCAGGAGTTCTCTTTTTTCCAAGTAGTAAACAGCTTGTGTGAATATCCACGGATTCCCTAGGCTTGCACGCCCTATTATAACTGCATCACAACCTGTCTCTTTTAACATATTAAACGCATCAACAGCGCTCCATATATCTCCATTTCCGATCACAGGAATGTTAACACTTTCTTTTACTTTTCGTATTATTTGCCAATCAGCCTTGCCGCTGTAAAATTGATCTCTCGTGCGCCCATGAATTATAACTGCACTTGCACCCGCCTTTTCCACACGCACTGCAAGTTCAACTGCGTTTACGCTGTGCTCATCCCAGCCTTTCCGCATTTTAACGGTAACAGGTACTTTCACACTCCTTACAACCCACTCTACAATTTCACCTGCTAAATCAATGTCTTTCATCAGCGCACAGCCTTCATTGTTTTTAACAATTTTAGGTGCAGGACATCCCATATTTATATCTATGATGAGCGCTCCCTGAGCTTCTATCAGCTGTGCTGCTCTCGCCATGTATTTCGGATCCGAACCAAAAATCTGCACACACGGTGGCTTTACCTCTTTGTTAAAATTTACCATATAAAGCGTCTTTTTACTAGCATACACAAGCGCTTTAGCGCTTACCATTTCAGTGTATACAAGTCCGCATCCAGCTTCCCATGCTAAAACCCGAAAAGCCCAGTCGCTCACCCCTGCCATGGGAGCAGAAAGCACTCTATTTGGAATTTTTACATTGCCTATGTAAAAAGGTTCAGCATATTTGTTCATAGATTTTAATCACTTTGTTCATGAGTTTTTGCATGTATCCTATTGTATATCAAATGCAACCCTATGAGCGTTAAAAGCGGTTCATGTTTTGTGATTTCTTCAGATACATCACATATAAGCCCTGACAAGCCTCCTGTAGCAACTACCTGACATTCCCCTGTTTCTTTCTTTATTCTGCGTATCATAGCATCAACAAGCCCAGCATACCCGAAAATCACTCCTGACTGTATGCTATGTACAGTATTCCTGCCTATAACACTTGGCGGAATCTTAAGTTCAACTCTCGGCAACCTGGCTGCATGGGCAAAAAGCGCTTCAGTGGATATCCCAATGCCCGGAGTTATAGCTCCGCCCAAGTACTCCCCTCGTTCGTTTACAACGCAAAAAGTAGTCGCTGTCCCAAAATCCACTATGATGACAGGTCCGCCGTACAAGGTGTAAGCTGCCACTGCGTTGACAATCCTATCAGCCCCTAATTCATCAGGATCGTCTATTTTAATTTTTATGCCAGTGCTAGCGCTTATTTTTGCACCAACTATAAATGGTTCTACACCAAAATATTTCCTGCTCATTTCATTTAAATGCCTCATAGTTTGTGGAACAACAGAAGATATTATAACGCTCTTTACATCTTTAATATTTATGCTGCAAATATGAAATAAATTTTTTAACATTATGATATATTCATCTGCTGTGCGGCTGTGTTCAGTAGATACACTCCAATTGGCAATCAGCTTTTCTCCATCAAAAACTCCCAGCACTGTATTTGTATTCCCTACATCAAATGCAAGCAGCAATAAAAACGCTCCTTTTTTGTATAAGTTGTTTAAAAAACCTGATTAATTGTATTAAATATTATCGTTTTTAGCAATCTCTGGAAAAATTACAGATGGACTTGTGAATTTAGGATAAAACTGCCAAAATTATATACTTCGTAACGACACATCCGCTGACAAAAATACTTTCTTCGTGCCATCATCAAGCCTTAAGATGAGCGCTCCTTCATCGTTTACACCTTCTATCCATCCGTTGTATTCCCCTTCCAGCGTCTTAACTGTTGCACAGCGCTTTTGTGAAACACACCATGTGCGCCATTTTCTCAGTATGGGCTCAAAGCCCAAAGCGCGCCATTTTTCATACCACAATTCAAGTTCTTCAAGCACTGCCCTTATAACCTTTACCCGAGATACATTCTCTCCCATCACAAGTTTTAGCGATGTTGTCCTATCAACAATCTCATTTGGCCAATCGGATTCATCAGAATTCACATTTATTCCAATTCCCAACACCACATATCGCACACAGTCTGCCTCAGCGCTTATCTCCAGCAATACCCCACAAACTTTTTTAGCATCAATCAGCAAATCATTTGGCCATTTGATGCCGCTCTTTACGCCAAAATCCCTTTCCAATGCTTCTGCTACAGCTACCACTGCAAGCATGTTTATCTGCGCTATCTGAGCAAGACCTATCTTAGGATACAATATCACAGAAAACAGCACATCCTTGCAAGCCTTAGAAACCCAGCGCCTGCCCATCCTGCCCTTTCCTCTCGTTTGCTTTTCTGCCACTACTACCGTACCGTGCTCTCTTCCTCTTTCTGCCAATTCCTTTGCTGCATCATTGGTGGAATCTATTGAATCATAATAAACCACTTCTCTGCCGATATATTTTGTATCAAGACTGCTTTTGATTTCATAAGGCAAAAGAAGGTCTGGAATGCGAACAAGCCTGTACCCCATATGATGCTTTGTCTCTATTTCATAACCCTCTTCCTTAAGAGCATTTATCTTTTTCCAAACAGCTGTTCTGGATATGTTTAAATCTCTACAAATCCTTTCACCAGATATCCATTTTCCATAATGTCTCTTCAAAATATCAAGAATTTTATCTTTCACTGACCGCATATCTCCCAGTGCAAATTATTATAGCCACCCTAATGCACTATTATATCTTCATTGTAAGATACTATTCCTTCAACGTGCAATCGTATAGCTTCAGCAATATTATTTATGACTTCCTCGTATGTTTTAGCTTTTGCCTCACAACCTTGAAGTTCAGGACAAAATGCGATGTAACCATCTTCGCGCTTTTCTACGATTACCGAAAAAAGCTGTGCTTTCATATAAACAACGCCCCCTTTAAAATAATTTCAATTTTTTCAAAAACAAATTTCAACCGCTCTAGATTTACAATTCTGTATTTACAATCAATTTTATATTTTATTTTACAATAATTTCTCTTCCCTCACACAATATTCAAGCTCATATCCAAAGCCTTAGCAGAGTGAGTAAGTCCTCCCACAGATATTAAGTCAACACCTGTTTTAGCAACTGCCAGCACATTCTCTTCCGAAATCCCTCCTGAGGCTTCTATAAGCGCTTTTCCGCTTACAATGCTGACAGCTTCTTTCATTAAATCTATATCCATATTATCCAGCATTATGATATCAACATTTACTGACAAAGCTTCTTCCAGCTGTTCTAAGTCTTTTACTTCCACCTCTATCTTCATAAGGTGATTATAACGCCTCACTCTGTTAACAGCTTCTAAGATGCTTCCTGCTGCTTTTATGTGATTATCCTTTATCAAGACGGCATCATAAAGCCCAAATCTGTGATTATGTCCCCCGCCAACCCTAACTGCATATTTTTCAAGCATTCGCAAACCCGGCGTCGTTTTTCGTGTGTCGATTATTCTCGCTGGGTACATAGCTATGAGCTGTACAAGGTTAAATGTCTTAGTAGCAATCCCCGAAAGCCTCTGTAAAAAATTAAGCGCCAGCCTCTCCCCCATCAAAATAGCCCTTGTATCGCCTCTCACTTCAGCTATATTAGCTTTTGGCTTTACTTTACTTCCTTCTTCAACCAAAGCCTTAAACTCAATATGTGGTGACAGAATCTCAAACACTCTTTTGGCCACAAAAAGCCCTGCTACTATCCCTTCTTCCTTTGATTCTATAACAGCAGAAGATTTATCATCCTTTGAAACAATTGCGTTAGTAGTTACATCGCCTGTGCCTATATCTTCAACCAAGCACCTCTTTATCAAATCATCTAACAGTATTTCATTTATCAATATAGCTTCTCCACCTCTCTACTTTCTCAATATGATGTGCTTTTTCCAACGCAAAACCGTCTCTGGAAAATCCAGCCTAAAGTGACCGCCCCTGCTTTCCGTTCGCATCATCGCTGCTTCTGCAATTAGCCTTCCCACTTCAAGCATATTTTGAACTTCCATCTCTTTAGAATTTCGCGCTTTGTATTTTCTCAAACACTCCTGTCTGTCAAAAAACGAAAGTGCCTGCATCAGCCGCTGGCTTGTGCGAAGCGGTCCCACATTTTCATTCATAACCACTTTGAGCTCGCTTTCTATACTGCTAAAATCACAAGCAGCATCTACAAGCTCTTCACACACAAATCGAGTCTTTTTGACCTCAAGCTCTTTTTTCAACCGCTTTTGTTTTTTTAACAACTCAACAATGCGCTTTCCAAACACCAGCCCATCAAGCAGCGAATTGCTTGCCAGCCGATTTGCACCGTGAACAGCAAGGCAAGCGTTTTCTCCACACGCATACAAGTGTTTAATGGAAGTCTCTCCATCTATGTTAGTTTTAACTCCACCCATTATGTAGTGCGCTGCCGGCGCAACTGGTATCAAATCCTTTGCAATATCCAACCCGTATTTTAAACATGTCTTTGTAATAGTGGGAAACCTCTCCCTTATTCTATCGGCATTTAAATGCGTTAAATCCAAATAAACGCAGTTTTCTCCTGTTTTTGCCATCTCAGACAATATGGCTCTTGCAACTATATCTCTAGGCGCAAGCTCTGCCATGCCATGATAGCTCGGCATAAATCGCTCACCACGGCTGTTTCTGAGCACCGCCCCTTCTCCACGCACTGCTTCAGATATTAAAAATCTCGGCACCCCCGGCAGCACAAGCGTGGTGGGATGAAACTGCACAAATTCCACATCCATAACTTCTGCACCTGCACGGTACGCCATAGCTATGCCATCGCCAGTAGCTACAGTAGGGTTAGTAGTATAATTATATACTCTTCCAGCTCCACCTGTTGCAAGTATCACAGCTTTTGCCCAAAATATGCGGTAATTGCCAGTACTCTCATCAAAAACCAAAACCCCACAACACTCATTCTCTTTCACCAACAAATCCACTACAAAGTGCTGTTCAAATATGGTTGCGTTGTCAAACATCTTAACCTGCTCTAACAGCACCCTGCTTATTTCAGCGCCTGTTGCATCACCATGAGCATGCAATATCCTTCGCTTGCTGTGCGCTCCTTCTTTCGTCATAGCGAGCTTTTCGCCATAGTAATCAAAATTTGCACCTATGTCAATGAGCTCTTGAACTCTATCCGTACCTTCTGTAACTAAAATTCTCACCGCTGCTTCATCACACAAGCCTGCACCTGCTGCTATGGTGTCTTTGTAATGCAGCTCAGGCGAATCTGATTCCCCAATTGCCGCAGCAATCCCGCCCTGTGCGCGGTCGGTATTGGTATCTGAAATGGTGCGCTTGGTGAGCAGCATCACATCAAATCCTGCACGCGCAGACTGCCATGCGGTATAAAGCCCTGCAATTCCTCCGCCTATGCTTAAGATTTCCGTTTCTACGTGTTCTATTTCAGAGCTATCGAAATTAACTAAATAACGACCGTACATTACAACCAAAAACTCCCAATTAAAAATTTATTATTAAAAAACATTCATAATCTTTAAAAACGTCCCTAACACACCAACAAACGAAATAGCAATCGCGATAGAAAACATTCTTATAGTAAAATTACGTTGATCTCGTTCTCTGTTCTCCAACCTATCTGACAGCTTATCTATTGATGCTATGATCTGTTCAAGCCGTTGATC
>JAJOKN010000038.1:5027-14486 GCA_021129815.1 Desulfotomaculum sp. | reverse complement strand
CGAATTATATGTAAATGGAAACGTTGATATTGAAAATCGTGGAAATGGAAAAGTAATGATTGATAAGTTATATCTGACTGGTGATCTTTCTACTGATAACAGAGGTAGTGGGAAAATAATTATTAATGAAGTTTATAAAAATTTAAGTGTGATAGATTTGATTAGAAAATCAAATAATAATTTCAAAATAAATATAATCAGCTGGAAAGAAGTATATAACTAAAAAGTTGAAAAGCTTAACTTTATAATAGAAAGGAAAAATAACTTATGGACAAAAAAGATTTACAAAAAATACTAGATGCAGCTTTAGCAAATGGCGGGGATTTTGCAGATATATTCATAGAGCAAAAAAAAGTTACTGCTATAAGCATGGAGTCAGATAAAATAGAAAGGATACAGTCAGGATATGAAAAAGGCGCAGGTATAAGAGTGTTTTTTGGAAAAAATACTTCTTATGCATATACAAATGATTTGAGCATCGAAAGCTTGCTCAGAGCAGCTGATATTGTAAGCAGAGCTGTTCGCAGTAAAAAGGGTGAATATAATTTAGATTTAACCAAAATTGATGCAAAGGTGCAATTTGACATTGATAGAAGACCTGATGATGTTTCGATAAATGAAAAAGTTGAAGTGGTCAAAAGAGCAAACGATACAGCGCGTTCAGTTGATAAAGAAAAAATAGCTCAAGTGATGGTTGGTTATGGAGATATAATACAAAAAGTCACTATTGCTAACAGCAATGGAGACTATGTAGAAGATGACAGAATTAGAACCAGGCTTACAATTAACGCAGTAGCAAGAAGCGGAGAAAATGTTCAGACGGGCTACGAAGCAGTAGGAGCTAACAGCGGATTTGAATTATTTGATAAGGTAGATGTTGGTGAAACTGCAAAAATAGCTGCAAAACGTGCAGTTGAAATGCTCAATGCCAAACCTGCACCTTCTGGTAAAATGCCGTGCGTGATGACAGGAGAAGCAGGTGGCACTATGGTACACGAAGCGTGCGGTCATGGATTAGAGGCAGATCTGGTACAGCGCGGTTTGTCGGTATATGCTGGCAAAAAGGGTGAGCAGGTAGCTTCAGAAATGATAAGCGTGTTGGATGACGCTACGATACCGGGGAAATACGGTTCTTACAGATTTGATGATGAAGGAATAGAGGCGCGTCCTGTGGAATTGATTAAAAATGGTATACTCGTTGATTTCTTATATGACAGGCTTACTGCTTATCGGGAAGGAATACAATCGAATGGACATGGCAGACGACAATCTTATAAGGATAAACCAATTCCACGCATGGCAAACACTTATATTGCACCGGGAAATACGGATCCAGAAAAGATAATCAAGGATACAAAATCAGGTTTATTTGTAAAGAAAATGGGCGGTGGTCAGGTAAATACCATTACAGGCGATTTTGTGTTTGACGTTTCAGAAGGCTATATAATAAGGGACGGAGAAATAGGGGAAATGGTAAAAGGTGCAACCCTTACTGGAAATGGTCCTGAAGTTCTGCGAATTGTAGATATGGTAGGAAATGATTTAGGTTATACCATTGGGACATGCGGCAAAGATGGACAAGGAGTGCCTGTAGCTGATGCACAGCCAACTATGCGCATTCCAGAAATTATAGTAGGCGGCACAGCGGACCCAGTTTCACCAAGTGGGGAGATAAAACGTTTAAATGAAGCAAAACCAACTAAGAAATATAAAATCAGGAAGATCTAAAATTAAGCTAACCGTAAAATCGGATGTGTGACACTTGACAAAACTTTCTCTAGTAAACTATAATAGCCACTGTTGAGTGGGTTGAGGTGAGAATTCAATGCTTATAGATGTATCTGATCTTAAAAAGAGAAAGTGGAACAGCCGTTCTTTTGAATTTTATGAAGATTTATCAATCAAAGCTTTGGAGTATGAAATTGAGTTTTTTAAACCTGTTAAAGTTAGCATTGATATTACAAATTGTGGTTCTTACTTTCAAGTTAATGGTAGAATTGTAGCAGTTTTAAAGTTAACTTGTGATAGATGTTTAAAGACTTATGAGTATCTAATGAATACCAGCTTAATAGAACAGTATTATCAAAAAAGCAACTGCGAAAGTTCTAGCGCACATGGTTGTAAGAACAGCCTTAAGTTGCATGAGGAAAGAATACCTTTTTCAGGAGATTTTATTGATATCGACTCAGAAGTACTTGCTAGCATTAGGCTTGCATTGCCTATGAAACATTTGTGTCGTGAAGATTGCTTAGGTATTTGTCCAAAATGTGGAGTAGACTTGAATTTTGAACAATGCAAGTGTCAAAAAGATGAAATAGATATAAGAATGAGTGTGCTGAAGAAATTGCTAAAGTAGTTTAAAAAATGGAAAATAGCTTTAAAAGTGTGTTAAAAAGGGGGTGTAATTATAATGGGTGTACCTAAGCGCAAAGCTTCAAAGATAAGGGGAAGACGCCGCCGTGCAGTAGTTATGAAGTTAACCCCTCCAACTCTTGTGCGTTGCCCACAGTGTGACGCGTTGTATAAGCCACACCATATGTGTTTGGAATGTGGTTATTATAAAGGTGAAGAAGTTTTTAAATCAAGTGAACAATTAGATGTTGAGGAAGCAAAAGAGGCTTAAGAGATTTTGAATGAAGGAAAGATAAAGGCGGATTATTTAATCCGCCTTTAATTTTTTTCGTTAATTTACATATTTAGGTTTATTTATTATAATTAGTGTAAATTTAAGTTTTTAAAATTTCTATTTAAGTCTTGAGCCATTGAATTTAATTTTAATTGACATCAATTAATAATTTTAATTTAGGAAGTATTGTTGTAAGGAGACAGGAGTTTGATGAGTGTAATATCAAATTTGAGAAAAGTGCAAGAAAGAATCAGACAAGCTGAGATTAGGGCGGGAAGACAGCCAGGGACGGTAAAGCTTCTAGCTGTCACTAAAAATGTTCCTGAAGAGCATATAAAAGCGATAAATGAAGCTGGAATAAGAGAATGCGGAGAGAACAGAGTGCAGGAATTAGTGAAAAAATATGACTTGTTTCCTGATGTTAAATGGCACATGATTGGACACCTGCAAACTAATAAAGTAAAGCAAATTGCAGGGAAAGTAGTGTTGATTCACTCGCTCGATAGGTGGTCGCTTGCAGAAACTTTGAATAAAGTTGCTTTAAGTAGGAGGATAAAATTTAACGCTTTAGTTCAGGTGAATCTATCTGGAGAAAAGACAAAACATGGACTTAAGCCACAGGAGCTAAAAGATTTCGTGGGAGAAGTAAGTCAACTGGATGGCATAAACATACAAGGGCTTATGACAATGGCACCATTTGTTGAAAAAGCTGAAGAAGTGCGTTGGGTCTTTAGGAGTTTAAGGGAATTACAAGTAAAACTCATACCAGCTTATCCTGAATTAAAGTTGCTTTCCATGGGCATGTCTAACGATTTTGAAGTTGCTATAGAGGAAGGTGCGAATATTGTCAGAGTAGGTTCGGCTATATTTAAGGGGTAATTTTTATTAAGGAGGTTTTTTAATGCCTGCTAATTTTATTAAAAAAGTTAAAGAGTTTATGGGATTAGACTATGAACTTGAAGAAGATATAGGGAGTAGTTATCAGGATACCAGAGCAGTTACGAGTAGAAATAATGTTGTCAGCTTTAATGCAAAAAAGCAGAGTCGGGTAGTCATTGCAGAACCATCATCGTATGAGCAGGTACAGCAAATAGCTGAAAATTTAAAGGAACATCACACAGTGATTGTGAATTTAGAAAACGCAGATGCTGCTGTTTCACAGCAGATTGTGGATTTTTTAAGTGGTGCTGTCTATGCTTTAAATGGTAAAATGAAAAAAATAGGGCGAGGAATTTTTTTGTTTACACCTGATAATGTAGATTTATTAAATTGTTTTCCAAGTAGCAATGATGATAAAGAAAGTAAGAATATATCTGCATTTATTAAACAAAAAAAGTGAAGGGAGTTTTTATAATTGGAGTTTTCTACAAGCATTGGTTTTTTAGGCGGAGGCGTTATGGCTGAAGCTTTAATTACAGGAATCATAAAAAGTGGGCTTTTGAGTGCTGATAAAATTTTTGTAAGTGACATAAACTATGAAAGACTGAATACTTTAAAAAGAAAGATAGGTATTCAAGTAGTTAATTCTAATGCTGAAATTTTGAAAAAAGCAGAGTTGTTGATCATTGCAGTAAAACCACATGCTGTTGATCAAGTTTTAAATGATATAAAAGATGAGATCACACCTTCGCATGAAATTATTTCAATTGCAGCAGGCATAAAAACGAGTTATATTGAATCCCATTTGAATAAAAAAGTACCGGTAATCAGAGTGATGCCTAATACACCATGCCTTGTGCGTTCTGGGGTGAGCGCTATTAGCTGTGGTGCTTATGCTGGTGCAGAGCAGGAAAGCAAGGCAAAAGCTATTTTCGAATCGGTAGGCCATGTGGTTTTTGTTGAAGAAAAGTTGCTAGATGCAGTAACAGGATTGTCTGGAAGCGGTCCTGCATATATGTATATTATATTGGAGGCGTTATCGGATGCAGGGGTGAGTGTGGGACTGCCGAGAGATATAGCTATGTCGTTAGCCTTGCATACCATGATAGGTTCGGCAAAGATGGTATTAGAGACAAAAAAACATCCTGCAGAATTAAAAGATATGGTGACTACTCCTGCTGGTACTACTATAGCAGGTATACGCGAGTTAGAAAGAGGAAAATTGCGATCAACGTTAATAGACGCAGTTACTGCTGCAACACTGAGGTCTAAGCAGCTGTTTTCCTAAAATAGAATTAAATCAATAATGAGGTGATTTTATATTGTTTGCTGAAAAAGTGGTCAATGTGGCATTTGAGGTTTATAAGTTTATACTCATTGCAAGAATTATATTGTCGTTTATACGTCATAATCCTCATAATCCGGTTATTAAATTTATATATGAGCTTTCAGAGCCTTTCTTGGCAATTTTTAGACGTTTTATACCGCCAGTTGGCATGATAGATCTGTCTCCGATAGCAGCATTTATAGTTTTAAGCATAATTCAGTATTGGATAGTACTACCTATTGTAAGGGATATTTTTTAAAGGAGTATGCTTGATAAGAAGGAACTATTGAACAGGTGTGCAAACAATGAAGAGAGAATGCTGCTATCGAGAGTGCTGGATAACATACAAAAGGTCCAAAAGACAAATCAACCAGTAACAATGGGGTTTTGTAGCCCTTATGAATTGAATTTGATATTTTCTGTTGTTAAACAATTTACTGAAATATCAGTTGTGGCAAATGGAGGTTATGATGAAGCAGAGCGGCGTAATGTAATTGTTTATCCCAAGCATATGTTGCCGGAACAGTTAGATTTTCAAATAACTTACTTGTTAATAGAGGGTTATTTTGATAGCCGCACGATAACTCATAGGGATTGTCTTGGAGCGCTGGTTGGGCTGGGACTTAAAAGGGATAAAATAGGTGATATTATTGTATCGGATGGTTTTGTACAGATCATTGTAGATAAGGCAATTTCCGACTATATAATTGCAAATTTAGACAAGATAGGTAAAGTTAAAGTAAAGGTTAGAGAGATAAGCAAGGAAGAACTTCTATTAGCGGAACCAAAAGTAAAGGTTATCAATGCTGTGGTAGCATCGATGAGGCTGGATGCAGTGTGTGCAGCAGGATATGGAACGTCGCGAAGCAAAGTGGTGAGGGAAATAAAGAGTGGACGGGTCAATGTTAATTGGCAGCTCATAACTGATCCATCTATGAATGTAAAAGAAGGTGATATGTTATCAATTCGTGGGCGAGGTAGAGTGAAAATAGTTGAGGTTAAGGGTTATACCAAAAGAGGTCGTATTTCACTGCTATTGCATAAATATGTATAAAATTTAGGAGGTGTTTTTAATAGCACCAATCACACCCTTAGACATAAGACAAAAAGAATTTAACAGAAGTTTTAGAGGCTACAATGAACGTCAAGTTGATAAATTTAAGGAAGAGGTAGCAAGTGCTTTAGAAGAACTGCTTAGAGAAAACGATAAGCTAAAGCAAAGATTAGCTGAATGTGAAGAACAGCAAAAGAGATACCGTGAAATAGAAGAAGTGTTAAAGAATACCATGGTTATGGCACAAAAACAGGCACAGGAATTAAAAGAAGCTACTCACAAAGAAATAAAGCTAATGATGCAGGATGCGCATCAGAGATCTGAAAAAATAATTCAAGAAGCAGAACTCAAAGCAAGAAAAAAAATAACAGACGCAAAAAAACAAGTGGAAGAGATTATGGAAGAATATGCAGCGCTGCAAAAGCAGTTTCAGGCTTTTAAAATAAAATTTAAAACTCTTTTAGAAGCACAGCTGGAAGCACTGTCTCAAAACGATATTTTTGATGAAGCTGCTGTTACTGTGGAAAAGCTTGAAAAGATGGAAAGCAGTGGAACAAACAATACTGGTGATACTACACAAAAGAATATATAAATTTAAATAAATATTAGCAGTTGATTTAGGAATTTATCTTGCTGTGTTGCAATTTTTGTTCACAATTATACAGCATGTATGCTAGAATAAGGGATATAAATGTGCAATAGGAGGCGATGGATAATAATTGAATCAGCAGCTTGTGAAAGCAATCAAAAAGACTATACAAATCATTTTAAGAGGTGAACAGAATTAATGGATTATTCAAAGACACTCAACTTACCTAAAACAGACTTTCCAATGCGGGCAAATCTTCCTGAGCGGGAACCAGAAATATTGAAATGGTGGGAAGAGATAGATATTTATTCAAAAGTGCAGAAAAAAAATAAAGGGCGCCCTAAATACATACTTCATGATGGTCCGCCTTATGCTAACGGACACCTGCACTTAGGACATGTGTTGAATAAAGTTTTAAAGGATATGATTGTGAAATATCGTTCAATGGCTGGCTACGATGCTCCATATGTGCCGGGCTGGGACACTCATGGCTTGCCTATAGAACAGCAAGTTATTAAAAACTTGAAGATAAACAGGCATGAAATGGATGCAGTAGAATTTAGAAAGCACTGCAAAGAATATGCACTTAAGTTTGTTGCAATTCAAAAAGAAGAGTTCAAGCGCTTAGGAGTGAGAGGGGATTGGAACAATCCTTTTTTAACTTTAATACCGCAGTATGAAGCCAAACAGATACGTGTGTTTGGTGAAATGGCAAAGGCAGGTTATATTTATAAGGGATTAAAGCCTGTATATTGGTGTGCTTGTTGTGAGACGGCGCTTGCAGAAGCAGAAATAGAATATAAGGATAAAACTTCACCTTCAATATATGTGAAGTTTAAAGTTATAGATGGAAAGAATTTGCTGTCCGATGATACATATATTGTTATATGGACTACTACACCGTGGACATTACCTGCTAATGTAGCTGTAGCTGTTCATCCTGAGTTGGACTATGTTTTACTTGATGTTAGTGGAGAGAAGCATCTTGTAGCTAAAGCGCTTATGGAATCTTATTTAAAGCGAGCAAAAACAGATGAAGAAAGTTTTAAGTTGATAGGAGAGTATAAAGGCAGTGAGCTAGAAGGTATACTGTGCAGCCATCCTTTCTTGGAAGATAGAAAATCAACTGTGATTCTGGCAGATTATGTAACTACGAATACTGGTACGGGATGTGTACATTGTGCGCCCGGGCATGGTGAAGAAGATTTTTATGCTTGTAAAAAATATGATCTGCCGGTAATTTCACCAGTAGATGACAGAGGGATCTTCACAGATGAAATACCTATGCTGAGAGGCGTTAAGATATGGGATGCAAACAAGCTCATAATAGATGAGTTAAAAACAAACGCTAAACTTGTGCATTTGGAAAGCATACAGCATTCATATCCTCATTGCTGGCGTTGCAAACAGCCGGTATTTTACCGTGCTACTGAACAGTGGTTTGCATCAGTAGATGGTTTTAGAGATAGAGCGCTTGAAGCAATCGAAAATGAAGTGAGATGGATTCCTGAGTGGGGAAAAGAGCGCATTTACAATATGATGAAAGATCGCGTCGATTGGTGTGTTTCACGCCAACGTGTGTGGGGAGTGCCTATACCAGTATTTTACTGCAAAAAGTGCAGGGAGGCATTGCTCAATGAAAAAACTATTTCGCATTTAGAGAATATATTTGCAAAAGAGGGTTCAGACGTGTGGTTTGCAAGACCAGCAAAAGAACTCATGCCTTGTGACGTGAAGTGTGAAAAATGTGGCTCAAATGAATTTGATAAAGAGAAAGATATAATGGATGTTTGGTTTGATTCTGGCTCAAGCCATGTGGGGGTATTGAGACAGCCTGAGTTGTGGCCAGACTTGAGATGGCCTGCGGATTTGTACTTAGAAGGCACCGACCAACACAGGGGTTGGTTTAATTCATCTCTTTGTACGTCTATTGCAATTTTTGATAAACCTCCTTATAAAGCTGTGCTCACACATGGATTTGTGGTGGATGAAAAAGGGCGTAAAATGTCGAAATCCCTCGGCAACGTTATCGATCCATTTAAAGTTATAAAAAAAATGGGAGCAGATATATTGCGCTTGTGGGTATCTTCTGCGGATTATCGTGGAGACTTAGCAGTATCAGATACTATTTTAAAACAGGCAACAGAAGCTTATAGGAAGATTCGAAATACTGCGCGTTTCATGTTGGGCAATTTGAGTGATTTTGATATAGAATCTCACTATGTGTCTTATGAAAAGCTGCCCGAATTAGAACGCTTTATTTTGCATCAACTGCAAGAATTGATAAGAAAGGCACTTAAAGCATACGATGATTACGAATTTCACGTAGTATATTATGCGGTGCACAACTTCTGTGTTGTGGATTTGAGTGCTCGTTATTTGGATATAAGAAAAGATTGTTTGTACGTTGAAAAAGCAGATTCAAAAGAACGGCGTTCAGTACAGACAGTGCTGTATATTGTATTAAATGCTCTTGTGCGCTTGATAACTCCTATACTGGCTTTTACAAGCGAAGAAATCTGGCGTTATATGCCTAAGAAGGCTGACGATCCAATCAGCGTGCAGCTGTTGGACATGCCAAAGGTGGATGAAAATTACTTAGATGAAATACTAGCGCAGAAATGGAATCGCCTTATGAAAGTTAGGACAGAAGTATTAAAACAGCTGGAAAATGCGCGACAGAATAAATTAATAGGCAATTCATTGGAAGCAGCTGTACATGTTTATGCAGAAGGTGAAATGTATCACTTTTTAAAAGAATCAGAAGAAATACTTGCACTGTTGTTTATAACATCTGAAGCTCACCTTCAAAGAGGAATTCCAAATGGATTGGAAGAAAGTGAAAATATAAAGGATTTAGCAATTAAAATATCAAGAGCAAGCGGAAATAAATGTGAGCGCTGCTGGATTTACAGCAAGTCGGTAGGAGCTAACTTAGAACACCCTAATCTATGTGTTAGATGCATCGATGTGTTAAGCAATAT
>JAJOKN010000038.1:0-5017 GCA_021129815.1 Desulfotomaculum sp. | reverse complement strand
ATTAAAGAAGGAGATCTGCCAGGAATAGGCAAGAAATTTGAAATGGTGCTTGAGTCTGGTGAAAAGGTTGTAGTTGTGGTACATGACGAAGGCATGCGGGAAGTATATCACTTTGATACAGCTGAAGAAGATGCAGATCCCCGCTCATCAGTTACTATGACGGACTTAGAAGCAAGGCAGATAGGTTCTATTATTGCAGGGACATTTTATAAACCGAAAAAGCTTGAAAAACTGCAATTAGCTCTGTCTGACTTGAGAATAGAATGGCTAAAGATAACTAAAAACTCTAAAATTTTAGGCAAAAGCATAGGAGAATTGGGTTTAAGAAAAAATATGGGCATTAATGTCATTGCATGTATATTCAGCAAATGCAATGACTGCTCTACTCAAAACAGGATAAATCCAGGACCAAGTTTTGTATTTGAGGAGGGACAAACAATAGTTGTAGCTGGAACTGCTGAAAATGTAAAAAAGTTTGAAAAGTTGGTCTAGTTTATGCAAGATGTAATAGTTCAAGTTAGTTTTATATTCCTGTGTGTGTTCATAGCTGTGTGGTTGGCTTCAAAATTTAAGTTTTCATCTATTCCATTTTTGATTGTTGCGGGCATGCTTGTAGGACCACATGCTCCTGAAGTGGCGGGCTTTGATTTTTCATTAGTTAACAATAATGAAATTGTAGAACTTTTAAGCCGTTTGGGAATACTGCTTATGCTTTTTTATCTCGGGCTTGAGTTTTCTTTGAGCAAGCTCGCATCTGGCGGAACTTCTTTATTGCTCGGTGGAACCCTGTACGTGTTTTTAAATGTGCTGAGAGGGTTTGTTTTAGGGTGGTTCTTTTTTGATGATTTCTACGAGATACTGATAGTAGTTGGGATAACTGGAATTTCCAGCAGCGCTATAATTACAAAACTGCTTGTGGATTTAAAGCGCACAGCAAACCCAGAAACCAGGATGATTTTGGGAATTTTGGTAATAGAAGACGTTTTTATAGCTATATATCTATCTGTATTGGGAGCACTGCTGTTTGCAAAAGCTGCTACTATTGGTCAGACAGTTTTAACAGTACTTATAATGGTAGCATTTATTTTACTTGTGATGGCAACAGGGCGTAAAATAGGCAGGACGATAGAAGGTATTTTCAATAAATGCAGCGGAGAAAGCTTTGTAATAACGCTGTTTACGTTATTGCTTGTAACGGTAGTGGTTTTAAAGAAAATACATGTAGAAGAGGTAATTGGAGCACTTCTTTTGGGAATGATATTAGCTGAAACAGCTCATTCTAAAAAAATCATACAAACAATCACACCTATGAGAGAGTTGTTTGGAGCGGTATTTTTCTTTTCATTTGGATTGAATATAGACTATAGATTGCTTGATCAAGCAATAGGAATAGCAGTTGTTGCTGTGATAGTCACTGTAATAGGAAACGCTGTTGCTGGGTTGATTGCAGCGAAAATTGGCGGATATAAAGGCAGACGAGCTACTACAGTAGCGTTTACTATAATGGCAAGGGGAGAATTTACTATTTTAGTGGCAGCCATGGCGGTAGCAGCAGGTATGAGCCCTGTACTAAGCTCATTTGCAGCGCTTTATGTTTTAATACTTGCATTTATAAGCCCGGTATTGGCTAAGAATACCAGGCTTATACATGAAAGATTGGTGAGGGTGTTAAATTTGGCTGCTAGAAATAAAGCAGCGCAATAATTTTATTTTTTAGGAATTTATTCTTCTTATATTAGGCATTTGTTTTAAATGCCTCCTTAAAATTTTGATTTTTATGTTGTTAATGATATTATGACCTTATGCTGAAAAATATATTAATAAAAATTTTGGGTTTGACTTCGGGAGGTAAAACTCTTTGAAGATTCTTTATCCTGACATGTATGTGAGCTCGCTTAAAGAAATTGACATACAATTTTTAAAAGACATAGGCATAAAAGCTGTAATATTTGACCTTGATAACACTTTGCTCCCTTGGAACAGCAATAACTTGCAAAGCGATATTATTGATTGGTTTTATAAGCTTAAAGAAGCTGAATTTAAAATTTGTATACTGAGCAACAATAAGCGCAACCGCGTTATAAATTCTTGTGATATATTTAAAGTGCCTGGAGTTTATAAAGCAGGGAAACCGAGGCGAAAAGCATTTTTAAAAGCCATGCGCTTGCTCGGTACATTACCTCAAGAAACTGCTATGATAGGCGATCAGGTGTTTACAGATATCATAGGGGCAAATCGCGCAGGGATGTATACTATACTGGTTAAGCCAATCAGCAAAAGAGAGTTCATAGGGACTCGTATTGTTAACAGAAAGCTGGAAAAATTTGTGCTGTGGAGAATTAAAAGGAAGCGGGTGTCAATTGTTAAAAGTCGGAGTCCAGATAGACAGATGTAAAAAAGTTTAAAAATTTATCTAGAAGTTACTTTCTTGACTTCCCACTTCTGACTTCTGAATTACTGTTGTGAGGTGAGCGATGCTGTTTATTAATGGAGAAACTGTTGTGTGCGGGCTGTTTGGTTATCCTGTTGCGCATTCTTTTTCGCCTGAAATGCACAACAGAGCATTTGATGAGCTTGGTTTGAATTGGGCGTATCTGCCGTTTGAAGTAAAGCCAGAGCATTTGTCACAAGCAGTGGAAGCTGTAAGAGCTTTAAATCTTGTCGGCGTCAATGTAACTGTTCCGCACAAGGAGAGAGTAATTGAATTTTTAGATGAAATCACACAAGCTGCAAAGACTATAGGAGCAGTAAATGTCATTGTGAACGATGGAGGAAAGCTCATAGGTCACAACACAGATGGGATAGGATTTATAAAATCTTTAGAAGAAGCTAAATTTAACGTCAGCGGCAAAAAAGCAGTGGTGTTGGGAGCGGGAGGTGCAGCTAAGGCAGTTTGTGTTCAACTAGCGTATGAAGGCATTGCTGAGCTTACGATTGTAAATCGCAATATCGAAAAAGCAAACAAGCTTGCAAGCTTAATATCGAATTTGAAAGTTGATGTGATCACTTTGAGGTGGGAACAAAAAAAGCACATTAGAGATGAAATGCACAATGCTGACTTGGTAGTGCAGGCAACCAGTATAGGAATGCACCCTGATAATGCATTTCCTCCAATACCCGATGATTGTTTTAGAGAAGGACAAATAGTGTGCGATTTGGTTTACAATCCTGTTAACACTAAGTTTTTGCAAGCAGCGAAGAATGCAAAAGCAACTGTTGTGAATGGGCTTGGAATGCTCTTATATCAGGGAGCAGCGGCTTTTGAGATGTGGACAAATAAAAGAGCTCCTGTTGATGTTATGAGAAAAGTGCTTGTTGAAAAATTCAAATAAAAAACTTTTAGGAGAGGTTTTTATGCTTAGGTTTTTGAATGCAGGTGAGTCTCACGGACCGGCGCTTACTGCGATAATAGAGGGCTTGCCAGCTGGTATGAAGCTCTTGGCAGATGACATAAACTATCAACTCGCTCGAAGACAGAGCGGATACGGCAGAGGCGGGCGAATGAAAATAGAAAAAGACAGGGTAGAAATATTATCCGGAGTTCGCGGTGGTTATACCATAGGCAGTCCAGTTACTTTGCAGATAAAAAATAAGGATTATGAAAACTGGAAGGATACAATGAATCCAGAGCCGAAAGCAGACTTATCACAGCGCGTAGTTACGCGACCCAGGCCAGGACATGCTGACCTTGCAGGAGCTATGAAATATCGGCACAGCGACATACGAAATGTGTTAGAACGCGCAAGTGCGCGAGAGACAGCTATTAGGGTTGCGGTGGGAAGCGCAGCTAGGTGTTTGCTCAAGGAACTTGGCATAGAGATTTTTGGCATGGTATGCCGCATAGGTTCTGTGCATATTGAAGAAAGAGATTACAGCATTTCAGAGATAAAAGATGCTATATCAAGAGCTTGCCTTTTGTGCCCGGATGTTGAAGCTGAAAAGAAGATGGTAGAAGAAATAGACAAGTGCAAAGCAGCAGGCGATTCAATAGGAGGAGTTTTTGAAATAAGAGCTTACAATGTGATGCCGGGTTTAGGAAGTTATGTGCATTATGACAGAAAACTAGATGGTCGCCTTGCAATGGCACTTATGAGCATTCAAGCTGTGAAAGGTGTAGAAATAGGCTGTGGATTTAAAGCAGGGATGCTGACAGGTTCTCAAGTGCACGATGAAATATTTTATGATAAAGAAAAAGGATTTTATCGCAAAACCAACAACGCAGGCGGCATAGAAGGTGGAATGAGCAACGGTGAGACGATAATTGTAAGGGCTGTTATGAAACCCATACCTACGCTGTACAAGCCTTTAAAAAGCGTGGATTTAAAGACCAAAGAGCAGTTCGAGGCTTCTGTAGAGAGATCCGATGTATGCGCAGTGCCTGCAGCAACAGTAGTTGGAGAATCAGCAGTTGCATGGGAGTTAGCAAAAGCTATTTTGGAAAAATTTCCAGCTGACACCATGCATGAGCTAAAAGAATCTGTTGAACGCTATCGCGAGTATGTAAAGCAAATATGATAAATGAAAAAGGCTAGGTGTAGGCTTTTGAAAAATATTGTGCTCATAGGGTTTATGGGGAGTGGAAAGAGCAGTGTAGGTAAAAGACTGGCTAAAAAGTTAAACATGCAATACATAGACACTGATGAAGAAATAGAGAAACTTGTGGGTAAGAGCATACCTAAAATATTTGCTGAAGATGGGGAAGTGCGCTTTCGATCAGAAGAAACTTTGATGCTGAAGAAATTGCAAAGCAAGGAAAAATGCGTTATATCAACTGGCGGTGGAATAGTTTTAAAACCTGAAAATGTTGAACTTATGAAAAAAATAGGTGTCGTTATTCACTTAACTGCGCTGCCGCACCTTATTTATTCTAGGCTTAAAAACAGTATCAAGAACAGACCGCTTCTCTATTCGCATGCAAAAACGGAAGAAGAACTGATAAGTAGAATAAAGTACTTGATGAAAGAAAGAAAAAATGCTTATGATATTGCAGACATTGTTGTAGATACAAGTAATTGCA
>JAJOKN010000016.1:11488-14597 GCA_021129815.1 Desulfotomaculum sp. | reverse complement strand
AAAATTATAGACTAAATTAACGAAGATTTTTTAAATGTTTTTACTTATGGATGGTGTTTTAATAAATGGAGCGGTTGCAAAAATTCTTGGCACATGCAGGCATAGCATCAAGGCGCATGTGTGAGAATATAATAAAGTCTGGTAGAGTTAAAGTTAATGGAAAGACAGTGTGTGAGCCTGGTTTTAAGATTGACCCACAAAATGATAAAGTACAGGTAGATGGACAATATGTAAAACATAAACAGAAAAATATTTGTTTGATGCTCAATAAACCTAGAGGCTATGTGAGCACTGTAAAAGATGAAAGAGGTCGTAAGACTGTGCTGGATTTAGTAAAACATATTGATGAGCGAATATATCCAGTAGGGCGTTTGGATTACAGGTCAGAAGGGCTGCTCATTTTAACAAACGACGGCGATTTGACTTATCTTCTGACCCATCCCAAAAATAAGATACCGAAAACCTATAGAGTAAGAGTCCGTGGAGTACCTTCTATGAACAAGCTTGAGAAGCTGGCAAGTGGAGTAGAATTGGAGGATGGCAGAACTTCACCAGCAAAAATATCATTAATTGATATTTTAAAAGGCAATGCGCTTTTGGAGATAACTATAACAGAAGGGAAAAACAGACAGATAAGAAAAATGTGCGAGCATGTAGGTCATCCAGTATTGAGGTTAGTGCGTACACGTATTGGTCCGCTGGAGCTTAGAAAGCTTCCATCAGGTAAAGTAAGAGAGCTCACTCAAAAAGAGCTGAAAATGCTGATGAAGCTCATGAAAACTAAGCAACAAAAATAACTGGGAAGCAGGAGGAATTTTTTTGAGCAGTTTAATTTCAAAAATACGTGCAAAGATAAGATTAGATTTCAAGGGAGTGGAAAAGCCTGGTCGTTTGTTGTTTGGTGGTCAAAGCGCTGAAAAAACAGCTGAAGAGCTGAGGGAAAAACAGGTAGCTATATTTCGCAATGTGCCCATACAAGGCATAACGATTGAAGATATAGATATGAGTATGGAAATATATACTGTTTACGATGACATTGATAATATCGAGTTGGCTTTTGCTCCTGTAATTTTGTCAGTTACTGCAACTGCACCAGAAGATTTAATCGGCTTTATTGTTCGCGATGATTTTAGAAAAATAGAGATATTAGAGCCGGACAACTTGCAGTTTACTAAAAATGAAATGGAACGCTTTTTGTTCAAAGTTTCAGAAGAAATAAGGTTAAATAGAGAGCAATTGAGAAGAAAGTATAGCCACAGGTAGTTTATTAAAAGCGTTTCTATACAACTTGCACAGTGTTTGATGGTTTTGTTATAATGAGTAGATAGTCATTGTAATACCTTAAGCAAAAGGAAGGTGTTTTTTGAATTGATAGGCGAAAGAGAAGTAGAATATATAGCGAATTTAAGCAAACTTAAGCTGGATGAAAGAGAAAAAGAGATGTATGCTGAGCAGTTGAACAAAATACTGCAATATGCTAAGAAGCTGCAGAATTTAAATACTGATAATATAGAACCTACAGCACATGTTTTACCAGTTAAGAATGTGTTTCGAGATGATGTTGTTGGGCAGCATATGCCAAATGACAGGGCAATCTCAAATGCTCCCGATTTTGAAGGCAATTATATAAAAGTATCTAAAATCAGCAGCTAGCAATTTTTTAAAAGCAAAAAGGAGCTGATAGAGTGTCATTATATAAAATGAGCATTCAAGAACTGCATGAACTCATAACTGATAAGAAGATAAGCTGTGAAGAACTAGTAAATTCAATATATGAACGCATTGAAAGTATAGAGAATAAAATTCAAGCATACATAACGCTTACAAAAGATAAAGCTGTTGAAAAAGCAAGAGCTGTAGATAAAAAAATTGCAAGTGGTGAAAAAATATCGCCGATTGCAGGCATACCCATAGCTATAAAAGACAATATATGCACTGAAGGTATACGCACTACTTGTGCATCTAAAATGCTTGAGAATTTTGTGCCACCGTATAATGCTACTGTAATCGAAAAGTTAAATGATAATGACATGGTAATGGTTGGAAAAACTAATATGGATGAATTTGCAATGGGTTCTTCTACAGAAAATTCTGCTTTTAAAGTTACAAGAAATCCATGGGATATAGAACGCGTGCCTGGCGGGTCTAGCGGTGGGTCTGCTGCTGCTGTAGCAGCTGGAGAGTGTATAGCTGCGCTCGGGTCTGATACTGGCGGCTCTATAAGACAACCTGCAGCATTCTGCGGTGTGGTAGGAATAAAGCCGACATATGGTGCGGTATCTCGCTATGGGCTCATTGCTTTTGCTTCTTCTCTTGATCAAATAGGCTTGTTTACAAAGAATGTAGCAGACTGCGCGCTGCTGCTCAATGTTATATGTGGCCATGATCCGCGTGATTCAACTTCTGTTAAGTATGACAAACCTGATTATACGCAAAGTTTAAAAAACGATGTCAAGGGGCTCAAAATTGGGGTACCAAAGGAATACTTGTCTAAAGGGTTAGATCCAAAAGTACATGATATTTTTAAAAATGCTGTTCGCACTTTTGAAAAACTTGGGGCTATAGTTGATGAGATAAGCCTTAAGCATACTGATTATGCACTTCCTACTTATTACCTAATAGCAACAGCAGAAGCCAGCTCTAACTTAGCGCGCTATGATGGTGTAAGGTATGGATATCGCGCTGCCAACTCCAATGACGTACAGGAAATGTTCATAAATAGTCGAAGCGAGGGATTTGGAGATGAAGTTAAGCGGCGCATAATGTTGGGTACTTATGTTCTGTCATCGGGATATTACGATGCGTATTATCTTAAAGCGTTAAAAGTGCGCACTTTGATAAAGAAAGATTTTGATGAAAATTTTGAAAAGTATGACTTAATACTTACTCCAGCTACACCTACACCTGCTTTTAAAATTGGTGAAAACATATCAGATCCTTTGAAAATGTATTTGCAGGATATTTTTACGCTGTCAGTAAATTTAGCAGGACTTCCAGGCTTGAGTATACCTGCTGGTTTTGTAGATGGTTTGCCAGTAAGTATTCAGATAATAGCAAAGCATTTTGATGAACCCACAATTTTAAGAGCTGCTTATTCTTTTGAACAAAG
>JAJOKN010000016.1:4006-11388 GCA_021129815.1 Desulfotomaculum sp. | reverse complement strand
TGGAAGTGCATGTAGAATTAAAAACAAAGACAAAAATTTTTTGTGATTCTTCTACGGAATTTGGAGCAGAGCCGAATACACATGTGTGTCCTGTGTGCATGGGCCTGCCTGGAACTTTGCCTGTTTTAAACAAAAAGGTGGTGGAATATGCTATAAAAGCAGGTTTGGCATTAAACTGCAGCATAGCTTCATTTTCTAAATTTGATCGCAAAAATTACTACTACCCTGATTTGCCTAAAAACTATCAAATATCTCAGTTTGACTTGCCTATTGCGGAAAAAGGTTATTTGGACATTGAAGTAAATGGCAAGAAAAAGCGAATAGGCATTACACGCATTCATATGGAAGAAGATGCTGGAAAGCTGGTGCATCAAGGTACGATAATGACTACACCGTATTCTTTGGTTGATTATAACAGAAGCGGAGTACCGCTCATAGAGATTGTATCTGAACCCGATATCCGTTCACCTGAAGAAGCTAAAGCTTATCTCGAAAAGCTAAAGGCAATTATTCAGTATACCGGCATATCTGATTGTAAAATGCAAGAAGGCTCCTTGAGATGTGATGCTAATGTTTCTGTAAGACCAGTTGGAGAGAAAAAATTTGGCACTAAGACTGAAATTAAAAATATGAATTCGTTTAAAGCACTGCAAAAGGCGCTGGAGTATGAAATCAACCGTCAAATCGAAGTTTTAGAGAGTAGAGAGAAAGTAGTCCAAGAAACTCGCACTTGGGATGAGAGCAAAGGAATAACCATTTCAATGCGCAGCAAAGAAGAATCGCATGATTACCGATATTTCCCAGATCCAGACTTAGTACCCCTAGTAATAGATGAGAAGTGGGTTGAAGATCTAAGACAGAGTTTGCCAGAACTTCCTGATGCTAAGAGAGCACGCTTTGTAAGTGAACTAGGACTGCCTGAATATGACGCGATGGTGCTCACGTTGACAAAGGAAATGGCAGATTTTTTTGAAGAAACGCTTGAGTTTTATCCTAATGCCAAAAATATCAGCAACTGGATGATGGGAGATCTGTCGCGCTTGTTAAACGCTCATCAATTGGATATTTCAGAATGTCCTATAAAGCCAAAGCAGCTTGCGAGGTTGCTTTTATTGATAGATGAAGGTATGATCAGCGGTAAAATTGCTAAAACTGTGCTGGAAGAAATGATTGAGTCAGGAAAGGATCCAGATGTGATAGTCAAAGATAAAGGGCTTGTGCAGATATCCGATGAATCTGAAATAAGCCGTGTAGTAGATGAAGTCTTAATGGAGAATCCGAAATCTGTTGAAGATTATAAAAAAGGTAAAACAAAAGCTATGGGATTTTTAGTAGGACAAGTTATGAAAAAGACTAAAGGCAAAGCAAATCCTAAATTGGTCAATAAATTATTGATGGAAAAGTTAAATTCATAAAAATACAATGTAGTTTTAATAATTTATTAGTGTAATTTTTGATTATTTAAAAGTATAAAAAGTGGAGGAATATATGATTACTGCATCTAGGGATATATTTTATAATGTTATGATGGGAGAATGGAAGGGGCTCGATATTAGAGTGCTGCAGATTTTAGGAGATGGCAAAGTTTATTCAAAGACTTTCACATTGGAAGAGCTCATACTCGATGAAGTAGAAGCATGCCAAAATTGCAGTTCATCAGCTATTAATTGTGAAGACTGCGATGGTGTTGTAGAAGTGCTTGCTCTCGTGGGTTTTGTTAAGATAAACAAACGCAAAGTTGAGGAAGGCGCAGTTGTACCGCTTATTGGAGATGTGTTGTTTGATTTGCGAGAAAACCATGTGGTTATATTATCTGATAGCGATATTACCGTGGTGAGTCGTGCTCATGGTGCAGCTTTTGCTGGTGAAGATGACAGCCGGCTTTTTGAAATAACTAAAGTCGGAGATGTTAATGATGTAAAAGTGGGCTTGCGCATGTACTTGATGACTGAAAATAAAATCAAAAGATTAGCAATAAAAGCTTTGCATGATGGACGTGTTTTTAAGGAACTGGCAGGCAAAAAAGCTATAGCTGTAGAGGTAACTTATGCTCATCAAAACAAAAAAGTGCTTTATTTGCGTTCGCTGCGTTTATTCAACGTGTACTTTGATGAGGAAGGGTATGTGGATAAAGAACTCACTTTCCCAAAACAATCTGTTCGTCAAAATGGCATGCGTGAAAAGCATTTGCACAGCAAAGTTATAGAACTCGAAATACGCGATAAGGAACCAGAGCTTACAAAAGCACAAAAGGAAGCTTTAAAAGAGCGCTTGCTCAAAGATTTTGGCGAGTCAGCATGGGAGAATACACCTGTGAGAATTAAAGCTTTATTAGAATGATAAAGTATACAATGTAAAAGTATATAAATCTTACTCAGATTATGATAAAATATTTAAGTGACATTTTACAACCTTGTTCACTATGGGAGGGGTTTTAATTGGAAAAGAGAAAGATTTATGTAGTTGATACCACTCTTCGTGATGGAGAACAGACAGCAGGTGTTGTTTTTGCCAACAGGGAAAAGATACGCATAGCTAAGTTTTTAGATGAGCTGGGAGTAGATCAAATTGAAGCTGGAATACCCGTTATGGGTGGTTATGAAAAAGAAGCTATAAAGGAGATCTGCTCTTTAGGGTTGAAGGCGAGCATTATGGGCTGGAACAGGCCTATAATCAAAGATATTGAAGCATCGCTTGAGTGCGGTGTAGATGCTGTAGCTATTTCTATATCCACATCTGATATTCACATCAAACATAAGCTTAAAAAATCTAGAGAATGGGTTATAGAGAACATGGTTAAAGCAGTGGAATTTGCTAAAAAGCATGGGTTGTATGTATCTGCAAATGCTGAGGACGCATCGAGAAGCGATATGGATTTTTTGATAGAGTATGCAAAGGCAGTTAAAGAAGCAGGTGCAGATAGGCTTAGGTATTGCGACACAGTGGGGATTTTGGAACCATTTACTACATATGAAAATATAAAGAAACTGCGTGAAGCAGTGGATATTGAAATAGAGATGCATACTCACGACGATTTCGGTATGGCTACTGCTAATGCGCTAGCAGGTATAAAAGCAGGTGCTAACTATGTGGGTGTTACCGTTTTAGGACTTGGGGAAAGAGCTGGAAATGCACCTTTAGAAGAAGTGGTCATGGCGTTAAAGCATATTTACGGCATAGATTTGAATTTTAAAACAGATATGTTTGTAGAGACAGCGGAGTATGTATCAAGGGCTTCTGGAAGAGAACTGCCAGCATGGAAAGCAATTGTAGGTTCGAATATGTTTGCTCATGAATCAGGCATTCATGCTGATGGAGCTCTTAAAAATCCTAGGACATATGAAGCTTTCCAGCCAGAAGAGGTGGGTTTGGAGCGTCAGATAGTCATAGGAAAGCATTCAGGAACTGCATCTTTAAGAGCGAAGTTTTTGGAATATGGAATACATTTAACCCAGCATCAGGCAGAAGAGTTGCTTCCAAGAGTTCGTGCAGCAGCTGTGGATTTAAAGCGCACGCTCTTTGATAAAGAGCTCATATACATTTATGAAGATTATTTTGGTTATAAACATCATCATGGAAAGAGGGATTAAACTTGGGACAGACAATAATTGAAAAAATTTTGTCTTCACACAGCGGTAAGGATGTTTATGCAGGCGACATAACAATTGCAGATGTGGATTTGATAATGGGGCAGGATGGAACATCGCCGCTAGCGATAAGAGCTTTTTATGACATGAACGGCGAAAAGGTGTTTGATCCTGAGAAGATATTCATGGTAATAGACCACAGCGCACCGAGCCCTAATGAGGGGGTTTCTGCGCTGCATAAGCTCATGAGGGAATTTGCAAAAAAAACAGGCATTAAACTTTACGACATTGGCGAGGGTGTATGTCATCAGTTGATGCCTGAAAGCGGCAGAGTGGGACCAGGGAAGCTCGTCATCGGTGCAGATTCCCATACCTGTACGTATGGAGCGCTCAATGCTTTTTCAACAGGTGTGGGATCTACTGACTTAGCAGCAGCGATGATTTCAGGGAAGCTTTGGTTTAAAGTGCCAGAAACCATCAAAATAATATGCAGTGGAAGGTTGCCAAAAGGAGTATATTCTAAAGATTTAATACTTTATCTAATTGGCGATATGACAGCAGATGGTGCTACATATAAGTCTGTAGAATTTGTTGGGGAAGCTATTTCAGATCTGTCTATCGATGCACGCATGACTATAACTAACATGGCAATTGAAATGGGAGCAAAAGCAGGAATTATGGAAGCGGATGATAAGACTTTTGAATGGCTTAAAAAATATACAAGCTGTACGTGGAACCCGGTATCTGCTGACAAGGATGCAAAGTATATAGATGTAAGAGAATACGATGTTTCAAATTTAGAACCTCAAATAGCAAAGCCACACAGAGTAGATAATGTTGTAGGAATTAGCGAAATAGAAGGGCTTACTATACATCAAGCAGTTATAGGCACCTGTACCAACGGCAGGCTTAAAGATTTAGAAATTGCAGCGAGCATACTCAAAGGAAGAAAAATACACCATGATGTGAGATTCATCGTTGCTCCTGCATCCAAGCGCATTTATATTGAAGCTATGAACAAAGGGATCATTCAAACACTGGTGGAAAGCGGTGCAGCTGTTGTTACACCGGGATGTGGCCCGTGTGTTGGAACTCACAACGGGGTGCCGTCTGATGGTGAAAATGTAATATCTACTGCAAATAGGAATTTCAAAGGCCGCATGGGCAATAGCAATGCAAATATTTATCTAGCTTCACCTGCTACAGTTGCAGCTTCAGCTGTTGCTGGCAAGATAACTGACCCGCGTGAGTTTTTAGCATAACATAAAATTAATGAAACGAAAGAGGTGTAATGCAACTTGCTTCTTACAGGCAATGCACATAAGTTTAACTTAGATGATATAAATACCGATTATATAATTTCTGGAAAGTACAAGTTTAAAACTTTAGATATGAAAGAACTGGCAAAACACGTTATGGAAGATCTCGACCCAGAGTTTTACAGCAAAATAAATGAAGGCGATTTTATTGTAGCAGGCAATAACTTTGGATGTGGCTCATCTCGCGAACAGGCACCGCTTGCTATTAAAAATGCAGGCATATCTGCTGTGATTGCAAAATCATTTGCTAGGATATTTTATAGGAATGCTATAAATACTGGCCTTCCAGTAGTTGAATGCGATACAGACAAAATTGAAGCAGGTGATCGCTTGGAAGTTGATTTAAAAAAAGGGGTAGTTAGAAATATAACCAAAAACATAGAAATAAAGACCAATCCCTTGCCAAGCGTTATGATAAAGATATTGAATGACGGCGGACTCGCCGCGCATTTTAGGAAGTATGGAGGATTTAACTTAGAATGATAAAAGGAGTTTTATAAAGATGAGCAGAGAACCAATACCTGTTGCTAAAGGCGATGGAATAGGACCAGAAATCATGGATGCAGCGCTTCATATCCTAATTGAAGGAGGCGCGCAGATTGATCCAATATTCATTGAGATTGGAGAAAAGGTATACTTGTCAGGACACACCTCAGGCATAGCTCCTGAGGCTTGGGAAATCATAAGAAATCACAGGGTGCTTTATAAAGCTCCGATTACTACACCACAGGGCGGAGGTTACAAGAGCTTAAATGTTACCATACGCAAATCCTTAAGCCTCTTTGCAAATGTAAGGCCTGCTGTGAGCTACAGCCCGGTTATACCATCTAAGCATGAGAATATGGATGTGGTTATAATCAGGGAAAATGAAGAAGACTTGTATGCAGGTATTGAGCATCAGCAAACACATGAGGTAGTGCAGTGTTTAAAGCTCATATCTCGCCCTGGCTGTGAGCGCATAATAAGGTATGCATTTGAATATGCAAAAGCTTATGGAAGAAAAAAAATCACCTGTATGACTAAAGACAACATAATGAAGCTAACAGATGGATTATTTCACAGAGTGTTCGATGAAATAGCTTTGGAGTATCCAGACATCCAAACAGAGCACAGAATTATAGATATAGGAATAGCGATGTTGGCAGATACACCGGAGCAGTTCGATGTAGTTGTTACGCCTAACTTGTACGGAGATATTGCATCCGATGTAACGGCACAGGTTGCAGGTACAGTAGGCATTGCACCTAGCGCTAACATCGGAGAAAAACATGCGATGTTTGAAGCTATACATGGTTCAGCTCCGGATATTGCAGGTAAAGGCATTGCGAATCCTTCTGCTCTGCTTTTAAGCGGTGTGCACATGTTGATCTACATAGGTCAAGCTGAAGCTGCAGAAGTTATCCACAACGCTTGGCTTAAGGCAATTGAAGATAAAATTTGGACGCCGGATATAACGAGAAAAGCCAAGTTTTCAGGAATTACAGAATATACCGAGGTAGGCACAAAGGAATTTGCAAAAGCAGTTGTGTCTAGGCTCGGCAAGCGTCCGGAGAAACTTGCACCTGTAGAGTACAAGCATCTTCCGAAGCTGAATATGAAAAGCATTTCTAGTGTAAGCAATAGGAATACTAAAACTATGCTGTTAGATGGAGTGGATATTTTCGTAAGAAACAGTAAGCTTACGGCAAAAGAGCTAGGGCATAAGCTTGAAGAGATAGCAAAGCCTGAATATAAACTCGTTATGATGAGCAACAGGGGTCAAGTGGTGTATCCCAAAGGCTTTAGCGAGACGTTCTGCACGGATCACTGGCGCTGTAGGTTTAAACGTGCAAATAACAGTGCGCAGTTTACACATTCTGATATACGATCCTTGTTGTATCGCATAGAACAAAGTGGGCTTGAGTGGATTAAACTGGAAAATCTTTACTTACTGGATGATAAGCCTGCTTATACTTTAGGTCAGGGAGAATAAGGCATATAATTTAGATTTCGGAGCAAAATCTATATTTTGCTCCGATTGTTTGTTATTGAGGAGAGATATGCATGTCAAAAAGAATTGCAGTAATTGATCTTGGCTCAAATTCTGCACGAGTCATGTTGATGGAAGCTCATGGTTGCAACCATTATAGATTGCTGGATGAAATTCAAGAGCCTGTCAGGATATCAGAAAATATGGGGGACGAAAGAATAATAAAACCTTCAGCAATTAATCGGGTGCTAGTGGCATTAAAGTCATTTAAAAGATTTTGTGATGTCAATGATGTAAGTATAATATTGGGAATAGCTACTGCTGCATTGCGCACTGCTAAAAACAGAGCTCAAGTTTTGAGCGTTATATAAAGAAGAAACAGGAATATCTTTGAGAGTGCTTTCAGGAGAAGAAGAAGCGCGCTATGAATACTTAGGCGTTGTGAATACCATGAATTTTGAGGATGCGTTGATTGTTGACATAGGCGGCGCTAGCACGGAAATTATA
>JAJOKN010000016.1:2581-3906 GCA_021129815.1 Desulfotomaculum sp. | reverse complement strand
ATTCTGATATATTATTGCCGGGCGATGAAATATTGATAAGGCGCTTGGGAATGATATTGCGCACAGGAGAAAAAATCAATAAAGGAAATGCAGGAATTATAAGTGAAGTTATAGAAACTGTAAAGGAGGAAGAAGCGAAGGCAATAAATACGTAATTTAGATTTTTAAGGCTCTTAAAAGGAGTTGTATAAGCATTTATGACAAATGGAGAAAACAATTTAAAACCTCATGAATATAGAGGTAAGCTCATTATCGTTGAAGGATGCGATGGATCTGGAAAGAGCACACAGCTTTATTTGCTCAAATGCTGGTTACAGCAGCAGTATTATCCCGTATTTTTTACAGAATGGAATTCTTCCGAATTAGTTAAAAAATCTACCAAAAGAGCTAAAAAGCGTAATTTGCTTACACCGATCACTTTTTCTTTAATCCATGCGAGCGACTTTGCTGATCGCTATGAAAAGAGAATTTTGCCTCATCTAAAAGCTGGTTATATAGTGCTTGCCGATAGGTATGTTTATACAGCATATGCAAGAGATGTGGCGCGTGGGTGTGACCCTGATTGGGTGCGGAATGTATATGAATTTGCTGTAAAGCCAGACCTTGCGCTGTACTTTCAAGCTCCTCTGGAAGTGTCTGTAGATCGCATTTTATCTGGCCGCGCGGAGCTCAAATACTATGAAGCAGGAATGGATTTGGCTTTAAGCAGCGATCCGGTGGAAAGCTTTAATATATTTCAAGGTATAATTAAAGAACAGTATGACAACATGGTTGAAAAAGAGGGTCTATATGTTATGGATGCTACTTTGAGTATTGAAGAACAGCAGAAAAAACTTCGTAAACTGGTCAGCGAGCGCATATTGAGCTCTTTTGAGCCGCCCACATACAAGAAGTATTTGAGCTGTTCACTTGAGAATGGTACAGAAAATGGGGTGGCTACCTAAATGAAAAAAAGAGAGTTTAAATATTACGGAAGAGGAATACCATATTTTAAAGAAAAGACATATGCCGGAAGGCTTATAGTGATAGAAGGCGCGGATTGTTCCGGAAGATCTATGCAGATGTATCTTTTGCGCAATTGGCTTGAAGCAGAAGGACATGCAGTTGCAGATATGGGGCTTAGCAGGTCAAACTTAATTGGAGATGCAATACAAAAAGCTAAAGAAGGAAATACTTTGGGTAAAAAAACCTTAAGCTTGTTGTATGCTACTGACTTTGCAGATCAGCTTGAAAATAAAATATTGCCAGCGCTAAAAGCTGGATTTATAGTACTGGCGGATAGATATATATTTACTTTAATGGCGCGGGATATGGTGCGCGGAGCA
>JAJOKN010000016.1:0-2571 GCA_021129815.1 Desulfotomaculum sp. | reverse complement strand
GATTTGTCTCTTTCCAACGATATATTCGAAAGCTTTAAAATATACCAAAAATTGATTGTAGAGCATTTTGACCAAATGGCATTGGACTTTGGTTTTATAACGTTAGATGGAGATGAAAACCCCGTAGCTATTCAAGAAAAAATACGCAGTTATATCAAAAGATACTTATTAGATGAAAGCGAGATAGAGAGCAGTGCAGGTGAATAATCAAATAAAGGATATTAAATACGGAAATGCTGTTTTGAGTTTGTGTGATAAGTACAGGTGCTTTAAATTGCATGCTGAAACTGTAAAACGCACAGGTGTAACTATATTTAACCTGCTAAAGGATTTGCACAATTTAAGTGAAAATGAACTCGAACTGCTGTGCCATGCTGCGCTACTGCATGATATAGGGCAGTACATATCCGAAAAAAAACACCATAAGCATTCAGCATACTTGATATTAAATGACGAAGAGCTCTACGATTATCCTCAAAATGAAAAAAAGCTTTTAGCTGAACTTGTAAAGGGGCACAGGAAGAGTGTTAAGCTATCCAGCAGTGACTTTTCTAAAAGTGAATACTCGATGTTGCAAAAATTAATAGCTATCTTGCGCATTGCTGATGCGCTGGATTATCTGCACAACGGAAAGGTAGAAGTTAGGGAAGTACAGAGGGATAAGTTCAGCTGCACATTTTATGTCAAAGATGCAGGTTTAGAAGTGATTTATGAAAAAGTAAAGAAAAAAGCAGCTTACTTTGAAGAAGTGTTTGACTTAAAAACACACTTTGTTTCTGTGAAAGGATGATGTCTTTTGATCAGAATGCATTATCTGCAACATGTTCCGTTTGAAGATTTAGCTAACATTGAAGTTTGGGCTAAGGAAAAGGGTTTTAGCATAACCAGCACGAAGCTTTACAGCGATGAAAGCTTGCCTATGAGAGATGAGTTTGACTGGCTCGTCATAATGGGCGGACCGATGAATATCTATGAAGAACATATTTATCGCTGGTTAGGGCAGGAAAAGCGTTTCATAGAGCAGGCTATTTCCGATGGCAAGCTGGTGCTCGGCATTTGCCTCGGTGCGCAGTTGATAGCAGATGTGTTAGGCGGCAAGGTGCATAAAAATAAATACAAAGAGATCGGCTGGTTTGATGTGGAGCTCACAGCAGATGCTAAAAATTCAAGAGTTTTTAACAATTTGGATGAACGCTTCATCGCTTTTCACTGGCACGGTGATACTTTTGATATTCCGCCGGGTTGCATTCATACTGCTAAGAGCGAGGTGTGTGCTAACCAAGCGTTTGCAACTGAAGATGGCAAAGTAGTGGGGCTTCAGTTTCATTTAGAGACTTCGCGAGAGAGCATAGAAAAATTATTGAAGTACTGCAAGGATGACATAATAGATGGCGGCAAATATGTGCAGTCAGAAGAAGAGATGCTTTCAAAAGCTGATGAATACCTAAAAGCGATAAACGAGCAGATGGTAAAGCTTTTGGAAAATATGATGAAAGGCCTTGAGTAGGCATATCTTAAACATGTGGAGCAAATTTAGCCATGAAAGAGTTGATCGAACACTGCTTGAAAAATCACAAGAAAAAACAGATAGAGCTGGAACGCATAGAACAGTACGTAATTGAAAAACTAGGATAGGTTTTTAAAACAAAATCCAGATTTCAAGTCACAGCCAGCTATTACTGCTAACGAGCGCTCATTTGAGATATTTGGAGATGAGAAATGGCTTACTTCAAAGCATGGCCGTGCTTTCTGCCAGCGCATTCATTTTACGCTTGAAAAGCTAAACTGCTACCTTACGCATGAGCCGTTTTTTTATTACTCCCTTAAATTATCAAGTGAAGTCAAGAGCGCAAACGTGCTCATTGTAGAAAACAAAGATACCTTCTTTTCATTAAAAGCTCTGTTTCAAGAAGGAATAAACCGGTGGAATGGAAAAAGTTTTTCAATGCTCATATATGGGGAAGGCAGGAAGATCTTAAAGAGCATTTCTTTTTTTTGAAGAGATAGAAGAGTATAAGGGCTTGAGCACAAGCTTTTACTACTTTGGAGATTTAGATGCTGAAGGCATTTCGATATGATATGAGCTGACAGAGCAAAGAGAGGTAGTGACGTTTGTTTATTTTTATTGCTGCCTTTTTGAAAGAAATGAAAAAAAAACATCGTTTGTCAAAAAGAAGCAAGTTTTTAAAGAAGAAGCGATTAATGCGTTTTTGAGATACTTCCCAAAAAGCACAGCTGAAGGGATTTATAAGCTTATAAAAAGCAACTGTTACATACCGCAGGAAGGATTGAATTATTTGCTTTTAAAAGAGTGCAGCATTTAACTTTTTCTCACTTTCCTTTTTTACAGCAGATAATATTCTACTTCTTTTACCTTCAGAACCTCTGCTTTGTAGAATCTCTACTTCGCAATGAATGGGCAAAAAAACGAAGAGATATTCAATTTTTTATATTATGTTTGCTTAATAATAGCTTCTCAAGCGTTAAGGGTTGGTATAGAGGTCTATATCCCTTGATTTACAGATTCAGAAACAATATCTTGACAATACTAGCAGGAATATAAGTATGTTT
>JAJOKN010000049.1:1393-15082 GCA_021129815.1 Desulfotomaculum sp. | reverse complement strand
AAGACACCGCCCTTTCACGGCGGTAACACGGGTTCGAATCCCGTAGGGGTCACCAATTGGGCGGTTAGCTCAGCTGGGAGAGCACCTGCCTTACAAGCAGGGGGTCGCAGGTTCGAGCCCTGCACCGCCCACCAGAGTACAGTTGGTGCTCTCTGCTTTTTTATTTGTTAAATAAAAAATTTACTACAGGGAGTTTGATTAGTGGGGGAAGCTGGAAAAGTCATGTTAAGCAAAAGATTGAAGATGCTAGCAAGTTATATTGATGAAAAAAGTGTAGTTGTGGATATAGGAACAGACCATGCGCACTTGCCTATATATTTGCTGGAGTCGAAAAAATGCACAAAGGTAATTGCTAGCGATGTGGAAAGCGGACCTATAAGAGCAGCAGAAAATAATATAAAAAAGCATAAGTTGGAAAGAAAGATAGATTTGAGACAGGGCTATGGATTTGAAATATTAACAAAAGATGAGGCTGATATAGCGGTTATTGCTGGTATGGGAGGAGGGACTATAAAGAAAATATTAGAGCGAGCTGCAAAAGAAGTGCTTTTTAGCGTTAAGAAGCTTATATTGCAGCCTATGAATGACGAAAAAACTTTAAGAACATGGCTTATTTTGAATGGTTGGTGCTTAAAGGAAGAAGATTTAATTTTAGAGAACGACAATATATACACTATTATAGTTACTGAGCGGGGCAAAGAAAATCTGTATGATGAATTGATTTTAGAAATTGGTCCTCGTTTAATTGAAAAAAAGCATCCTTTGCTTTCAGCGTTTATAAGTAAGTTAGAGTTTAAATATTTGCAGATGATTCAAGGACTAAAAAAGAGCAGGTTGTCAAATAGCAAACTCAAACTGCAAAGAGTTGAAGAAAAGTTAAAGAAGATGAAAGAGGTGCTTATGAAAAATGGCAGTGATAAACTTGCAGGTGTTTGAAGTGGTTGAACAGCTGGCACCTTTGTATATGTGTGCAGAATGGGATAATTCAGGGCTTCAAATAGGAAGTGCATCTGACAAGACAGATCATATATTGGTTGCGCTGGATGTAAATGAAGCTGTAGTAAAGGAAGCCATCAGCTTGAATGCAAAACTCATTATCTCACACCACCCCATTTTAATGAAGGGCATAAAAAGTATTGACTTAGAAAACAGTACAGGTGCATTGATTTCCATGCTGATAAAAAACGATATTACAGTTTATTCTGCACATACTAATTTGGATAGCGTGCGCGGCGGTGTGAGCGATTTATTGGCTGATAAGTTAGGGCTTTTAAATGTTGGAGTTTTACATAAAACAGGTGAACAAAGGTATTATAAATTGGTGGTCTTTGTTCCAAAGGGGTACCAAGATACAGTGCGAAATGCTGTTTGCACAGCTGGTGCTGGCTGGATTGGGAATTACAGCGACTGCACTTTTCAATTAGAGGGATTGGGCACTTTTTGCCCAAAGGAAGGAACTAAACCATTTATTGGTAAACAAGGACAAATAGAAAGAGTAAATGAGGTGCGGCTGGAAACTATTGTGCCAGAAGATAAATTATCTCTTGTGGTGAAAAAAATGATAGGTGCTCATCCATATGAGGAAGTAGCATATGACATGTATCCTTTGAAAAATGCTGGCTGTGCCTACGGATTTGGAAGGATAGGAAAGCTTCCTAGAACATTTGATTTTAAAGAGTTTATTGATTTTGTGAAAGAAAAGTTGAATATACCTAATATAAGAGCTGGTGGGGATATGAAAAAATCGATAAATAGAGTAGCGGTTTGTGGAGGTTCTGGAAGCGAGCTTTGGATGGAAGCGCTGAAAAAAGGAGCAGATGTGTATTTAACTGGAGATATAAAGTATCATGTGGCAAATGATATGCTAAATCAAGGGTTGGCATTTATAGATGCAGGGCATTTTTATACTGAACTGCCAGCAGTTGATTTGATATTCAAGCATTTGAAAAAGTGGATTGAGGAAGAGAATTTGGAAGTTGAACTCACAATTTCAGAGCAACAAAAAGATCCATATGATTATTTTTAGAAAATGGGAATGTTTAAATTCCCATTTTTTTATTTATGAAAAAATGAAGTAAAAATGGATTAGGAGATGATGTTATGAATTTTTTGGAAGCTCTTTGGGTTTTACAGCAGCTAGAACTTAAGGAGTCGGAGTTGAAACAACAGAAAAGCAACAATGAAATTGCTAGAATTCTGCGAAAAATAAAGCAGGATATTGAGGACAATCAAAATAACTATGCTGTCATAAAGGAGCAGTATTTGCAGGTAGAAAATGGAATAAAGCAACTGGATTTTTTGATTCAAGAAGCGAAAGGTCAAATTAAAAAGTTAGAAAGGAAATTGATGGATGGTACTGTCACGAATAAAAAAGAGATTAGCGGCATGGAAAACAGGATATCAAACTTAAAAGACAAAGTAGTAGAGATGGAAAACGATCAAATTAAGTTTTTGGAGCAGTATAAGGTGCTCAAAGAAAAGCTTATTGTGATCGCAAAAGATTTGAAAATTCAAAGAGAGGAGTTTTATGAACAGCGTGAAAAGTACTTAAAATATGTAGAGGAGATATCGCAGGAGATAAATGAAATTTTGGATAAGAAAGAAGAGATAGCTAAAAAAATAGATGTCAAATCAATAGAATTATTTGCAAAAATGAAAGAAAAGTTCAAAGATCCTATAGCTGAAGTTGAAAGAGGGATATGCAGGGGCTGCAACATAAAACTTACTGTCGATAAAATAAGGGCTTTGAAAAGAGGAGACGAAATGCAGAAGTGCGATAAATGTGGTCGTGTAATATTTATAAAAAGTTATGGTCACTGTGAAAAGTAAAATTAGACAAAATGGATTTTGATATTGTGATTGATAAATTAGTTTAAAAATCTTAAGTTGCCCCTCATGCTTTTTGTTAAGCGTGAGGGTTATTTTATTTAAATAACAGTTAAACTCTGACCATGTTACAATCTCAAGATTTTTCAACTTGACAACCTTTTTTCTTATGATACAATTAAAAGCTGTAGGTTTATCAACTTGAGTTTAAGTTATTACCGCTCGAAGTGGGTTTTAAATAGCTTTTTTAGCTATACCTAGAACTTCGGCGAGTCCTTTTAAGTGAAAGGGGTGTAAAAGTTTTATGTATGCGATTATTGAGACAGGTGGTAAGCAGTATCGCGTAAAAGAAGGAGATGTGCTCAGAGTTGAAAAGCTGTCTGTAGAAGAAGGCTCAACTGTTGATATTGACAAGGTGCTGCTTGTATCAAAAGATGGCAATACTTATACAGGCAATCCTTATTTATCAAATGCCAAAGTTACATTAGAAGTTATAAGGCACGGTAAAGGTCGTAAGGTTATTGTTTTTAAATACAAGCCTAAAAAAAATTATCGGCGCAAAAAAGGACATAGGCAGCCTTTTACAGAAGTTGTGGTAAAGAGCATCGCTATTTAATTCTTGAAGGTATAAGGAGGTGATTTATCATGGCTCATAAAAAAGGAATGGGAAGCTCTAAAAACGGCAGAGATTCTGAATCCAAACGGCTTGGGATAAAGCGCGGAGATGGTCAGTTTGTTACTGCGGGCAGTATTTTAGTGCGTCAAAGAGGTACCAAGATTTATCCTGGTACGAATGTAGGCATAGGCGGAGATGACACTCTGTTTGCTAAAATAGATGGCATTGTTAAATTTGGAAGAAGAAGAGGAAAACCACACGTAAGCGTTATAAAGCCAGAAGCAGTTGCGGCTTTGTAGCTCATGCTTTTTAAGTGTTTATCGATGAAAAACTTGTAAAGTTGAATAACTATATTTTTTAAAGCCGGTCTATAAAATGACTGGCTTTTTGTGTATAATTCTTACTATAAAGTAAATTGCAAACCATACTGCTAGAAAAAAGGTGGAAGACAAGAGATGTTTTATGATAAAGCAAAGATATTTGTAAAAGCAGGTGATGGCGGTAATGGCTGTGTAGCGATGCGGCGTGAAAAGTATGTGCCTGAAGGAGGGCCATTTGGTGGAGATGGTGGACGCGGAGGCAATGTGGTTTTAGAAGCTGATGAAGGAATAAATACTCTTATAGATTTTAAGTATAAAAAGCACTTTAAAGCAGAACGCGGGCAGCACGGCATGGGTAAAGGAATGCATGGGGCATCAGGAAAAGACTTGATAGTAAAAGTGCCTGTTGGGACAGTTATCTATGATGAAAATGGAGAAGTAATAGCTGATATGGTGTATCATGGGCAACAAGTTGTAGTTGCTAAAGGTGGTCGCGGCGGAAGGGGAAACATGCGCTTTGCTACTCCAACGAACAGAGCACCTACTATAGCTGAAAAAGGAGAGCCAGGAGAAGAACGCTGGATTAGGCTTGAGCTCAAGCTCATTGCAGATGTGGGCTTGGTAGGGCTTCCGAATGCTGGAAAATCTACAATTATATCTAGGATTTCTGCTGCCAAACCTAAAATAGCTGATTATCCTTTTACAACAATTGTTCCAAATCTTGGAGTTGTTAAGGTAGATGAAGGAGATAGTTTTGTGGTTGCAGATATTCCTGGACTGATTGAAGGAGCTCATAAAGGGACAGGTTTAGGGCATGAGTTCTTAAGACACGTAGAACGCACGAGATTATTGGTGCATGTTGTGGATGTTTCAGTTCCAGACAGCGACGTTTTGGACAATTTTTATACAATAAACAACGAGCTTAAGCTATATGATGAAAAGCTTATAAAGAAACCTATGATTGTTGCTGCGAATAAGATGGATATGCCAAATGCACATAAGAATTTTGAAAAGCTAAAAGAAGCTTTGAAGGGTGAATATGAGGTATTTCCTATATCGGCGCTTACTGGTCAGGGATTAGATGCTCTTATTTTAAAAATTGCAGAAATGTTGAAGCAAATTTCTAAAAGTGAAACTGAAGCAGATGAATATAAAAAACATGTTGTAACTTATAAACATGAAGAGCCGCGCTTTACTGTGCGCAAGGAAAATGGAATTTTCATAATAGATGGTAAGGAAATAAAGAGGCATCTTGCTATGACTGATTTGAACAATGAAGAAGCTGTTTATCGCTTGATACGCATTATGGACAAGATGGGTGTAGATCAGGTACTAAAAGATGCAGGCGCTAAAACTGGCGACACGGTGTGCATAGCAGGTTCTGATTTTGAGTTCGAGTATGTGGAGTGAAGAGGAATGACAAATGGCTGATAGGAATTTTAAGGGCATAAAGAGAATAGTTGTGAAAGTGGGTTCGAGTTCCCTGACAGATGAAAAATGCAATATCGATAAAGGCAAGGTTAAAGCGTTGGTATCTCAAATAGCAAGGCTCAAAAAAAATGGACTTAAAGTGGTGCTGGTGAGCTCAGGTGCGGTGGCTTGCGGAGTGGGGAAGCTTAAGCTTAAAAAACCCGTATACACCATACATGAAAAACAGGCAGCAGCTGCAGTAGGACAGGGGATTTTGATACAGATGTATGAGCATTCTTTTGCAGAGTATGGTTTAACAGTTGCTCAGGTATTGCTCACTCGCGGTGATTTTGCAGACCGCAAGAGGTTTTTGTATGCTCGAAATGCTATTGAGTGCCTTTTGCACATGGATGTGGTTCCCATAATAAACGAAAATGATACCGTGTCTGTAGAAGAGCTTAAATTTGGAGACAATGATAAGTTGTCTGCTCTGGTGGCAGTGCTTATAGATGCTGAGATGCTGGTTATGCTCACTGACATCGATGGGTTGTATGACAAAAATCCATCTAAAAATGCTGATGCAAAACTCATAACAGATGTGCATTCTATTACTGAGAAGATAAAGAGTGCAGCGGGAAGCTCTGGCAGCAATGTAGGAACGGGAGGTATGATAACCAAACTTGAAGCAGCGAGAATAGCAGGTGACAGCGGGATAATAACGGGCATAGTGAAGTCAACAGAAAAAGACGTGCTTTTGAGATTTATAAATGGTGAAAGAATTGGTACAGCTTTTTGGCCTAGGTCGGATAGATTGAAGCGCAAGAAGAGGTGGATTGCGTTTGCAAGCAGCATAGCAGGAAAATTGATAATAGATGAAGGTGCTAAAAAAGCATTAGTTTTTAACGGCAGGTCTTTGTTGCCATCAGGTATAACAGCAGTTGAAGGCAAATTCGATGTTGGCAATACAGTGAGCGTAGTGAGCGGTGGAAAAGAAATAGCAAGGGGTATAGTGAATTTTTCGTCTGAAGAAATAGAAAAGATAAAAGGTAAAAGAACAAACGAAATTGCAGACATCCTTGGACATAAATACTGCGATGAAGTGATACACAGAAATAACTTAGTTATAATTGGAAAGGAATGATAGCTGTGAGTGATTTGCTTAAGCAAGCTAAGCTAGCAAAAGAAGCTGCTAGAAAATTGGCTTATTTATCCACGGATGTTAAAAACAAAGCACTTAGCAATATGGCTTATGCGTTAAAAAAAGAGATGGGCAGCATACTGAGTGCCAATGAAAGGGACATGAAAAACGCAAAAGAAAAAGGCATAACTGGAGCACTTTTGGACAGGTTGAGGCTTGACGAAAGACGGATAGATGAAATGGCACAGGGACTTTTGGAAATTGCAGCACTTGCCGATCCAGTTGGCGAAGTTGTATCTATGTGGGTGCGTCCGAATGGTTTGGAAGTGGGGAAAGTGAGGGTGCCGCTTGGAGTCATAGGCATAATATATGAGGCGCGTCCCAATGTAACAGTTGATGCAGCGGGGCTATGTTTAAAGGCTGGAAATGCAGTGCTTTTGAGAGGAGGTTCAGAAGCTATAAATTCAAACATAGCTATTGCAAGGGTAATAGCAAAAGCAGCAGAAGATGTCGGCGTTCCTTCAGGTGTCATAAGCATTGTGGAAGACACTAGCCGCGAAACTGTAAGCGAGATGCTGAAACTGCGTGACTACATAGATGTTTTGATACCGCGCGGAGGAGCGGGACTCATCAAAGCAGTTGTGGAAAATGCAACTGTGCCGGTAATTGAAACAGGTGTAGGCAACTGCCACATTTATGTCGATGAATATGCAGATTTGGATAAAGCGTGTAAAATTTTAATAAATGCAAAGTGTCAGCGTCCGGGGGTTTGCAACGCTGCGGAAACACTTTTGGTTCATAAGAGCATTGCAGAAGAGTTTTTGCCTAAAGTGCTGAAAGAATTGAAGACAAATAAAGTAGAGATACGCGGCTGTGAAAAGACCGTATCGATAGCTGACTGGGTAAAAGAGGCTTATGAAAATGATTACGAAACGGAATTTTTGGATTTGATTATTGCAGTAAAAGTTGTGGAAAGTCTAGATGAAGCAGTAGAACACATACACCGTTACGGCACAAAGCATTCAGAATGCATAGTTACAGAAAGCTACACAAATGCGCGCAAGTTTTTAAAGCAAGTGGATGCTGCTGCTGTATATGTGAATGCTTCTACTAGGTTTACAGATGGCAATCAGTTTGGATTTGGCGCGGAAATAGGAATTTCTACCCAGAAGCTGCACGCGCGTGGGCCGATGGGACTAAAAGAACTTACATCTACTAAGTATGTAATTTACGGCGACGGCCACATAAGGAATTAAGGTGGGATAGAGCTCTTGATGCGCGCTTTAGCAGTTATGGGTGGCACATTTGATCCTATTCACTACGGGCATCTTTTAGCTGCAGATCAAGTGAGATATAACTTGAAATGCGACAAAGTGCTTTTTGTGCCTGCTTTTAAATCACTGTATAAAATCGATGTTGAGATGACATCGGCAGAACACCGATTTGAGATGACAAGGCTTGCAGTATCGACTAACGAATTTTTTGAGGTATGTGACTTGGAGATAAAACGAGGCGGCATATCTTATACAGTTGATACTTTAGAAGATATGAGAAAGCTCTATCCTCACTGTAAGCTTTATTTTATCGTTGGTGTAGATGCAGCGCTTGGAATAACGGGGTGGAAAAATTGGGAGCGGATATTGGAAATTTGCAGCATAGTTGCTGTAGATAGGCCGGGTTACAGCATTGAGGATTTATGGCAAGATTATAAAATGATTAAATACAAGAAGAAAATAATTTTCATGAAGGCACTTCACATGCCAATTTCAAGCTCATATATCAGAGAAAAGGTAAAAAAAGGTGAGCCTATAAAGTACATGCTTCCAGAGTCAGTAGAAGAATATATAAAAAAGCATAAGCTTTATTTATGAGAATAAAAAAGGAGCAGTTGCAGTTGGTTATGACTGTGGATATCGAATGGATTAAGAACAAATTAAAGAGGCAAATGAAGGAAAAGAGGTTTAAACATACCTTAGGTGTGGTTGATGCTGCTGTTGATTTAGCAAAGAGGTTTGGAGTTGATGTTGAAAAAGCAAAGTTGGCGGCAGTTTTGCATGATTGTGCTAAAGAATACAGCGGTGAAAAGCTCTTGACATTGGCTAGAGAAAATGGAATAGAAATAGATGCTGTTTATGAAAGGCTGCCGCACATGTTGCACGCTCCAGTAGGGGCGGTAGTTGCTGAAAAAGAATATGGGATAAAGGATATAGAAGTGTTGCAAGCTATTGCTGCTCACACGTTAGGCTCGGAAAACATGAGCGAACTGGATAAAGTGATAATGCTGGCTGATGCAATAGAAATAGGTCGCAAAAATAAAAGCGCAGTTGAGCTACGAAATATTATAGAAAAAGGGGCTAGCTTGGATGAAGCTGTAATATGCTGTATTGATTTTAAGATAAAATTTGTGTTAGAATCTAAACAGCTCATCCATCCACAAGCTGTAAATGCACGGAATGCTTTGCTGATAAAAAAGCTATAGTATTGTAAAGTTGTTGTTTTTAATATTAAATTTTTAAGGAGGAATGAGTATTGAGCTTTAGCATCCGCGAAATGCTCAATGTAGCTTGCAAAGCTGCGGGAGAAAAAAAAGCTTTTGACATTGTGGTTTTGGATATTAAAGGAGTTTCAGTTTTATGTGATTACTTTTTGATCTGTAGCGGACATTCAGGAACGCAGGTAAGATCTATTGTTGAAAATATTGAAGAAAAGCTCTCAGAAAAAGGAGTAGAACCTAAACGGCGCGAAGGTTTGAGAGAAAGCAAATGGGTGCTTTTGGATTATGGTGACTTGGTAGTGCATGTGTTTAGAGAGGAAGAGCGTGATTTTTATAAGTTGGAACACTTATGGGCGGATGCTGAAGTGGTAAATTTACTTTAATGTAAAAAGCTTTGGTATTTACTCAATTTTATGCGTGATCTATTTATTGAAGTTGTTTTGCGGGGCTGTAGCTCAGTTGGGAGAGCGCTTGACTGGCAGTCAAGAGGTCGTGGGTTCAAGTCCCATCAGCTCCACCAGTAAAAAGCCAATAAACACAAGGATTAAAGCTACTAGAAAAATTTAACAGAAGGTGCTTTTAAGTTAGAATTTATGAAGAAGGCTTGGCTGATCCTACTTTTATGAGTATTGAAGAAGTAGATGAGTAATTGAGCATGGGATGGGAGAAAAATTTGGAATATTTAAATGCGGTAAAAAATACAAAAAGTGCTGTGGTTCAGCAGTTTGAACAGCCTGCTCTTGTTGACAGATGAGAGCGGGTTTTTTAATTGTGGACTAAAATTTTAAAAAGTGGCAAATTTGATATAATTTGCTTAAATAAGCTTTTTTAATAGATCAAACCATAAAGGGTGTGTAAGCTTTCATGTATTACATAGGAGTGGTAGGGTCTGCGAGCTGTTCAGATGAGCTGAAGGAAATAGCATATCAGGTAGGCTTGGAAATAGCAAGCAGAAAATGGGTGCTAATTTGCGGCGGACGCGGCGGTGTGATGGAGGCAGCTGCCAAAGGAGTTAGGGAAAAAGGGGGCATTGCAGTTGGCATATTGCCGGGCTTAAATCGACGTGAAGGCAATAAATATCTTTCAGTAGCTATTGCTACAGGGCTTGGTAATGCTAGAAATGCAGTAGTTGCTGCTGCAAGCGATGCTTTGATTGCAGTAGGCGGTGGCTGGGGCACGCTGTCTGAGATTGGAATTGCTAAGAAACTTAACAAGCCAGTTGTGGGATTGAAAGTGAGCAGCGCTGTAGCCGATCTTCTGCCAATAGCAGGCAGTGCTAAAGAGGCAGTTATTATGATCGATGAGCTGCTTTAGAAGATAGAAAGCTATTTTGCTTGACAGTGTAGTATAGTAGTATAATAATACTTAAATCTAATTATCATTTGTTTAAAGGAGTTGGGATGGAGCCTTGAGTTATAATTTTAAAGAAATTGAGCAGAAATGGCAGAACATATGGGAAGATAAAAAGATATATAAAACAGATGATTTTAAGGATAACAAATATTATTGCTTGGAGATGTTTCCTTATCCTTCAGGAAAGCTTCACATGGGACATGTTCGCAATTATTCTATAGGAGATGTTATTGCGCGCTTTAAAAGGATGATGGGCTATAATGTGCTGCACCCTATGGGATGGGATGCTTTTGGTTTACCTGCTGAGAATGCAGCTATAAAGCACAATATTCCACCAGCTAAGTGGACAGCACAGAATATAGCGAACATGAAATCGCAGCTTAAAAAGCTGGGCTTGAGTTATGATTGGGACAGAGAGCTTGCTGCTTGTGATCCGAGTTACTATAAATGGACGCAGTGGATATTTTTAAAGCTGTATGAACACGGCAAATGTTACAGGAAGGCTGCTGCTGTGAATTGGTGTCCGTCATGTGCTACAGTGTTGGCTAATGAACAGGTAATTGAAGCTGAGTGCGAACGCTGTGGAACGGAAGTAGAGCAGCGTGAAATGGAGCAGTGGTTTTTTAAAATTACCGATTACGCAGATAGATTGTTAGACGATTTGGAAGAGCTCAAAGGCTGGCCGGAAAAAGTAAAGATTATGCAAAAGAATTGGATTGGCCGCAGCACTGGTGCAGAGATAATATTTAAAGTATCTGGAATTGATGAAGAGATAAGGGTATTCACTACTAGACCTGATACTGTGTTTGGAGTTTCTTATATGGTGCTTGCACCAGAGCATCCTTTAGTGGAGAGGCTGATTGAAAATGCAGAGCATCGGCAAGAGATCGTGGAGTTTGTGCGCAAAGCGCGCAACATGAGCAGCAGGGATCGAACCTTGAGCACAGAAAAAGAAGGGGTATTTACAGGAGCTTATTGCATAAACCCTGCAAACAATGAGCATGTGCCTATTTTGATTGCTAATTATGTGCTGATGGATTATGGAACGGGTGCTGTGATGGGGGTGCCAGCACATGATCAGAGGGATTTTGAGTTTGCGGTGAAGTATAAGCTGCCGATTAAAATTGTGATTCAACCAGAAGGTGAGGATTGGTCTCAAAAAGAGCTTACACAAGCATATGCGGAAGAAGGCGTGCTCATCAATTCAGCTGAGTTCAGCGGTATGCATAACAAAGAAGCAGCGGAAAAGATTACAGAATGGTTGGCTGAAAAAGGACTGGCTAAAAAAGCTGTTACTTATCGACTGCGCGACTGGTTGATATCGAGACAGCGCTACTGGGGCACTCCTATTCCGATAATTTATTGTGAAAACTGCGGCATACTGCCTGTGCCTGAAGAACAGCTGCCGGTTTTGCTGCCGCTTGATGTTAAATTTAAGCCATCAGGCAAATCACCGCTTTTGGATTGTCCTGAATTTTTACATACTAAATGTCACAAGTGCGGTGGAGATGCTAAGAGAGAAACAGATACAATGGACACTTTTATTGATTCCAGCTGGTATTACATCAGATACACCAGTGCAAGTGAAACAGACAAGCCTTGGGATATAGAGAAAGCAAATAGATGGATGAATGTTGATCAATACATCGGTGGGGTAGAACATGCTATACTGCACCTGCTTTATTCTCGCTTTTTAACCAAATTTTTCTATGACATAGGAATGCTGGAACACAAAGAACCATTTGAAAATTTGCTCACTCAGGGCATGGTGTTAAAGGATGGAGCGAAAATGTCAAAGTCCAAAGGCAATGTGGTGAGCCCTGAGGATATTGTTGATAGATATGGAGCAGATACTGCGCGTTTGTTCATACTCTTTGCAGCTCCACCTGAAAGAGATTTGGAATGGAGCGACAAAGGCGTAGAAGGCTGTCATAGGTTTTTAAACAGAGTGTGGCGCCTGTATGATTTACTTTTAGACAAAGAAATATTGCTTGCAGATAAGAAGAGCTTAAATGAAAAAGGCTTGAGTGAATATGATGCGGGTTTAAGAAGAGCTGTACACCGCACCATTAAAAAAGTAACTGAAGATGTTGACAAGCGCTTTAACTTTAACACAGCTATCAGCGCTGTTATGGAGTTAATAAATTATATTTATGGATATGCTGACAAAGTTCCTAAAAAGGATAGAAATAAAGCAGTAGTTAAAGAAGCGCTTGAAACAATAGCACTGCTTCTTGCACCGTTTGCCCCTCACATTGCTGAAGAGCTGTGGGAGAAGTTAGGCTATACTGAAAGCGTGCATTGTCAAAAATGGCCGAGCTATGATGAAAGCGCTATCAAAGAAAAAATGATTACTATTGCAGTTCAGATAAACAGCAGGGTGAGAGCAAGAATTAGTATCCCTGCTGATATAAGCACGGAAGAGATGAAAGAGCGTGTTTTAAACGAACCTCAGGTACAGAAGTTACTCGATGGAAAAGAAATTGTAAAGCTAATACCTGTTCCAGGAAAGTTAATAAATATTGTGGTTAAGTAAAATCTTCATAACATAAGTTTTTATTCAATATGTGAGGGGATACTAATTGGGAGAATTGATATTTAGCTATTTGTTTATATTTGCTGCTAGGGCTGTAGATGTATCGCTGGGCACTATAAGAATATTGATGCTTACAAGAGGGAAAAAAGCTGTAGCAGCCGCTATAGGATTTGTAGAAATTTCAGTCTTTATTTTGGCGTTAAGTCATGTTATATCCTGTGGACTTGATGATCCATGGAAAATTGTAGCTTATGCGGCTGGTTTTGCTACTGGAAATTATCTTGGATCATTTATAGAAGATTGTATGGCAGTTGGATATTTATCGCTTCAAGTATTTCCGCCTAGGGATAAAGTAGGAAAAGTTATAAGTAGACTTAGAAAAGAAAACTTCGGCGTTACAAGCGTTGTGGGTGCAGGGCGCTGTGGGCCTAGGACTATATTATTCGTTATTGTTAAAAGGCGTGATTTAAAAAGAGTTTTGAAATTATTGGATGAAATAGATCCAAAGATTTTTTATAACATTTATGATGCAAGAACAATTCATGGAGGAGTATTTCCAGGCGCTAGAAAGAGAAAATAGCTAACTAATTATACTGCTTTTTTTGTATTACACCAGCTCTTATTGCAAATAATTATTGTATAAAAGTATAGGAGCTGGTGTGATATCATGTTTTATGAATTGGTTTTTCGTACAGTAGTAATTTATTTTTTTATTTTGATTAACAGAAAACTGCGTTTATTTGTGTATGGTAAGCCTCAAATTATTATAAAAAATGGGAAAATATTGCTTAAAGAAATGAAAAAGGCTAGATATAACTTGGACGATTTGATTACACAATTGCGTGAAAAAGGAATTTTTGATATTAAAGATGTAGAGACAAGCATATTGGAATACTCGGGGAAGCTAAGTGTTTTACTAAAACCTCAAAAGCGCGGTGTTACTACTGAAGATTTGGGAGTAGATGTAAGCAGAGAATGGGTGCCTGTAGTGCTTGT
>JAJOKN010000049.1:0-1383 GCA_021129815.1 Desulfotomaculum sp. | reverse complement strand
TTATAAGGAGGTGTTGTATATGGCATTAGCAGAAGTGTCTGTGCTTCCGATTGGTACTTCGTCGTCTAGTGTTAGCAAATACATTGCTAACTGCATATCAGTTTTGAAGGAATATAAAAATTTGAACTATAAAGTTACGTCTATGGGCACAATTATTGAAGGGGATTTAGATGAAATACTGAGAGCTATACGCAGGATTCATGAAGAGCCTTTTAATCACGGAGTATCTAGAGTTGTAACGGCTATACGTATAGATGATCGCAGAGATAAGGAGCTTACGATGAACAGCAAGGTAGATTCTGTCATGGCAAAGCTTAAAGAGGGATAAACTAAAAATGCGTTATTATAAAAATTTCATAAAAAATTTAAAAAACGGTGTCATTTATCCCGTATATTTATTTTATGGAGAAGAAATATATTTAAAAAAACAGGCAATATTTCAAATTAAAAAGCTGTTGTTCGGCAAAAACAACATAGACTTTAATATAATGATATTTGACGGTGAAAGGGCAGAAATTAAAGATATAATTGATACAGCTAATTCTGTGCCTTTTATGGTGGATAAAAAGCTTATAATAGTTAAAAATGCGTATTGGTTTAGTAATGTCAAAAATGCAAAAGTTCAAGCAGATGAAGTAAGTATGTTGATAAATTATATTGACAATCCAAACCCAACTACATGCTTGATTTTTGATGCAGGAGAAGAGGTAGATAAACGTAAAAAAATATTCAAAGCAGTTAGCAAAGCTGGACAAACTATAAATTTTGAAAAGTTAAAATCATCGGAACTCGGAGAATGGCTGGATTTACAATTGAGGATAAACAATAAGAAAATTGAGCCTTCTGCTCGTGACTTGCTGATAAATGCTGCAAGTGGACTTATGTGGCTTGCTAATGAGCTGGATAAGCTCATAAATTACATAGGAGATAGTGAAATTATTTATGAAGATGATGTGAGAGAAGTAGTTTACTTTCCTTTAGAGTACCATATTTTTGATGTCCTTGATGCCATAGGAGAGCGCAAATACGAAAAAGCTATTTTGGGGATTAAGTCGCTGATTATGAACAAAGAACAACCGCAAGTTATACTTGCGATGATTGCAAGGCAATTTAGATTGATGTTATTAGTTCAGGAATTGATGGCTAAGGGCTTTAATATCAGTGAAATAGCAAGAGAAATAAAGGAAAAGCCTTATCCAGTAAAGAAAGCTGCAAAACTGTGTAAAAATTTCAATCAAACGCAGTTGATTAATTTATTAAAACAATTAGCAGAGCTGGATTTAGATATAAAGACAGGTCGGCAGGCATTTTATACGGGTATAGAGAATTTATTTTTAAGAAATGCTGTTACTTAGTTTATAAATAAAAGCAATGTAAAAAATA
>JAJOKN010000094.1:4151-15093 GCA_021129815.1 Desulfotomaculum sp. | reverse complement strand
CGTCTGTATGCCTATTGGAAGTTTTTTTAGCATTTTTGTTTCACTCCATAAATATTTATCTGTTATCATTATATAAGAATTCTTCTCTTTTTTCTATAAATTAAACACAAACACTTCGCTTTAAATAAAAATCTCTTGTATAAACTTTATTTTTGGTATTAAATAAATTAGAATATAACTATAACTTTTTAGGAGGCGTTTATTAGTAATGAAAGCTAAAGACATAATGAACACCAATGTTATAACTGTGAGTGAAGATGCCACTATCGAAGAAGTAGCGCGCACTTTAGTTGACAACAATATCTCAGGAGTGCCGGTGGTTGATAACAAAGGAAATGTAGTAGGAATTGTAACTGAAGGCGACCTTTTGCGCAAAAAAGCTAACCCCAGAATCCCAGGATTTATTGGAGTACTCGGCGGAATCATATATTACCGCGGAGTAGAAGAATATCAAGAGGATTTCAAAAAAATAGCTGCGCTAAAAGCTAAAGAAATAATGAGCGAAGACCTAGTATTTGTGACAGAAGATACAGAGTTGGAAGAAGTAGCATCTCTGTTGCTAAAACACAACATAAAGCGCTTGCCTGTGTTGAAAGATAACAAACTGGTTGGCATCATAAGCAGAGCAGATATAATAAAAACACTGTTGAATTAATTGCCCTTTATTTCAATTAAATCAACAGGCTCATATATGGCTCCTTTTGGAGTAAGCGTGCTCTTAAAAAGTTTTATATCTTTTACCGTAAAACTACCTAAAATGCTGTCTGCTATTTCATTTGCAAGCTTATTCCTCAAAAGCTTTACATTTCGCTGAGACTTAAGCCTTGCTAAGGTGAGGTGTGGGTAAAAAGCTCTTTTTTCTGCTTCAAACCCAAGCGATAGCAGCGCTCTGTCAACTTTTGAATGCAATTCAAAAAGTTTTTTGTCATCATCTCTTATCCCTGACCAGATGACGCGCGCAGGATTTCCAAAAGTCCCAAAGCCTGACACGCTTATTTGAAAGGGCGACGTGCCTTCCAATGCGCTCAAAACGCTGTTTTTTATATCAGTTACCACAGAAGCATCTGTTTCACCTAAAAACTTAACTGTTAAGTGCATGTTTTGCTTTTCAACCCACTTTGCGTGCAGGTCAAGCTTTTTTAATTCTTCTTGGACAGATGCCAGTTTTGACTTAATTTCATCAGGTATCTCTATTGCCCAGAACAGCCTCACTTCAACCTCTCCCTAGCTGAATTTATAGCTCTTTTAACTTCACTCGGAGCAGGGCCACCTGTTATGCGCCGCTTTGCCACACAATTTGCTATGTCAATTGCACTGTATATGTCGTTCTCTATGCCTTTGTAAAATTCTTTATACTCATCGAGAGTCAGCTCTTCCAATGTTTTGTTGTGCTCTATGCAGTACTTCACAATATTTCCCGTTATCTCATGAGCCTGTCTAAATGGCACGCCTTTTCTCACAAGATAATCTGCAAGCTCAGTTGCATTTGTAAAACCCTTTTGAGCAGCTTTTAGCATATTACCTTCTTTTACGTTGATGGTAGCAATCATCTTTTCAAAAATCACAACGCATTTTTTAACAGTGTCTATCGTATCAAACAGCGCCTCTTTGTCTTCCTGCATGTCTTTATTGTAAGCAAGTGCAAGCCCTTTCATCATCGTAAGAAGTGCGATCAAATTTCCATATACCCTGCCTGTTTTCCCTCTTATGAGTTCTGCAGCATCAGGATTTTTTTTCTGTGGCATGATACTAGAGCCTGTGCTGTAAGCATCGTCAAGTTCTATGAAATCAAATTCCAAAGATGACCAGAGTATTATCTCTTCACAGAAACGACTCAAATGCATCATCAAAATCGATGAAGTAGCGCAGAATTCTATCACAAAATCTCTATCGCTCACTGCATCCATGCTGTTTTCGCTCACTTTGCTAAATCCAAGTTCTTTTGCTACAAATTCCCTGTCAAGATCAAAAGTAGTAGCAGCAAGCGCTCCCGAACCAAGAGGCATGACATCCGTTCTCTTGTAACAATCACTAAGCCTGTCGATATCTCTCAAAAACATATGTACATAAGCCATCAAATGATGGGCAAAAGTAATTGGCTGTGCGCGTTGCAAATGTGTATATCCCGGCATTATTGTATTTAAATGTTTTTCCGCCGTATTTAAAAGCGTTGTGATAAGTTTTTTAAGCGCTTTCTGTATCTCTTTTATTTCATCTTTTAAAAACATGCGCACATCAAGCGCTACTTGGTCATTTCGGCTGCGCGCTGTGTGCAGCTTTTTGCCTGTATCTCCTATGCGCTCTATCAAGAGCTTCTCTATATTCATGTGAATATCTTCAGCTGCCACATCAAACTCTATTCTGCCCTTTTCTATGTCATCTAGTATGCTTTTAAGCGCTTTTGATATCTGATTTGCTTCGTTCTCGCTTATGATGCCGCGTTTTGCAAGCATCTTTGCATGTGCAATGCTTCCATAAATATCGTACTTATATAGCCTTTTATCAAATGAAATAGAAGAATGAAAGTCATCAAACAGCTCATCTGTGTCTTTTTCAAATCTCCCTGACCATAGTTTCATAGCTCTTGCCCGTCCTTTTTTATTTTAATAATGCAATTTTATAAAAATCTTTAATCTTTTCTCTGACTTCAAACATCCAACAACCGATATCTGTTAATCTGTTACATGCAATATCCGTGCTGCAAATCCTATTTTGTTAAAATTAATCTCACTAAATCTCACTTCTAACCTTTCACCTCTCACTTCTCAAATCGCCTTTGCTCATTTTGTAATTTTATTTATGACATAAGTTTTAACCACTTCGCCCATAAATTTTCACATACATCTAAAACTTCATTCCGCTCCAAAATCCTATTTATAAATTAAAAATTTATCTCCAAGTTACTGCTCGCATAAGGTTTGAACTCGCTACGGCTCGGGAAGGTATCGAAACTCGCTTTCGCTCAAACAGTCGATACCTTTTTCTCCCTCGCTTTCGCTCGTTCTTTTTTATCTTGGCTCGCAATGTAACTTTCCGATAAATTTTTTAACTTTTCACATCTGTCTGACCTCTGACCTCCGACTTCCGACATCTGTTATATGGCTCCGTTTGTTAAAATTTATTTCCCTTTTCCGACTACCAACAAGTGACATTGCTCGAAAAATCTTTTACGCTTTTTCCCTCTGCTTTGCTCTTTCTTCTTTACTTTTGTTCTTTTGCTCCATCAATGCCCTTACCTTTATTGGCAGTCCAAATAAGTTGATAAACCCTTCTGCATCGCTTTGGTTATATACTTCATCTACTCCAAACGTGCACAGTTCTTCATCGTAAAGCGAATATGGAGATTTAACTCCTGCTGGTATTATGTTACCCTTATAAAGCTTAAGCCTTACCGTACCTGTAACGTTCTGCTGTGTCACATCTACAAATGCATCCATCGCCTCTCTTAAAGGTGTAAACCACATACCATCATACACAAGCTCTGCATATTTTAACGCAAGTATTTCTTTATAATGAAGTGTGTTTCTATCAAGCGTTAAAAGTTCCAGCTCTCTGTGTGCTATAACCAATATTGTTCCTCCTGGTGTTTCATAAACACCGCGAGATTTCATTCCTACAAGCCTGTTTTCTACCATATCCACTATACCTATGCCATTTGCGCCGCCTATGTCATTTAATTTTTTTATCATTGATACTGGGTCCAATGCCTCACCATTCAATTTTACTGGTATGCCTTTTTCAAAATCCAGCTCTATAAGAGTATGCCTATCAGGCGCTTTGTGAGGCGGCACTGTAAGCATCAATACTTCATCAGGAGCAGAAAGCCAAGGATTTTCCAAATCTCCACCTTCATGACTTATATGCCACAAATTTCTATCACGACTGTAAATTGACTCCTTGGTCACAGGTACAGGAATGTTGTGAGCTTCTGCATAGTCAATTGCGTCTTCTCGTGAACGAATGCTCCACTCTCTCCAAGGTGCAATAATCCTAAGACTGGGATTTAGCGCTTTTATAGATAGCTCAAAGCGCACTTGGTCGTTTCCCTTTCCAGTAGCGCCGTGTGCAACTGCAACAGCACCTTCTTTTTCTGCAATTTCAACCAATTTTTTTGCAATAAGCGGTCTTGCCATAGCAGTGCCTAAAAGATACTTGCCCTCATATATAGCGCCTGCTTTTACAGTTGGGTAAATATAATCCGTCACAAACTCTTCCCGTAAGTCCTCTATGTAAACTTTGCTTGCTCCACTTCTTATAGCTTTTTCTTCCAGAGAATCCAGCTCTTCTTCCTGCCCTAGATCTGCTGTCATTGCAATAACTTCATAGCCATAATTCTCTTTGAGCCACCTTATAATTATAGATGTATCAAGTCCCCCTGAATACGCCAATACCACTTTAGCCATTCAAAAATTCACTCCATTTCCTATTTCGTTATAACAACTAACACCCTCTACAAATTCTCACAGCAACAGCGCTAGCACTGCTTTTTGAACATGAAGTCTGTTTTCAGCTTCATCCCATACAACCGAATGGACACCGTCTATTACATCGCTTGTCACCTCTTCGCCGCGATGTGCAGGCAAACAGTGCAAAAATATAAAGTCCGGCTTAGCATTTGATACAAGTTTTGAGTTTACCTGATAATCTTTGAATGCTTTAGCTCTATCCTCTGCCTCGGATTCCTGCCCCATGCTAGCCCACACATCTGTCACAACAACATCTGCATCTTTTACCGCATCAAAAGGGTCATTTGATATCACTATATCTGCATCATTTCTATCAGCTTCGTCTTTTGCTATCATCGTTATTGTTTGATCTGGCTCATAGCCCTTTGGAGTAGCAACGGAAATATTCATACCAACCTTGCTAGATGCTATCAAAAGAGAATGTGCTATGTTATTCCCATCTCCTATATATGCAAGCTTTAGTCCCTTTAACTTTTTCTTATATTCCATTATAGTGAGCAAATCAGCCAATGCTTGACATGGATGCGTCAAATCTGTAAGTCCGTTTATAACTGGTATATCTGCATGCTCTGCCATTTCCTCAACATCGCTTTGTTTAAACGTTCTTATCATAATGCCATCTAAGAATCTGGAAAGCACTCTAGCAGTATCAGCAATAGTTTCTCCTCTGCCCAGCTGCATATCATTTGAAGACAAAAGCAAAGCTTGCCCACCTAGTTGGTACATACCTACTTCAAATGACACCCTAGTGCGCGTAGAAGCTTTTTGAAATATCATACCGAGCGTCTTGCCTTGCAAGTACGGTGTAGGAATGCGTTTTTTGTGCATTTCCTTCAACTGCAAAGCCACATTTAAAATCGTGTGTATTTCTTCGCTGGTATAGTCAGCTAGAGTCAGCAAGTCTCTTCCTTTAAACTTGTCATAAAGCGGCAGCATTTTCAAAACCCCTCCTAAAGTTTAAACGGCTCTGGTACGCTTAAGCCGGTAAATTTCTTCAATGCTCTTGCTAGAGCTTTAGCCGTATCAAGCGAAGTAAAACACGGCACTTTATACTCAACAGCAGCACGTCTTATCTTAAAGCCCTTTCGCGAAGGTACCTTGCCCATGGTAGGCACATTTATTACAAGATGTATCTTTCCAGCTCGTATCAAATCAACAGCATTTTCAATCGGCTTTACACCCATACCGGCATTGCTCAAAAACTCAGCAGTGTTGGGAGTAGCTGCTAGATCAAAACCTAATTTTTCATATTCCTTTGCTATCGGCACAACCTCTTCTTTAAATCTATCTGATATTGAAAACATCACTGTGCCATGTTCTTTTATAGTAAACCCACTTGCTAAAATAGCCTTATAAAATGCCTCTTCAAAGTTTGGCGCAATTCCCATTACCTCACCGGTAGATTTCATTTCAGGGCCCAAGCTTATTTCAACAAGCCCTAGCTTTTCAAACGAAAACACAGGTGCTTTCACCACTACATAATTCGGAGGCTCTTTAAGCCCCGTATAGTAACCTTGTGCTGCTAAGCTTTCCCCAAGCATCGCGCGCGTGGCTACTTTTACCATTTGCACACCTGTCACTTTGCTCAAAATCGGCACTGTTCTCGATGCTCTAGGGTTTACTTCCAGCACAAACACCCCATCTTCTGACACTACATACTGGATATTAAACAAACCTTTTATATTCAAGGCTCTGCCTATCTTCACTGTATATTCCACTATCTTGTCTATCTCTTTCTGAGTAAGCGAATACGGCGGATATACCGCAATGCTGTCGCCTGAGTGCACTCCTGCCCGCTCCACATGTTCCATTATTCCCGGTATAAAGAAATCCTCACCATCACCTATAGCATCCACCTCTACCTCTTTTCCATTTATGTACTTGTCTATGAGCACTGGATGCTTGGATGAAATCTTCACTGCGTTTTCCATATATTTAATGAGCTGTTCTGTGTTATAAACCACTTCCATGGCACGACCACCCAAAACATAAGAAGGCCGCACCAACACTGGATATCCAAGTTTTTGTGCGATATCCACTGCTGCGCTTATGTCAAATGCAGTGTCACCCTCTGTATGCGGAATTCCTATGCTGGTCAAAAGCTTATCAAATCTTTCTCTATCCTCTGCTATGTCAATACTTTCAAAAGAAGTCCCCAAAATATTTACTCCATTTTTATACAGCCCATCTGCTAAGTTTATAGCAGTCTGACCGCCAAACTGTACTATGACTCCTCTTGGCTTTTCTTTTTCAATGACATTCATCACATCTTCTAGCGTAAGCGGTTCAAAATACAGCTTGTCAGAAGTATCAAAATCAGTACTCACCGTTTCAGGGTTGTTGTTTATGATGATAGCTTTTATACCTGCTTGTTGAATCCCTTTTACCGAATGAACAGAGCAGTAATCAAACTCTATGCCCTGCCCTATGCGTATAGGTCCAGAGCCGAGCACCACTACGCTCTCATCGCTCATCTTTACTGATTCATCTTCTCCGCTCTCAAAGGAAGAATAATAGTAAGGAGTGACTGATTCAAACTCCGCTGCACACGTATCCACTGTTTTGTACACAACTTTTATGTTAAATCTTTTTCGCATCTCCTTTATGTCGCTCTCTTTTAAGTTAGTTAACTTTGCTATGTAGCTGTCAGCAAAGTTCATTTGCTTTGCTTTTGCCAACAACTCTTCATCTATATCTTTACCTGCTTTTATGATTTCCTTTTCCAAATCCATTATGTTTTTTATTTTCTCTAAAAACCACTTATCTATCTTGGTAAGCTCATATACTTCATGAACTCCCCAGCCGCGCCTAAAGCTTTCCGCCACTGCAAAAATCCTCTCATCATCTGCAATTCTAAGCTTGTTTTCCAGTTGAATCTCCGTCCAGCTGCCGCTGCCGGGAAGCTTTAAAGCTTCCACTCCAATTTCAAGCGACCTAACTGCTTTCATGAGCGAACCCTCAAAGCATCTATCAATAGCCATGACCTCTCCAGTAGCTTTCATCTGAGTGCCGAGCACTCTATCCCCAAGTTCAAATTTATCAAAAGGCCAGCGCGGTATTTTTGTCACAACATAATCCAGCGCTGGCTCATAACAGGCGCTGGTGCTGCCTGTCACAGGGTTTTTCATCTCATCCAGCGTAAGCCCTACCGCAATTTTAGCTGCAATTTTAGCTATGGGATATCCCGTAGCTTTAGAAGCTAATGCCGAAGATCTGCTCACTCTGGGATTTACTTCTATCACATAATATTGAAAGCTGTGAGGGTCGAGTGCATATTGAATGTTGCACCCACCCTCTACTCCAAGCGCTCGTATTATCTTAAGCGCTGCGCTTCTAAGCATCTGATACTCCTTATCCACGAGCGTCTGCGATGGCGCTACAACGATGCTGTCGCCTGTATGTATTCCTATGGGATCCAAGTTTTCCATGTTGCAGATCGTAATACAGTTGTCCTTGCTGTCACGGATCACTTCGTATTCTATTTCCTTCCAACCAGCAACGCTTCGCTCTATGAGTGCCTGTCCTATCCTGCTCATTTTAAGCCCGCGATGCAAAATAGTTATAAGCTCTTTTTCATTATGAGCAATGCCGCCGCCTGTCCCGCCGAGAGTGTAAGCAGGCCTTATGATAACTGGATATCCTATCTCTTTAACAAACAAAAGCGCTTCTTCTATGCTTGATATTGTCTTGCTTTCTGGTATCGGCTCGCCGATTTCGAGCATTGTCTTCTTAAACAGCTCTCTATCCTCTGCTTTTTTTATGGTATCGAGTGAAGTGCCTAAAAGCCTTACACCGTATTTATCCAATATCCCCTTTTCAAACAGCTCTACTGCCATGTTAAGCCCAGTTTGTCCTCCAAGAGTAGGCAAGAGACCATCTGGTTTTTCTATTTCTATTATCTTCTCTATCGTCTGCACATTTATCGGCTCGATATATATCGCATCTGCTGTTTCCTTATCAGTCATGATGGTAGCTGGATTAGAATTAACCAGCACCACTTCAAGCCCTTCTTCTTTGAGCGCTTTACATGCCTGCGTGCCGGAGTAATCAAACTCCGCTGCCTGTCCTATTATGATAGGCCCTGAACCTATAACAAGCACTCTCTTTATATCTTCGTAAATCGGCACACTCTTCACCTCAAGTTTAATTCAGTTTTTATAATTATACACCTTGTTGTATAAAAATACAACAGGGTTATTTATTTTCACTAATGCGGTATTTTTCTACTACCCAAATACCTGTAATACCTTGATGCAATTGAAATTATATTCTGTCAGATCAACCAAAGTTTTATCTTACCCCTCAATGCTTTATGCTGTATTTGCCCAACACATCTTCTTCTTTTTCACCTTCTTTTGCTTCCATCATTAAAAAGCTTTTCAATGCTTTCATCCAGCATAGCAATTGCTCTATCAATGTCTTCTTTTGTGACAATAAGTGGCGGTAAAAATCTTAAAATCCTGTTATTTATGCAGTTTACAAGCAATCCATTTTTACGCAAATCAACTACCAGTTCACCTAAGTCCCTTGAAAATTCCACTCCCAGCATGAGTCCCATCCCGCGCACTTCTTTTATCACGCTGTATTTTCTTTTAAGCCCTATCAGAGCGTCTTTAAAATATTCTCCCATTTTATAAGCGTTCTCAACTGCACTTTCCAGCATTACCTCCAACACTGCAAGCGCTACCTCACATGCCAGCGGGTTTCCACCAAAAGTGCTGGCATGATCTCCCGGCTCAAACACTGCCGCATCATCTGTCGCAAGCACCGCTCCTATTGGAAAGCCATTTCCTAAAGCTTTTGCAACTGTGCATATATCTGGCGTTACACCATAACGCTGGTGTGCAAAAAGCCGCCCCGTTCTGCCAAGCCCACACTGCACTTCATCGAAAATCAAGAGAATTTCTCTTTCATCACATAATTTTCTCACCTGCTTTAGATATTCCTCATCGGCTGGATATACCCCACCCTCTCCTTGAACAGGCTCCAACATCACAGCGCAAGTCTCTTCCGATATTGCACTTGATATCGCATCTATATCGTTAAAGGGTACATATTTAAATCCCGGAACAAGCGGTTTAAAGCTCTCTTGATACTTAGATTGTGCTGTTGCAGTAATCGCTCCGTAAGTGCGCCCGTGAAATGAATTATACGCAGTTATTATTTCATATTTGTTTTTATGCCCTTTAACTTTTGCATGTTTTCTGGCAAGCTTTATAGCGCCTTCTACAGCTTCTGCACCGCTGTTGCAAAAAAACACTTTATCTGCAAATGAGTTATCGCAAAGCTCTTTAGCTAACTTGCACTGCTGCTCTATGTAATAAAGATTGGATACATGAATTAACGTTGCTGCCTGTCTCCATATAGCTTTTGTAACTTTGGGATGCGAATGTCCCAACGAGTTTACTCCTAAACCGCTTACAAAATCCATATATTCATTGCCTTTATCATCCCAAAGCCTTATACCTTCTCCCCTTACCATCACAACAGGTATGCGCTTATACGTGTTCATCAAATATTCTTTGCATATATCTGACATTGTTTTAATTTTATAACCCCCTTTTTCATTCTACTCTTTAATAACCATTGTGCCTATCCCTTTTTCAGTAAAAATCTCTAAAAGCAAAGAATGTTTTACCCGACCATCTAAAATATGCGTGCTTTTTACTCCGCCTTCCACCGCTGACACACAGCACTTAACTTTAGGAATCATGCCGCTTGATATCACACCCGACTTTATAAGTTCATCTACTTCTGAAGTTTTTAACACAGATATCAATGAGCTAGGGTTATCTTTTTCTCTCAAAATTCCTTCTACATCAGTCAAAATTATAAGCTTATCTGCTTTTAGAGCTTCTGCAAGCTTTCCTGCAACGGTATCAGCATTTATGTTGTAACTATGCCCATCTTCTCCAAGCCCTATAGGTGAAATTACCGGTATATAGCCTTCTTCTATCAACGTGTTGATTATATCAGGGTTGATTTTGCGTACTTCCCCTACATAGCCTATATCTCGTTCTTCCATCTTGCCATCTCTGTAAAATTCTCCCATTTTCTTTTCCGCTTCTATAAGCATTGCATCTTTGCCAGAAAGCCCAACTGCTTTTGCGCCTAATTTATTTAAAAGCGCTACCATTTCTTTGTTCAGCTTGCCAGCAAGCACCATTTCAACTATTTCCATAGTTTCCTCATCAGTCACTCTAAGCCCTCCAAAAAAGGAGCTCTCTTTGCCAACCTTGTTCAACATAGCCGTTATTTCTGGACCGCCGCCGTGCACCACAATTGGATTTATCCCCACATACTTCATCAGCACTAAGTCTGTGAGCACTGCTTTTTTTAGCTCTTGGCTTATCATAGCATGTCCGCCGTATTTTATAACTACCGTTGCACCGTAAAATTTTTTTATATAAGGCAGCGCTTCGACTAAAATCTCAGCCTTTAAAGAAGCATCCAAAGCAAGTTCACACCTTTCATTA
>JAJOKN010000094.1:0-4051 GCA_021129815.1 Desulfotomaculum sp. | reverse complement strand
GTAACCTTCTCGACGATTTTTTAACTTTATAAAAGCTATGCTATATAGTCTCCCTTTCCTAAACTAGGTCCTATAACTCGCATTTATCCGCACGTAATCATAGCTCAAGTCACAGCCCCATGCAGTAGCTTCTGCGTCTCCCTGCTTAAAATCTACTGTAACGCTCACTGTACCCATGCTGAGCAATTTTTTTGCTCTCTCTTCATCGAACTCAATGCCTGCACCATCTCTTGCTACTTGAATATCACCTATATAAATATCCACCTTGCCTGGATCAAACCCTGCACCAGAATATCCAACAGCACAGATTATACGTCCCCAGTTTGCATCTTTCCCAAATACTGCCGCCTTAAACAAGTTTGAGCCAACTACTGATTTTGCAGCGAGTTTTGCATCTCTTTTAGTCAAAGCATTCTTTACATTTACTTCTATCAACGTAGTAGCGCCTTCGCCATCTCTCGCTATATCTTTTGCCAAAACTGTGCATACATGCCTCAATGCTTCAACAAAAGCTTCATAACCTTTGCTTGTATCTTCAATTATCGGAGCATTGCCTGCTTCACCGCTTGCAAACACTACTACCATATCGTTAGTACTGGTATCTCCATCAACGGTGATCATATTAAAGGTATCATCTGTCACTTCTCTTAATGCTTTTTTTAACACATCTGGCGAAATAGATATGTCAGTCGTTATGTAGGCAAGCATTGTAGCCATATTAGGGTGAATCATTCCAGAGCCTTTAGCCATTCCACCCATATGAACTTTTTTGCCATCAATTTCAAAGCTCAAAGCAAATTCTTTGACTGTCAAATCAGTAGTCATAATGGCTTTTGCAGCATCGTGTCCCCCGCTTTTGCTCAAGCTCTTTACAGCTAGCTCAATGCCCTTTGTTATCTTATCCATCGGCAGCGGTTCACCAATCACACCTGTGGATGCAACCAATATGTAATCTTCATCTGTCCCAAGCCTATTTGCTGCAACAGCACACATATTCTTAGCATTTATAAATCCACTTATACCAGTACATGCATTTGCATTTCCTGAATTTATCACAATGCCGTGAGCATAACCATGTTTTAGCTTAAGCTTATCCATAGTCACTAAAAGCGGTGCTGCCTTTATTTTGTTTGAGGTAAACACACCTGCACAGCTGCATAGCACAGGGTTGTAAATCATAGCGATATCCAAGCCGTCTTTTTTCAAACCCGCATGAACTCCACATGCTAAAAATCCTGGTACAGCAGTAACTCCGCCTTCAATCTGTGTGAATTCCATAATAATATACCACCTTTGTTGGCTTAAGTCCGCCTTCTACTTCACCGTTCCACCGCAAAGTAAAAGCACCTGCTCTCTTGCGCTTTACTCATAAAACAAAAATCTCCACCGTCCCAAAGTTCCCATTTTACGGATACAATGGCACAAAGTCCAACCCCAGCCGTTCATCAAGTTCAAACATTATATTCATATTCTGCACAGCTTGACCTGAAGCACCTTTTACGAGGTTATCTATCGCGGATAAAACTTTTACTCTATTTGTTCTCTCATCAACTGCTAAGGCTAAGTCACAGAAGTTGCTCCCCAAAACTGCTTTTGTTTTAGGAAACTCTCCTTTAGGCAGAACCCTTACAAAATACTCGTTTTTATAAAATTCCAAGTACAAATTGTAAAGCTCTTCCTCATCTATATCGATCTGCAAATTCGCATATATCGTGCTCAGCATCCCGCGCGTCATGGGAATCAAATGCGGAGTAAAGCACAATTTAATTTCTGTTCCAGCTATTTTACAAAGCTCCTGCTCCATTTCTGGAATATGTCTGTGTGCTTTTACAGCATAAGCACTTAAGCTTTCATCAACTTCTGAAAAATGAGTTTTTAGCGATAAACTCCTACCTGCACCCGACACCCCCGATTTGCTGTCAACAACTATGCTATTTAAGTCAATCAATTTATGCTTTAAAAGCGGTGCAAGCCCCAAAATAACCGTAGTAGGATAACACCCAGGATTTGCTATCAAACTTGCATCTTTTATTTTCTCTCTGTTGATTTCAGGCAAACCATAAACTGCTGTGCCCAGTAAATCTACCGCTTTGTGTTTAACACCGTACCATTTTTCATATTCCAAAACATTATTCAATCTAAAATCTGCACCTAAATCCACCACTTTTTTGCCTTGATCAACTAGCTCTTTTGCTATTTCCATAGAATGTCCATGTGGAAGCGCTAAAAACACCACATCGCTTTTATGTAGCAAACTAAAGTCCAGCTCATCACATATCACATCTACGATATTATAAAAATGCAAATACGCTTCATGATAATTTTTACCTACATAGCTTCTTGACACAAGTGTTGTGATTTTAACTCCAACATGTTTTGATAAAATCCTGACAAGCTCTGCACCAGTATATCCTGTAGCTCCTACAACAACTGCTTTTACCATAAACAAACAATTCCTTTCTTCAAAAAATATAGAGTATCTTGAACATATTGTATCAATTTTATGTTATAATTACTTTTTGTTAGTTACTTCATTTGAAAGTTTTCATAATTATACTCTTTGATGTATAAAATTTCAATTGCTTTACTTAAAAAGTTTATATTAATTAAAAATGTCTAAAAAACTGATTAAAATTAGGAGGCTAGTTAACTTTATGAAAAGAATTAAAAATCAAATACTGCAAGTACTGTTCAAAGAACCAATAAGCATTTATAAGCTCATTGATAAGCAAGATGCAAGCTTGCCAGAATTCTTAAGTATATTACAACAGATGGAAAATGAAGATCTGATAAAGGTTGAAGATGGGACAGCAAAACTCACAGAAAAAGGCTTAAACTCATGTCTTTCAATAAGCTTAAAAAAAATCGATGAATGTGCATGCGAGCATTGCGCAGCTACAGGTTATAAAATAAACAGCTTTTTTGAAGAAGTTACAAAAAAATATACAAAAATTGCAGAAAATAGGCCTGAAGCAATAGAAAAATACGATCAAGGCTTTATAAGCATAGATGGTGTAATAAAAAGAGTAGAGTTTATCTATGAAAGAGGAGATTTATTTAAAGCTAAGCTCTTTGTCATTGGAGACGACGACTTGTTCAGCATAGCAGCTGCTTTAACAGGTTTACCTGAACAAATATTTGTAATAGACATCGACAAAAGACTTATAGATTTCATAAACGAAAAGGCTTTGGAATATAAGCTTCCAATTAAAGCTATGGTTTACGACGTGCAGCAAGCATTTCCAGAAGATCTCAAGAAAAAGTTCGATGTCTTTATAACAGATCCTGTTGAAACCTTACCAGGTATAAAGCTCTTTCTTTCAAGAGGAGTATCAACACTCAAAGGAGAGGGCTGCTCTGCTTATTTTGGCTTAACAACGCTTGAGGCCTCTCGCAAAAAGTGGTTTGACATCCAGATGATGATACATGAAATGGGATTTGTAATTACTGATATAAGAAGAAAGTTTAACGTGTATCCCGAAGATGAAAAGAATTTCTTTAGATTCCAGGAAAAGCTGCCTATAGTCAAAAAGCTCGGTGCTAAGGTTGACTACAACTGGTACAAGTCATCATTGTACAGGATAGAAGCAATCAAGGATCCAAAACCAATTGTAGAAGGAGAAGTGATAATAGACGAAAAAATCTACAAAGATGATGAAAGCTGGGCTACTCCATATTAGCTTTAAAATGCCCACGTTTTATAAGAGCTTTGCAAAGTTTACGTTTTGCCCTTTGCTTAAAATGCAAGAGGGCTTTTTACTTTGTTGATCTTTGCTCTGTAAAAATGCTATTTCCCACTTTTAAAATAAATCACTTCCTGCATCTCTCCCATTACCTGTTTTAAACGCTTGTAATCACTTTATAAAAAGCACAGGTGGGAATAGCTATGCCCACCTGTGCTATAATTACTTACTCTTTCCTAACCAGTCATTTATTTTACAAACTTCTCTATTCTGAGCACATCTACATCTTGTATATACACTATTCCCGCATAATGCTGAAAATACTGTTTTTCCACTTCTGCAGCTATTTTAATAACCGTTTCTTCATC
>JAJOKN010000107.1 GCA_021129815.1 Desulfotomaculum sp. | reverse complement strand
ACTTGCAAGCTGCAACAAAACATCTATATCTTTTGGGTTGTTCTCTAGTTTTGCCTCTAGCTCAGCAACATACTTTTCCAACTTTTCTCTTTGTTTTTCCAATTCTTCTATGTTATTCTTAGGCAAGTTCTCATTTGAATGAATTGCCTCTGTAGTTCCAGGAGTTGATAAAAAGCCAACAAGTACTGGAGTACCAATAAGGCTTACTATGATCACTGAAACAAGAAGTATTAAACCCCATCTGGTATGCTTTTTTAACTTCTTGCGATTAAGAAACATAAAAACTCACCCCTATCTATAAATAATTCATAGGATTTTGTGGCCTGCCGTTTATTATAACTTCAAAGTGTAAATGTGGCCCTGTGCTGTTTCCTGTGTTGCCTACCGCACCTATAACCTGCCTCTTTTGCACCTGATCTCCTACCTTAACATTTATCCTAGACAGGTGAGCATAGCGCGTCACCATTCCATTTCCATGTGATATATCGATGCACAAACCATATCCCCCATGCCAGCCTGCTCGAATCACTTTACCATCTTCTGCTGCTATCACAGCACTCCCATGGGGTGCCCCAAAGTCAACACCTGTATGCATTCTCCCCCAGCGCATACCAAACGGAGATGTAACTACCCCTGCTGAAGGTTTCGCAAGACGCCCTCCTCCAAAGTTACGAGAAGCAACTAAAACCCGCGTTCCTTTTTCTACAATTCTAGGCACAGGTTCTTTCACTACTTCTTCAGACAACACAATTCGCTTGTTTTCTACACCATTCCTTTTAACTACTCTATATGTAACGCGCTTAAGCCCTTCTTCTCCTTCTTGTATTATTTTACTCTTCCCCTGCGCCAGCTTGTCATTACGCCTTATCTCAACAGGTGCTTCTATCCTTTCTTCCAACACCTCTTCAAAGACACACACTACATTGATAAGAGGCTCTTTATCAGATAGCCTGAGTTCCTGTCCTATTTGCAAATATCCCGGATCTAACTCTGGATTTAGTCTGATCAGCTTATCTACAGATATATTATTAGCTTGCGCAATATCCCACAGAGTATCTCCCTCTTTTATTGTGTGCTTGGGAATATCCGCACTATCCTTTACTTTAGCTATCGCTTCAGCAACTGTTACTACCTTGTCTAACCACACTTTTGCTTCTAGCACTCGTACATCTTCTTCAAATGAAATTTTGGCACCAGAAATAACATCATATTGCTCTTTTAATTTTTCAATAAACGCTTTTGCAGTGCTGACATCATCAAACGCAAAAAGCGGTACATCATCTACCCTGACCACTGCACCACTTATTTTATACTTTAAGACAGACGACAACCTGCTGTGTAATTCTTCCTTACCAATCACCGCTTCGTCTGTTGGATTTACTTTAGTAACTGTAACTTCATTATAAACTTCTACTTCTTTTCCAATCTCTCTTTCTTTTTCAGTAACTAATATATCAATTATTTCTTGAACATATTCATCATTACTTACAACTGCTATCTCTTTACCATCTACTTCAACTGAATAATAACCCGAAGCAGCACTTGATATAGTAAGCCATAAAAAAAATACGCTGATCAATAAACTAGTTACAATTCCTATACGGATATCCAACGGCAACTTTGTCCACTTCGATATACCTCTGTCACTACAAAAGTTTGAGAATAAAATGGGAAAGCGCTCCTTTCTGTGATTTGAAATTTTGCATCAAATTTTTACACAGTTATGTTCATTATATCACATTTATTTTTTTTAGCAAATTTTTAAGACGCCAATGTTGCGGACCTGGATTCAGCTTGTTTTGCTTTAAGATACAGCGCACACTCTAGCCTTATTTTCATCAGTTCACAGCCCAAATCATAAGGTTTAAGCAAATCCCCATTCGACATATAAGCACTTGCATGACAGCCTCCGCTGCAATAATACTTTGCCCAGCATTTCATGCACTTAGGTTTATTATATATATGTGCTCGTTTAAATATATCAGAAATTTTTTTATTCATTTTATTTTCTTCTACATGCCCTATTCTAAACTCCTCTTTTCCTACAAACTGGTGACAAGGATACAAATACCCATCTGGTGCAACAGCCAGATATTCATAACCTGCTCCACATCCCGAAAGTCTTTTTATCAAACACGGACCTCCATCTGTATCAATATTGAAGTGAAAAAAATTTATTTTTATACCATTAAGCTCATTTAACTTTAAAATTTCACCTGCAAGCTTAATGTATTCATTTCTAATGTAATTTAAATCACTCTGTAAGATAGCATAATCTTCATTGTCAAAAGCTACTACTGGCTCAACGGAAATTTCACAAAATCCCAAGCTCGCCATGTGTAAAACATCGTTTACAAAATCCAAATTATTCCGTGTATAAGTGCCGCGTATATAATATCCTGCTGGTGGCTTCCTTTTCACCACTCGACTTATGTTCTTAATAACCTGATCGTAACACCCTTCCCCACGGTATGTTCGCCGCATTTTATCGTGCACTGCTTTTCTGCCATCCAAACTCAACACTAAGCTAATGTTGTTGTCAAATAAAAAACGTTCCACTTCTTCGTTCAACATCACAGCATTGGTTGTAAGCGTAAATTTTATATTTTTATTAAACTGTGCTGCTCTTTCATAGCCATAATAAACTATCTCTTTTACCGTTTTAAAGTTAGTAAGAGGTTCTCCGCCAAAAAAATCTACTTCTATGTTCTTTCTGCCAATACTTTTTTTAATCAAAAAATCTATGGCTTTTTTTCCTATGTCTGTGCTCATCACGTCGCGACTATGCCCGAGTGCATTCTCAGCAAAACAATACTTGCAGCGCAGGTTGCAATCATGTGACACATGAAGACAAAGCGCTTTCACTACGCTGTTATCAAAAAAACTGACTACATCTGACAAAGCTATATCGTCAGTAAATAAAAGTCCTTGTTCAACTAAGCACGATATTTCATCTATTACTTCTTTCACTTCTCCTGCGCTGTATTCACCTGCGTACTTGGATATTATTTCTCTTTCAGAAAACTTCTGGTAATCATCTAAAATCTTCCAACAAGGCTCGCTGACTTCATGCAGCGCGCCGCTCGGTACATCAAGCACTAATTTAGTATCGTTGATTTCAAACTTATGAATCATAAGCGCTTTGTTCTCCTTCCAAAAGAATAATACTCATAACCACACGAAACTATAACACCTCTATCAAGTGCATTTCGTCCATCCAGCAATACAAAAGGTGGTTTCATGCTTTCCTTTATAGCTTTCCAGTTAAGTTTTAAAAACTCTGGCCATTCTGTTGCCAGGATCACAGCCTCACAACCAGCACATGCTTCATATGGATTGGAATAAAACTTCACACCGTTGTTCTTTAAAATCTTTTTTGCATTTTCAATTGCCATAGGATCACACGCATTCACTTTTGCTCCATCGCTACACAAATGATCTATAATATCAAGTGCAGGCGCTTCTCGCACATCATCAGTGCCAGGTTTAAATGCAAGCCCAAGCACTGCGATATTCTTGCCCATAACATCACCGCCAAGAGCCTGTACCACTTTGCGCACAGCAATCACTCGTTGCTTTGCGTTTACTTCTATTACAGCTTTCAACAAGTTAAAATCATAATCATTAAATAATGAAATGTATTCCAATCCCTTGGTATCCTTAGGAAAGCATGATCCTCCGTAACCCAGCCCCGCTTGCAAAAAATGCTTGCCTATGCGTTTGTCCATGCCCACAGCAGGCGCCACATCATCTATATCCGCTCCCACACGTTCACACAAGTTTGCGATCTCATTGATAAATGAAATTTTAGTAGCTAAAAAAGCATTTGAAGCATATTTTACCATCTCTGCACTCGTTATATCCATGATAATTTTAGGCGCTTTTATGTCATCGTAAACTTCAGCAAGCAAATTTGCACTGTCACGAGAACTGCTTCCAATCACAATTCTATCAGGATTGTACCAGTCCCACACCGCTTTGCCTTCTCTCAAAAATTCTGGATTGGAAATGTATTCTATATCTGCATTTGCTTTGCTAAAATACCTCCTGAGCAACATCTCCCCTGTGCCTGGCGGTACAGTGCTTTTCATCACAACTGTCATCGGTTTTTGGGAAAACTCAGCAATCGATGCCGCTACCTCATTGACCTGCGAAAGATCTACCCTACCATCTGAAGTAGCAGGTGTACCAACAGCTATCATCGCCATATCAACATGTCTTAGTGCTCCCTTTAAGTCATGAGAAAAAACAATCCTCTTGTCTTTTGTTATATGTTCAAAAATATCGCTTAAACCCTCTTCATATATAGGCAACATTCCATTTTGAAGCATATTCAACTTGCTTTTATCTTTTTCTACAGCTATAACCTCATGCCCTGACTTTGCAAGGCAGCAAGCAGCAACCAACCCCACATAACCTGTGCCGATAACAGCTATCCTCATAGAAAAACATACCTCTCTTATTTTTAGTATTTAGTTTTTTTCTACAATATCTTCACAATACTCTAAGAACTATAAAAAAGCTTCTTGTATTTCTGAGTAGATAACATATTTATCATTAATAGCGCTTTCCCTGTCCCTTTTGCCACACAACTTATCGCATCTTCTGCTACATACACAGGAAGCCCTGTTTCTTTGCTTATGAGTTTATCAAAATTATGCAAAAGCGACCCTCCGCCAGTCATAATGATGCCTTTATTTACTATATCTGCCGATAGTTCCGGTGGCGTAGCTTCAAGCACTTCCTTAACCGCACCAACTACAGCCTCCAATGGTTCTGATATAGCCGCATGAATCTGTTCGCTGTTGACAGTAATCGCTTTTGGAAGCCCAGTTACAAGATCCCGTCCCCGTATGGTAGTACTTTTATTTTTATCCACCAAAGCGCTTCCTATTTCTATTTTTATCTCTTCACCTGTACGCTCTCCTATCATCAAATTAAATTCACGGCGTATGTACCTTACAATTGCTTCATCAAACTTGTCCCCACCAACCCTTAAGGAACGACTGCATACTATACCACCAAGTGAAAGCACTGCTACATCTGTAGTTCCTCCACCAATGTCGATTATCATAGAACCGCTGGGTTCAGAAATATCCAAGCCCGCGCCAAGCGCTGCAGCCAACGGCTCCTCTATCAAATGCGCATACCTCGCACCAGCCTGCAGCGCCGCTTGTCTTACCGCACGTTCTTCTACACCGGTAACCCCTGAAGGGATACAAACCATAACTCTCGGCTTGAAGAACCATTTCTTACCATTGGCCTTGTTTATAAAATAGCGCAGCATTTTTTCAGTGACATCATAATCAGCAATTACCCCTTCTCTAAGCGGCCGTATTGCAACTATATTGCCAGGCGTACGACCGAGCATTCGGCGAGCCTCTGATCCTACCGCTATTATTTTCCCTGTATCTTGATTTATAGCTACCACAGAAGGTTCTTTTAAAACTATGCCCTTCCCTTTTACATACACTAAAACTGTCGCTGTTCCCAAATCTATCCCTATATCCTGTGAAAGCCCAAAAAAATTAAACATTAAAATATGCTTCCTCCCAAATATGTATTAACTTTACTATAGTACTATCATAACTCATAATTCGACTTTTTGGAAGGAATTCCTTTTTAAAAAATTAAAACTACTCAAATAGTTTAGTATCTGTTGAAAACTTTTCTTCATCTCAGCCATACCTTTTGCACCGTATTGACACATACCCACTCCATGACCATTTCCAACAGTAGTAAATATAATTTTATTTTCTTCAATCTCATACGTAAATCTTATTGATGTAAAAAAACTCTTAACTTGAAAAAAAATAAAAAGCAGTGCTGTTAAAAATACAGACACTGCTACAAAACACAAATACTTCTTAGGCATTTTCATATCATTCCTTACCAAAATTTACGAAATATTAAAGAGGATCTTATCAATTTGTTAAATTATATTCAAATAATATTTAGTTTATTCTTTATTTCTTTCTATCTCCACTCCCACTGTTTCAATAACTGCATTTACAGGTGCATGCGGCTTTCTCACGCATACTATTACTTTGTCAACATTGAAGCAATCGATTATTTTGGAAGCAATCGCCTGTGCAAGGGTTTCGATTAATTTAAACTTGTTTTGTGTTGTAATCTGTTTTACCAAACTGCACACTTCAGCATAATCTATCGTTTTACTCAAATCATCTGTTTTACCTGCACCTTTTAAATCTAAAAACATTTCTACATCTATTAGAAATTTCTGACCTGTTTTTTGCTCTGCATCAAGCACCCCATGATAGGCATAAAGCTGTATGCCTTTTATAAAAATTCTATCCATCAAGTTTCACCTCTAACAATTGCATCTGTCATACGGCATACTCGTTTCATGTGTTCCACATCATGTACCCTTACTATATCTACACCTTTTGCTATACCATAAGCTATCGTTGCAGCAGTGCCTTCCTTGCGTTCATCTACCGGAAGGTCAAGCGTTTTACCTATCACAGACTTGCGACTTGTGCCAAGCAGTATAGGGCAACCAATGCTCTTAAGTTCTCCAAGCCTTCTCATAACTTCTAAATTTTGCTCCACATTTTTTCCAAATCCTATGCCGGGATCTATTATTATCTTTTCACGGGCTATACCGGCACTCACAGCTCTGTTTACTGCATCAAACAAGTATTCAACGATTTCTGCCATCATATCTTTATACTCATTATCGCGCTTGTTATGCATAAGCACTACAGCAGCATCATATGCCGCTATTGTATCCAACATTTGCTCGCTTGCAAGCCCTGCCCACACATCATTCACAATATGCGCACCTGCCTCAAGCGCTTCTTTTGCCACTTCAGCCTTAGATGTATCTACTGAAATTACTACATCAAATCTCATTGCCAATTCTTTTATCACCGGTATTACTCTCTTAAGCTCCTCTTCAACATCAACAGGCTTATACCCCGGTCGCGTAGATTCTCCCCCTACATCTATTATATCTGCACCTTCTTCAATCATCTGTTCCGCATGTTTTAACGCTGCATCGATGCTGTTAAATTTGCCCCCATCTGAAAAAGAATCCGGTGTGACATTGAGTATTCCCATGATAAGCGTGCGCTTGCCAAACTCAAGTGTTTTACCTCGGCACTCTATTTTGTACACTTCTTTAGCATTTAAGCTATTGATGACCCTTTCAATTGCACCAGCAAGCGCGTTTAATTTAAACGGCTGAAGCTTTAGCTTCTCACAGAGCTTCTTATACTGGCTTTCTGTTCCCATAAGAAGCATATCCGTTTTATCCACTGAGTGATTGACTGTACCCCTCGTTACCGCAGCTTCTCCACCAAGAGAAAGCATTTCCTGCTTAACTATATTAGCTTGTGTGGGTGTAACGCTTTTAACTTTAAGCACTCTAAACACCGCTTTGTAAGCCATGTGGTTTATGCCAAAACTGTCACATCCTATTTTTTTTAGCTCAGCTTCAGCTTGAGCGCGATCACGTATTTCTATGCAGTAAACGTTATTCAAACTTTTACCTCCTCTTTGCCTTGATTTTAAAAGACTAAATCCTTAATCAATTTTATTTCAGAATTAGGGCTTATTTCAACTAACAAAAGCAAATAAAAAAACTTGCGCCCGGCTTATAAAAACAAAGAGCGGCTTTTAGTACAAAAAACAGCCGCTCCTCATCCTATAACTTTAAATCACATTTGAAAGCTTAAAACAGGCCTATGATCCTTCCTTTTTCATCTATATCAACATTATGCGCTGCTGGCTTTGATCCCAATCCCGGCATGGTACGCATTTCACCTGCAAGCGGATATAAAAACCCTGCGCCAACAGATGCGCGTATGTCGCGTATCGGGAAGATATAACCCGATGGTGCACCTTTCATAGAAGGATCGTGCGATATGGATAAATGCGTCTTCGCCATGCATATGGGTAACTTATCCCACCCAGCTTCTTCAAACTGCTTTATTTTCTTCTCTGCTAACGGTTCATACCTTACTCCATCTGCGTTATATACTTTTGTTGCCAGTATCTCAATCTTTTCCTTAATGCTCAGGTCATCATCATATAAAAGCTTAAAGTCTGAGGGTTTTTCACACGCTTCTACCACTGCATTTGCAAGCTCTACAGCACCTTCACCGCCATCGCTCCACACAGTTATTGGATATGCTCCCAGAGCACCTGCTTCTACTGCCTTTTCTTTTATGAGCTCTATTTCTGCATCGGTATCAGTTGTAAAGCGGTTTATAGCTACTACAACAGGTACACCGTAATAACTTGCAATCTTTATGTGATGGCTCAAGTTAGCACAACCTTTTTCTAACGCTGGCAGGTTTTCAGTTGTGAGCTCTTCAGGCAACGGTTTTCCTGCAACTATGTTGCCTACCCCTCCGTGCATCTTGAGCGCACGCACAGTGCAGGTTATAACTATACAGTTAGGCCTTAAGCCTGATTGGCGACACTTGATATTCATAAATTTCTCCATTCCCAAGTCTGCACCAAAGCCGCTCTCTGTCACCACATAATCTCCAAGCTTAAGCGCTATGCGGTCTGCAATAACAGAGCTGTTGCCATGAGCGATGTTTGCAAATGGTCCCGCATGCATTATGCAAGCTTGCCCTTCAAGCGTTTGTGCCAGATTTGGCTTTATAGCTTCCTTCATTATAACTGCCATAGCGCCTGCTGCCTTTAAATCTTCAGCAGTAACAGGCTTCCCATCGTAAGTGTATGCAACCACTATTTTTCCAAAGCGCTTGCGCAGGTCTTGTAAATCTTCAGCTAATGCAAGTATTGCCATAACTTCAGATGCCACAGCCATATCAAAAGCTGTTTGGCGCGGGTATCCATTTACTGCACCACCTAGCCCAATCACAATATCTCTCAATGCTCTGTCATTTATGTCCACAACTCTATTCCACATAACTGTAAGCGGATCTATATTGAGTGGGTTTTTGAGCAATATAGAAGTGTCGATCATAGCAGCTAATAAATTGTTAGCAGCAGCCACTGCATGTATATCTCCAGTAAAATGTATGTTTATGTCTTCCATAGGCACCACTTGCGAATATCCACCGCCTGCTGCCCCACCTTTTATGCCAAAAACAGGACCCATTGAAGGCTGCCTCAGTGTGATTATGGCATTTTTGCCTATTTTGCCCAATCCCTGTCCAAGCCCAATAGTAGTTACTGTCTTTCCTTCTCCAAGCGGCGTCGGTGTTATAGCCGTTACATCGATGAGCTTTCCATTTGGCTTATCTTTTAATCTCTCCAACACTTCAAGCTTTATCTTTGCTTTGTACTTACCATATAAGTCGATGTCATCCTCTGATAAACCTATCTTTGCAGCGATTTCAACTATGGGCTGCATTTTATGAGCCTGAGCAATCTCCAGATCGCTGGGTACATGTTTCATCCCATAACCTCCCTAAGCTTTTTTATCATTTACCTTCGCTAAAAACTTATTGACATCTATTATAAAACGCTCATGCGTTCCTTCCCCTATGAGTTCCTTTTCATCACGCGCTTCCACTTTAAATACAAGCTTTCGCCTGTCTATTTCAATGAGTTGTGCCGTTGCTGTTACTTCCATTCCTACAGGCGTAGCTGCTGTGTGAACCACCTTCAGCATTATGCCAACTGTGCTTTGACCGGGCTCCAGATAAGGCTGAACAGAAGCAAGAGCAGCTTTTTCCATAAGCGCTATCATAGATGGAGTAGCAAAGACTTCAACGCTTCCGCTGCCAACTGCTGCAGCAGTGTGCTCTTTACTGACTACAACTTTTGCTTCCCCTTTTATTCCTACCTTCAATTCTGACATTTGTTCCACTCCTTAAAAGTTTAATTTTCAGAAATATTTTAAAAATCAATCGATAAACAGCATATGCTTAGAGTAACACATGAATTAAAATGATGTCAAACATTTCTCCTTTAGATGTCGAATTTTAACTTTAAAGTGAAAATCTCTAAAATCCAATAATCAATTCCTTAAAAAAATAAAAAAATTAATAATGACTATACCTTTTACCAGCGTCTATTTTTCGCCTAAGTCAGCATTTAAAAACTACACATGACTTTGTGCTGTCTAGCTTAAGTCAGGTTTGATAATCTTGATAATAGACGCTTAAATCAAAAGGCATAGTCATCAAAGTTTGTCAATACTTTTGTTTTGAAAATCCCTTTAAATCACTCATACAGCCAGTTTTCCAATGTTAAACTATATGTCAATATCTCCTCTGGCTTAAAGAACAATTCTATTTCACGCTTTGCACTTTCTTTAGAGTCTGAAGCGTGAATAACATTCCTACCTAAATCCACACCGTATGTCCCACGAATACTTCCCGGCGCTGCCTTAAGAGGATCTGTTGCTCCTATCATAACTCTAGCAGTAGCAACTATCTCCTTCCCTTCCCACACCATGGCAACAACAGGTGCAGAAGTAATGTATTGAATTAAAGATTCAAAAAATGGCTTATCCTTGTGTTCTGCATAATGCTGTTCAGCTAGGCTCCTAGGTATTTGCATGAGCTTCATTGCTATGAGCTTATAGCCTTTTTTTACAAATCGATTTATTATCTCACCTATCAACCCTCTCTGCACCGCATCTGGTTTTATCATTATAAAAGTGCGTTCTCTTTCCATGACTAAAAGCCTCTCCCTTCCTGTTTAATTATTGATTTTTGCTTTTAGAACTATCATTATCAGTACTTATAATCATACCTGGTGCTTTCTCCTTTTCCAAGCCTTGTTTTTTCATAAGCTCTTCAAATTCTTCAGCGCTGATAGTTTCTTTTTCTAGAAGCAGCTGTGCAATCGCATGAAGCGCTTTTCGGTTTGTAGTAAGTAAATCCCTCGATTTATTATAGCATTGTTCAATAATGCTCTTTACTTCTTTATCAATTGCAAAAGCTATCTCTTCGCTGAAGTTGCGATCTCTTGCAATATCTCTGCCCAAGAATACTGTTTGGTTCTTTTGTCCAAGTGTAAGCGGTCCTAACCGCTCGCTCATGCCATACTCCATAACCATTTTGCGTGCAGTCTCAGTAGCTCTTTCTAAATCGTTCTGCGCGCCTGTGCTTATCTCCTTTAATATTATATCTTCAGCTACTCTACCACCAAGCAGCATAGTTATCTCATCTAACAACATCGATTTTGTCATATACGAGCGATCTTCCTTAGGTAAAAGCAAAGTATAACCTCCTGCACGCCCGCGTGGTATTATGGATACTTTATGCACCGGATCGGTATGCGGTAAGAGATAACCTACCAGCGCATGCCCTGCTTCGTGATAAGAAACAAGCCTCTTTTCTTTTTCGCTTATCACTTTAGATTTTTTCTCCGGACCTGCTATTACACGCTCTATGCTTTCTTCAAGTTGTTTTTGCGTGATTTTCTTTAAATTCAAACGCGCTGCAAGCAGCGCTGCTTCATTTACCAGATTTGCTAAGTCTGCACCTGTAAACCCCGGCGTGCGCCTTGCTATTATCCTCAAATCCACATCATCTGCCAGAGGTTTGTTTCTAGTATGCACTTTTAATATTTCCTCGCGTCCCTTTACATCCGGCGCTCCCACAGCTATTTGCCTATCAAATCTTCCCGGTCTTAAAAGCGCAGGGTCCAATATATCCAGCCTGTTTGTAGCAGCAATTATTATAATTCCTTCATTCGGGCTAAAACCATCCATCTCCACAAGCAATTGATTTAACGTCTGCTCTCTTTCATCATGTCCCCCACCAAGCCCTGCACCGCGTTGTCGGCCAACAGCATCAATTTCATCTATAAACACTATACACGGCGCATTTTTCTTTGCTTGTTCAAATAAGTCTCTTACGCGCGATGCTCCTACACCAACAAACATCTCAACAAAATCTGAACCGCTGATGCTAAAGAACGGCACTCCTGCCTCTCCAGCAACTGCACGTGCCAAAAGAGTTTTACCTGTGCCTGGATGTCCAAACAGCAATACCCCTTTTGGAATCTTTGCTCCTATTTCTCTGAATTTCTTAGGATTTTTTAAAAACTCCACTATTTCAACCAGCTCTTCTTTTTCTTCATCAGCTCCTGCCACATCTTTAAATGTCACTTTCATCTTATTATCGCTGTGCAGTTTAGCCCTGCTTTTGCCAAACTGCATCACACGACCGCCCCCGCCTTGGGCATGCTGCATCAAAAGCAAAAACAACCCTACTAAAAGCAAAATTGGCAAAATGCTCATCAAAAGGCTCATCCACCACGCTGGCCTGTCAGGCGGTTTTACTTCTATTGACAAATTCTGTTCTTTTACTATCCTTAAAAGTTCGTCATCCGGCCAAACACCCTTCGAAGAAAACTTTACACCATCTTTTAATACCCCGCTAATAAAGTTAGTATTATCCTGAATTTTAAACTCTATACTTTCAACCTTATTTTGTTCTAACTTTCTTAAAAGCTCGCTATATTGCAAATTCTTAATATTAGTATCAGGTGGCGTTGAATAATGAATAACTGCTATCACCGCTAATACAATCAAAACATAAATTATCATATTTTTGATAACTTTGTTTTTGTTCAAAAAATGACACTCCTTCCAAAAAACACACTAATTTAGTCAATACTCAAATAAAGCTTTACACTGTCAATTTTAAATGCAAAATTCGTTTCGTGCTGTGCGTTATTTTAAAATCCTCTCCAATTCTAAAACCACAAACCCACACAATATCCCCTTTTTTATTGCATATAATTGGTATTTTATCTCTTTCTGACCTCGGCACTTTTTGATCAATAAAAAACTTCTTGAGCTTTACTTTCCCACCGACCCCTAAAGGTTTAAACACATCTCCGGGTTTGCGCGTTCTAACAAAAAGCTCAGCTCCTGTAATGTGGTAATCCAATACAGCTTCGTTTTTAGGCAAACTCGCAAGCGCAACGTTAAAATTCTCTCTATAATGTAAAGATGACGTTATAGTCATTTTATCGTCAACAATCGTTGTGCCCGGTACAGCAATTTTATGAAATACAGGTGCTTTAAGCAAATCTTCTGTTCCCACACTGAATTTCATTCGTTCATAAGCTATGTTGCATACAACTTTACAAGGCAATTCTACGATTTTAGGAGCCGAGCTTTTAGCATGTTTTATTATATTCTCAATATGTTCAAAAGATAGTCCTTGCATTCCCGATACTTTTTCCCACGCTAAGTTTGCCACGCGGCGTTTAATTGCCGTGTGTAAATCATTAAATTTTTTTCTATCCAAAATCACTGCTGAACTTTTGAATTCTGCAAGCGAATCAAAAGCTTTTTTTGCCTCCATCAAAATATATGAATCTTCCGCCCTGCTTATATCTGCTAGCCTTAAGAGCACATCAACAATCTTTGGATTATACTCCTCTAAAATTGGCATGAGATTCAAGCGTATTCGATTGCGCAAATATATTGTCTTTTTGTTAGACGCATCTTCTCGATACAAAAGCCCATACTTAGAACAGTATGTCTCTATCTCCTTTCGCCTTAACTGAATTAACGGCCTTATATAGCGTTCATCCCTAATAAAATCCATTCCTGATAGGCCTCTTATGCCGCTTCCGCGTATCAAGTTCAGCAGCACCGTCTCCGCTTGATCATCAGCATGATGAGCAAGTGCTATTAAATCAGCATTCACCTCGCCAGCAGCGCGTTCAAGAAAATTATACCTAACTTCTCTTGCCGCTATTTGAGCAGAAATCTTTTTATCTTTCATATACTCCGGCACATTTATTCTTTCAACAATACATGGTATTCTCCATTCATCACAGATTTTCTGCACAAACTCAGCATCCTTTTTTGATTCTTCACCTCTAAACATATGATCCAAGTGAGCAGCACACAGCGCAATATTTAGAATTTTTTTCCACTTGTTCAACATATGTAAAAGGGTAACTGAATCCACACCACCTGAAACAGCAACCAACACTTTTTGTCCACTTTTTATCATTTTAGACGAATTTATAAAGTTCAATACTTTTTCTTCAATTTCCACTACATTTCACTACCCCCAATAAATACAGCATCAAAGCAAGCAGTAGTAATTAAATTTCAACATTATCTGAAAAAAATCCTGCTTTTAATATAAAAAAATAACCGCCCAACAGGCAATTTAATCAAACTAAAGACTTCTACAGACAAATCAACATTATTCAAACTTTAACAACAAAAACCTTTCTGCCAGTTATTTGTTAGTTTTTAGCAACTAAAAGCCAATAAATTTATTTTTTAAAACTTTATCAGGCATTTTCTATTTTAATCACCAACACCGTGCGATCATCCGGTTTACAATCTTTAAAATCATTGCTGCTTTCCGCTATAACATCCATGATGATATCTGCAACTTCTTGCAGGTGCAAATCTAAAAGTCCCGGCAGCATTTTTTTTTAAATAATTCTTCTATATCTCCCATGTTTCTACATGCCTCTAAAACTCCATCTGTAAGCATAACCAGCATATCTTTTGCATACAAAGTTTTAACATGAGTTTTTATTTCTATGTCTTCAATTATTCCTACTGGTAGATATAGTTATAACTCTATTCCGTCTCACAAGAAAAGCAGGCGCTGCACATGTTTTAATAAATTCCGCATGTCCAGAATAAAGATCCACCACTACGAGGTCTATCGTAGCAAATGTTTCTTTAGGTAGCTTATCATTGAAACATTTTCGACATGTTTTACTCTCTTAACTAATACTCCCCACAGCAAGCCTGTTTCACTGACAGTAAAGCTTTTAACCCCTAACCCTCTTACAATAGAGCTAATTATACGCACTCCCGCCAATATTATATCTGCACGACTTGAATCTAAGCCCGGCATTTTAGATAGCTCTTCATGGCTAGAATTATTCAAAATATTTAAAATTTGTTCCAGTTGATAGTCAAAAATTTCAAAACCATTACTATACTTAAAAAAGCATCTTTGTTTTTAGCGCTGCGCACAGCTTTGGTTGCAACTACAACCACATCGTCAATTGATATTCCTTTAGCTTGTTTTATAAACTGTTTTACCTGCAATGCAGTGCGCTTCATCGATTCCTCATTCAAATAGCCATCTACCATTTTGTCACCCAAACGAGTTATCTCTAAATCATTCAACACAACCACAGC
>JAJOKN010000059.1:15240-15726 GCA_021129815.1 Desulfotomaculum sp. | reverse complement strand
TCATGATGTTATGTTTAATTCTCCTTATATAAAGATATCAACGCCACTTATTATAGTGTTTATAGCCCCATTATAGTGTTTATAATCCCATAATGTCAATAACAGAGTTTTTTAATTGCAGCAATCAAAAAGCATTTTCTATGTGTTCTAAATTCCTTGCTTTGCCGCTTTCGTCTAGTTTTACTGCTATAACATCAAACCGACATTCCAAATCTTTCATGTTATTTTCCATCATATAATACTGTGCCACTTTTCTTAAGCGCTCAATTTTCTTAAAGTTAATTGTTTCTTGAGGTAAGCAATAGCTGCCCCACCGACAAGAGCGCACCTCCACAAACACCAATAAGCCTTTGTGTTTAGCAATTATATCTATTTCTCCTAAACGACATCTGTAATTGCAGCAAACAATACAAAATCCCTTTCTTTTAAGCATTTTTGCTGCTTCAAGTTCTCCTAGCTTTCCCGTCTTTTTCCTAAACCACGTCA
>JAJOKN010000059.1:7367-15230 GCA_021129815.1 Desulfotomaculum sp. | reverse complement strand
CTTGTTATGTTATAATTAACTCATGAAAGGAGATTTTATAAGATATGCCTTACGATGGGTTAGTCATGTGTGCTGTGTGTCATGAGTTAAGTAAAAAATTAATAGGCGGGCGAATAGAAAAGATATACCAACCTTTAAAAGAAGAGATATTGATATTCATAAGCAATTCAAAAGAACGCTATCATCTTCTAGCATCTTCTAGTGCTTCTTTTGCGCGCATTCACCTTACAAAAAACCTAAAGTCGAATCCTACAACACCTCCAACATTCTGCATGGTGTTGAGAAAACATTTGGAAGGAGGAAGAATTCAAAGTATAACTCAAAAAGGCTTTGACCGCATATTACACATCCACATCGACACAAAAGATGATATTGGAAACCCAACAACAAAAACTTTGATAATAGAAATAATGGGCAAACACAGCAATATAATTCTTGTTCAGAAAGCTCAAGGGGAATATCAAATAATCGATGCTATAAAACGATACTCACATTGCTTAAGCCGACATCGCGAAGTACTGCCCGGCAAGAAGTATATTCCCCCACCTCCGCATAACAAAGCAAATATTTTAAATTTATCTGAAGAAAGTTTTATAAACCTCGTCACATCCAGCGATGAAAATTTAAGCTTGAGCGATATACTGCAGAAGAATTTAGAAGGCTTTTCGCCGCTTATGTGCCGTGAAATAATTTACCGCTGTAATTTGCCAGTTGATATCTTGCTAAATTACTGTGGAGAATATGAGCTGCGCCTTGTATGGCAGCAGTTAAGCCAAATATGCACTGACTTGAAACAGCATAAATTTTCTCCTGTTTTGGTATTGGATAAAGATAGCAACGTCATAGACTTTGCTGCCTTTAAACTCATACAATTTGAAAACCACAAAATAGTAAGCTCATCAATGAGTTCAGTGCTGGAAAAGTTTTATGAACAAAAGTACTATCAAAGCCAGATACAATCAAAAATGAACTCATTGTTGACTATCGTCAAACAAAATATAAGTAAACTCAAAAACAAAATTTCAAAGCACAAAAAGAGTTTACAATCAGCAAATCAAAAGGATAAATGGCGCACTTATGGCGAGTTATTGACAGCCAACATGCATTTGCTGAAAAAAGGAATGGATAAAATTGAACTTGAAAATTTTTACTCTGAAAATCTCGATAAAGTAACTATTGAACTCAATCCTGAGCTGTCACCAGCTGAAAACGCACAGGCTTACTTTAAAAAATACAACAAAGCCAAAAAAACAATTGAAAATGTAACACAACACTTAAAAACTGCAGAGCAAGAATTAGGTTACTTAGAAAACGTCGAACATTATATAAAAATGGCAAAAAGTCTAGAAGAATTGTTGGAAATAGAATCGGAGTTAGAAGAACAAGGGTATATAAAAAAATCTCAGGAAAAAAAGAAAAGAAATGATAAAAAAGACATATCGTCTAACATCTTAAAGTATAAAATCGATGACGTAATAATAATGGTAGGCAAAAACAATCGACAAAATGAATATTTAACGCACCGCTTAGCAAAGCCACATGATATATGGCTGCATACAAAGGAAATACCCGGTTCACACGTAATAATTAAAACAGAAGGCAAAGAAATCGACGATGTCATAATCAAAAAAGCAGCTCAGCTAGCTGCATATTACAGCAAAGCACGCAATTCCAGCAAAGTGCCTGTTGATTATACATACATAAAAAACGTAAAAAAATCAAAAGGCGCAAAACCTGGATTTGTAATTTACGACAACTATAAAACAGTAATAGTCAAACCTGAGGAATTCAGCACAACTAGCGACAGCACATCAAAATAGCTTAAAGCAGCCTTTTAAAGCTAATAAGGCTGCCGTATGTTTTAACCTTTGTTATTTCATCATCAGGCGCAAATACGTCTTTGCTGTAGCCTGCTATTAAGCCCGCTTTTACTGCTGCTCCTATCGCTTTCGCATACCATGCGTTACTCGGCACGTCTTTGAACGGTATGCTTGTGCTGTCTTCTTGTAGCTTCAACAGCTTTACTAGCAGTGCTGTAAGCTGTGCTCTAGTTACGCTGGCATCAGGTGCAAATTTGTTGTCTCCCTTCAAAAATTCTCTTGCTGTAAAACCTACAACTGTTTATATATAGTAGCCAAAAACACCTTCGACTTTAGCTTTTTATTTGATACACCCAGCTTTTCCCCTTCACAGCTCCTGTCACATTTCATCATATATTTGTACTTGCTAAAAGGAACCTTATCATAAAGCTTCCATCCAAATCTCTCAAATACCGCTGGCATGCGTCTGTTTTCAAAAACTTCCATCTGACCCCATACGATTTTTATATTTGGGTGCTTTTCTTTCAAATAGGTTATATAAGCTTCCACAAGCCGCTTCGTCGTGCTTATGCCTCTATACCCCTTTAAAATATTAAAATGAAAATGCGCCCCGCTCATAGGCGCGCAAGGTATCTCTCTCCAGCTCTTCCACATAAGCCACCAAAAGAATTTTATACAATTTTTATTATATTTTTTTAGACAAATACCCTTTAAAACCTTCAAAATCAATTTCCAAAACATCATAAATTGATAAAGCAAATACTTCTTTACATTTGTGCAACCCAAAAGATACCCCACAACTCTTCCATCGTATTCAACAACAAATGCAGATTGCGGCTCTACATCGGTATAATACGAAGTGAAGAAGTCAACAAAGAACTCGCTGTTGCTGAAAAACAGCTCTATGCTTTCTCCCATTACAGCTGTTGCTGCACATATCTTTCTCACTAGCTCACGATCTTCTTTTCTATATTGTCTGATAATGCATTCTCTTTTTGCATCAAATTTTGATAATGCACAAAAAGCTTGTCGAACGTTTTCTGCCAACTGTAATTTACCTCCACAAATTTTCTTGCCATCATGCCAACTTCCATCAAATCAGTATTTGAAATATCTAATATAGCCTTTTCCAAAGCATCGGCATTATAGTTTCTTACCACTATTCCAGCGTTTGGCACAACAGTTTTACATGCTGCTCCTGAAGAAACCGCTATCACTGGCGTGCCTGATGCTTGCGCTTCCAAAACAGTAAGTCCAAAAGTTTCTACAGCACCACAGGTGACAAATAAATCTGCTGTAGCATATACTGTTGCCAGCTCTTTTCCTTCTAAGTAGCCACACACCTTGACATTTCTATGATTTTTTGCCCATTGTAACAGCGATGATTTTAGCGGTCCATCGCCAACAAGTAACAAGTAATAACGATTTGTAAATTTCTCTTCCAATCTTTCAAACGCTTCCTGCAGTATATCTATACCTTTTTCCCAGCTGAACCTTCCCACATACAACATGAGCACGCATTCGTTCGGGATACCCAGCTTTTGTCTATATTCCAAAGACTTATTTTTAGGGTTAAAGTTATCAGTGTTCACACCCAAAGGAACCACTATTGTATTTTTAACATTACACTCATTCAACGACGCTGCAGCAAATTCAGAAGGCGCAAACACTATATCTGCTCTCTTATACATGGAACGCACATAACTAAGTGCGCAACGTTTAAAAATAGATGCACTTAATTCTCCAACATGTTTTTCTATAGCCTTTGCATATGCTTTCGGGAAATCGCTGTGATAAAAAGCTGCTATTCTACATCCATATTTGTACCTTGCATAAAGCGACCAAGGAAGAAAATAAGGACATCCCACTTCTATGATGTCCGGACGAAAATCTTCTACAATTGCGTTTACCTGCTTTAAATTGACAATCAATCTATAACCATTTCCATACGGCAACTCAGGTGCTTTAATTTTATAAACAGCAGTGTTGCCTATAATTTCTTTTTCATCATATTCTCCCGGTACAATCAAAATATACTTTACATCGCTCAAGGTTGAAATATAATTGATTTTTTCATGCAAATAAGTCTTTACCCCACCGCTTTTTTTATGGTAAAAGCTTGTAATATCGCATATTTTCATAATACATTGCTCTCCTAAATTTCATAATATATACATTATTCTTCTAAATATAAAAATATTTTCTAATCAAACTTAACAGCAAGCTAAATTTGAATTCCAGTTTTTAATTTTTTAGTTTTAATTCTCTAAATCTTAACCATTTTTTTGTATACTCATACATTTCCCCAAACCACATTCCATACTATAAAAAGCTTACAAATTTCTTAAAATATTTACCATCTTATCTAACGTAACGCTCTGCCTGTAACTCAGCTCTCTTTTGCATATTCTTTTCAACACTTGCATTAGATCGACATTCCTAGCATCTAAAGGATGTAGCGCTAAACGCAGTGCAGGTTTTTTACTTACCAATAAGGACATCAGCTTTGCAAAAGCACAAGATACAACAGCCCTCACCGCTGAACGGCTGCTAAATGTTATAACCGGTACTTTATAAAATTTTTTCTTCTCTAAATCATGTATCCCTCTCAACGTAGTGGTATATTTAAACTGGAAGTCATATAAAGCTTTTTTAGCTCCATCGCTTAGAAGCCAAGCTGGAGCAACAAACCCATTTACATGCAGACCACTTTTTTTCAACAACTCGATGCCATCTGTTATGCGATTTTTAGCTTCTTCTTCGCTCAATAAGTAAAATTCTCCTTCTCTATTTGTATAAAAATTGGATATAAAATATTCAAAAATATTCTTGGGTTTTACTATATCTTCTGCGTGAGTAAAACCGTGCATTGCAAGCTCCCAGCCATTTTGAGACTGCTGTTTTAACCAGTTCACAAAACGCCCATATTTATCAACACGGCATTTGTTATGAAAATTCGGTATCACAAGAAGGGTTCCTGTTGAAATACCTAAACTTTCACAAGCTTTTACCAAGTGCTTTATTTCTTCTTCAAAAGCTGGAGTTACATCATGTATAGATACGTTTATATAATACATAACAACTTTAAACTTAATTTTATATTTCTAAACCTCATACACATCTTTATACATGCCCAGCACATAAACCTCGCTTTGTCTTTTTTGTTTGCGTACACTTGTAGCCATTTTGTGCGGAAAAAGCTGATGTGCTATCGATAAAATGTAAAAAAAATTTTATGAGATAATAAACAATAAAAACAATAAATGGTGTCCCAGGAGGGATTCGAACCCCCGACCTACGGATTAGAAGTCCGTTGCTCTATCCAGCTGAGCTACTGGGACATAATCACCTTAAAAACTGATAGCTTAAGTTTTACGCATACAATAGTAACAAAAAAATAAGGCAGTGTCAACAAACTGCTACCTTCATTCTGCAAGCCTTTTTCTTATCGCTTTCACTTTAGCTGCTATATCCCGCGCCCCAACAAGCTCTGTCACCATCGCAAAACAAGTTGCACCTCTTTTTTGCACTTCTTTTATATTGTGCTCTTTTATTCCACCTATCGCTACAAAAGGTATCTTTATGTTTTTTACAACATAATCAAGGTATTCAAAGCCTACAGGATCGCACACATCTTTTTTTGTCTTCGTTGGAAATATCGGACCCACTCCTATGTAGTCTGCACCCTTTTTGACAGCTTCCATTGCCTGTGCTGGTGAGTGTGTGGACAAACCAATTATCATACCCTCACCAACTATTTTTCGCACTTCTTCCACAGGCAAATCTTCTTGCCCTACATGCACTCCATCTGCTTTTACTGCCAGCGCTATATCTACATCGTCATTTACTATAAAAGTGATGCCTGCTCTTTTTGTCATTTCTCTTATTATTTTGCACTCTTTGAACTTATAGAGTTTTTTCTTTTCTTTTTCACGGTACTGGATTATTTTAACGCCAGCTTTTATCAACTGCTCCACTACCTCAATATTGCTTCGCCCCAGTGAGTGTTCTTCTGAAGTTATTGCATAAATATCGGTATTTAAGCAATCCTTTCTCATAAAGTTAAACACCCCTATATTTATCACTTAAGCACCCAGCTCAAAACTACATCCGCCTGTTTTGCTGCAACTGCAGTTACTTTAGGCGCAAAAGAAAGACATCTTTTATTGACTTCAGATACCATGTCGCCTACAATATAAAAATTGTCGTCTATCTTGCGCACTTCAATTTCATCGCTGTCGCCAAACCCCGCTATCCCAGATGCTGCTACCAAGAGTTTTTTACTCCTCATAAATGCTCCAATTATCATACATTTGCTCTTTACACCATCAAACGCTTCCACCACAACATCGCAAGCTTCAAAAATTTCCTTTACATTATCCTCACTTACTTTTTTTGCTATTTTTTCAACTGAAACGCTCGGATTTATTTTTTTTAAGTTTTCTTCCAGCGCATCTACTTTTAACATGCCGACTTGATGCAAAAAATAAAACTGCCTGTTCAAGTTAGAAACTTCCACCACATCAAAATCCACAAGCGTAAAATCACAAAACCCGCTCCTTACCAAAGCTGCAGCGCAGTTAGAACCAAGTCCGCCGATGCCTGCAATTCCTACTTTTACGCTTTTAATTTTTTTAAAGTTTTTTTCCCCAATATAGTTTTTAAAAGCAGCATCAAACTCTCTCATCAAAGCAAATCAACACCAATCTTTGAACACCGGTTGATATCCTGAAGCTTTTAACATCTGTGTTATCTCCGCAACGCTTCGTTTATCTGATATCTCAAATTGCGCTGCTGATTTTTCTTCTGCCAAAGTTCGTCCTCCTACTTCTGTGCTCACTCCTGCGGACATTCTAGTAACGCCTAATTTTATCAAGTTATCGCGCAAGCTTGCGCGCTCGCGCGTGGACAGCGTGATGCCTACTCTAGGCATAAAAAGCCTCAGCGCAAGTATTATTTGCACCAAATCGCTGTCCGTCACATTACAAAGAGGTTTAAATCCACTTAAATTCGGCCGTACTCTAGGCACAGACACGCTTATAGCAGTATCCAGGTATTTATCCTGCAGGTAGCTCGCGTGCATTCCTGTAAAAAACGCTTCGCTGCGCCACTCCCAAAGCCCCAAAAGCGCGCCTATGTTTACGCTGAACATCTTTGCTTTGCACGCGCGTTCCGGCGCATCCATTCGATATCTGTAATCTTTTTTGGGACCGCTTATGTGCAGCTTGTCATAAATTTCTTCGTTGTAAACTTCTTGATAAATAGTTAAGCTGTCCACTCCAGCATCTATCAAAGTTTTGTACTCATCTACATCAAGCGGGTAAATTTCAACAGCTACTGAACTGAAGTATTTTTTAAAAATCCTCACGCACTCTGCTATATACTCAACTGGTGTATGTGCTCTCGATTCACCTGTAAGTAAAAGCACATGTCTTAAGCCTGTTTTAAACACTTCTTTTGCTTCTTCTTCTGCTTGTTCAAACGAAAGCTGTCTTCTCTGTATTTTATTTTTAGCGCTAAAGCTACAGTAAACGCAGTAATTTGAACAGTAATTGGACAAATAAACAGGAGTGTATAACAAAACCGTGCGCCCAAAGTGCTGCAGCGTGATCTTATGCGCTTTTTGGGCCATATCCTCCAAATGCGCTTTTGCAGCAGGAGACAAAAGCACAAGAAAGTCCATATAGTCGAGCTTTTCTTTGGCTAAAGCTCTTAACACATCAGCACTAGTTATTTTTTTAAAATACTCATCAAACTCAAACTTGCAAAACTCTTTGTAAGTTTCATAAAAGCTCATATAAATCTCTCCATAAAGCTGGCGTCTTATTTATCTCTTAGTCTTTTTCTTAGTCTTTTTGTCTTTGAGTTTTTAATCTTCAATTCATCAGTTTTTTTATCTCTTCTTCTGGCAATTCTGCTATTTCTGCTACTTCTTTTACTTCCATCCCTCTTGCTATAAGCTTTTTAGCCACTTCCAACTTGCCCTTCTGTATGCCTTCTTGTATGCCTTCTTGTACACCCTTTTGAAAAACTGCTTTTTCTG
>JAJOKN010000059.1:0-7267 GCA_021129815.1 Desulfotomaculum sp. | reverse complement strand
TGTATGCCTTCTTGTATGCCTTCTTGTACACCCTTTTGAAAAACTGCTTTTTCTGCCTTTTCATTTAAAACTTTCCATATTATTGACTTATCACCATCTAATCCCATTCTCCTTTCACCTCCTAAGTTATACTCTTTTTCTATTTCTTCTACTAATTTTATGTTAACTTCTTCTGGCAAATACATCAAGCTTTCTACAAATTTAAACATCTTTTTTATCTCTTCTCTTGCATACTCACGCTCCAATAAAAGTTTTATAAGTCTTTTTTTGAATCGATAGCGATTGTCTATATCTCCCTTCGCCTTTATCGCATATAGCCCCGCTAATATTACTAAAGCAAATATATTGCTGCTTTTCTTTAGTTCTTCTTCATCTTGCTCTAGTATTTTATACGCTTTATATTTGTATATTAGTTCTGTTTCATAAAGTTTATAGTGATAGGTGTCTGGTTTAAAGTTCTTGTTGCTTTCTGCAAATATTGCTATTGCGTATATGTGTAAAAAATTTCATAAAGTCTTCAAAGAAATCTTCTATTACGTCTTTCCACAGTGAATCTGCATCCTGACAGCTTTTATCCTTCATTATTTTTACAGCTCCTTATTAAACTTCTCTAGATAAAAATAGCCTTTTCGTCTTTTAGTCTCTCAATCTTTTAGTCTTTTATCTTTAGCCTTTAATCTTTTACCTTTGTCCTTTCATCCTTTTTATTTTATCTACCCGCTCTCTTCATTTAAAAAGCCCGTCAGTGGCGAGCTCGCTTCCGCTGTGAGCTTAACAGGTCCTAATCCTGCAAGGTACGCCATTCGCCCAGCTTCCACAGCCATGCTAAATGCCTTTGCCATCATCACAGGATCTCTAGCAGTTGCCACTGCTGTATTTGCAAGCACAGCGGCTGCTCCCATTTCCATCGCTTCCGCAGCGTGGGAAGGACAGCCAATGCCTGCATCAACAATTATAGGCAGCTTTATTTCATCTATCAATATGCGTATGAGCTCTTTGGTTTTGAGCCCGCGGTTTGTGCCTATCGGAGCGCCAAGCGGCATCACTGCATGCGCGCCGACCTCTTCAAGCGCCTTTGCCACCATCAAATCCGGGCTCACATAAGGCAGCACTACAAATCCTTCTTTTACCAGTCTTTCAGATGCTTTTAAAGTCTCATAATTGTCTGGCAAAAGATATTTGTTGTCAGAGATGACTTCTATTTTTATCCAATTTCCACACCCGCAAGCACGCGTAAGCCGCGCGATTCGCACCGCTTCATCTGCAGTTCTAGCACCAGAGGTGTTGGGAAGGATTATGCATTTTTTGGGTATGTAATTCAATATGTTTTCCTCAGGAGAGGTTAAATCCACACGCCTTAGCGCCACCGTTATCACTTCTATACCAGCTTCTTTTGCTAGCCTCGGTATCACCTCATTCGTAGCGTACTTGCCTGTTCCTGTAAAAAACCGATTTTTTATCTTCTTGCCGCCTATCTCAAGAAAATCCTCCATAACCTAACCACCTCCTACCAGGTGCAGCACTTCCACTCTATCACCATCTCTCAACAAAATCTTACTTATATCTTCTCTCGGCACAATGCTGCCGTTATATTCCACCACTACTGCGTTCACATTTATGCCTTTTTGTTTTAAAAAGTCTATAAGCAAGGTATCTTTTTCAAACAGTTCTTTTTTGCCATTTATCTTAACTTCTATCATAAATACTGCTCCTTTGTGTTAAAACATTGACAATATCCCAATAAACATGGTCTCTTTTATTGTATCACAAAAAATGATAGTTAAAAATAAATAGCAAAACAAAAAACCAAGAACTAAAAAGCTCTTGGCTTCTCTTAAAAATTCACTTAAGAAATAGTTTTTCTATATCCTATAACACGCGGCTCTGGCAAAAGCACTTTGTTAAATATTCTAGGCGGAATGGATACGCCTACCGCTGGTGAAGTTTATTTTGAACAACAAAACCTGACCAATTTAAGTGTTTCTAAAGTAGCTGCCAATACGCTAAAGACAATGCCAAAACAAGCAGCACTGCAGCCAATATTATCCTCAATGACTTGCTTTTCATTTTTTCTTCTTAAAAATTATGCGAAATATAATTAAAAATACCTGTTACCTATGTTGATTAACTTCTTTAGCTGTATTAAAATTCCTTTATCACTTAAAAAAATTTTTAAACTTTTTCACACACGGAGGTAGATAAATATTGAAATGCACAGTTTGCAAACAACCAGCTGTGGTACGTCTCCCATCACATCACGCGCGTTTTTGTGCAGAGCACTTCGATGTGTTTTTTATGCGCCGCGTGGAAAAGGCAATCAAAAGGTATAAACTGTTAAAAAAAGGTGAGCGCGTGCTAGTTGCTGTGTCTGGCGGAAAAGATTCCTTAGTGGTCACAGATGTGCTGCATCGGCTTGGCTATGATGTTTGTGGGTTGCACATCGATTTAGGCATAAGCGCAAATCAATTTTCCGCTGAATCTCTAGAAGTTTGCAGGGAGTTCTTCAGCAAGCGAAATATACCGCTTGAAGTTTATAACTTAAAAGAAAAATTCGGGAAAACTATAGAAGATGTAGGTGAGCGCATTGGCCGCTTTTGTTCCACCTGTGGCATGACAAAGCGGTATGTGATGAATGCCGTCGCTCATCAAAAGAAAGTCGATGCACTTGCCACCGGCCATAATCTAGACGACCTGTCAGCAGCGCTCTTTGCCAACCTCCTGCGCTGGGAGATGCGCTACCTCTCAAAAGGGACTCCTCATCTTCCTGCAGAAGGAAATTTTTGCCGAAAGATAAAACCCCTTGTTCTATTGTTTGAAAACGAAATCCACTTCTATGCTAAACTACACAACATAAGAGTAGTAACTGCAAGCTGCCCTCACTCTAAAAAAGCAAAGTTCAAGCGCTACAAAGAGCTTTTGAACTCCATAGAACAAAAATCGCCAGGAACAAAGCGCTTTTTCTATGAAAAATACTCACAAATTGCTCATATATTCAAAGCAGAAAATGAAGCAAAAATCTCGTTAAGGCCCTGCAGCATCTGCAACATGCCCACAAGCACAGAGATATGCGCTTTTTGTAAGACGTGGAAAATATAACCTGTTTATTAATTATACAAGCTGCTCTTAACAACCATGTTTTTAAGTATTGTTTATAAAGCGCACAATTTTCGCAATCTACAAAACAGTTGCTATTTAGCTTATAAATGCTAAAAGTAACGTGTTTTTGCACTCTCAAACATCAGTTTAACCAAAGTCAATGCAAAAGCTTTTTATCCGTCTGCGTATAATCTTTTAAAAGCTCTTTTATCGTCTTTTGCTTTTCTTCACTAAACAGCTCATCCATTTTAACCATGAGCTTTTCAACTTTCTCGCTCAAAAAAATCGGTGCATTGACACGAAGCGCGAAGGCAATTGCATCGCTTGGCCTTGCATCAATTACAATTACTACTTCAGAATCTTTCCCTTCAATGTACAACTCTGCATAGTAAGTGTTATCCCGCATGTCAGTTATAACAACTTTTTTTAACTTTCCGCCCAGTTTATCGCACAATGTTTTTATCAAATCATGAGTAAGCGGTCTTGTATAGTCAACCCCTTCCAATGCAAGCGCTATGGAATAAGCTTCAAAATGGCCAACTACGATAGGAAGAGCTCTTTCTTCTTTTTCATCAACTACAAGCAAAACCGGGTTCATCGCTAAATCAACCATTATCTCTTTAATTTTAACTGGAAGCATATCCACTTCACCTCCTCTTTTCTAATTTCCTCTGCCTAACTATCTTTTGCCGTACAAACTGCTGCTTTTGCTCATGAAAATGCACAAACTTTTTTAACAAAAGATTTGTTTTTCCTCAATAAACTTACCACGCTCTAACAAAGCTTTTCCTTCTATCAGTGTGATATTTGTAAACTATGCCGTTGTGCTCCAAATGCACGATATATCCCGGTGTTATAACCTGAAGATAAAAGCCGCCTCTACCCACGCCCAAACTGCTGTCGCTCCACTCCACTTCTTCAACGCTCACAACTTTTATATCTTTTAAGTTCACACCAAGATATTCCGCCAAATCTTTCTTAACTGTCTCTACAATTGGTGGATAATCTGAAATTTCCTCAAGAACAGTTTTTCCCTTTTTAACTTCTTTCTTTATATCAATATCTTTAAGCAATGTCAAACTCTCCATATCGCTAGCTTTGATTATTCCCTCCGCTACAGATAAAGTGTACAGCACTTTATCGATATACATTGAGCGTAAGATGGCTTCTTCATGTTCTATCTTGCCTTTGAGCTTCACGCCAACTTCTGGCGATACTTCAAATACATAAACACCATGCCACACATCAAGATATTTCCTAGGCGGTATTACACCAACACGCGGTGTATCTGGTGTCAGCATTGTATTATTTATTTCTGTTTCCGGCATCCTTACACCCGTCTTTGTAATATTCTCATGATAACTCACAGGTATAATCAACATATTGTGCTCTTTGCAAAACAGCACTGCTTTGTGATCTTGCGATGCAAGCGTCCTTGAGCTTGGATTATCTATAACAAACTTACCCATCTCGATTGGGTTTAACGGGTCGCTAACATCAAATAGCGACACTTTTACACCTTTCTCCACAGTCCTCACTATCGGCAACTCCAACATGAGCTTTAAATCCGTTGTGATTTCCTTCATTCCATTTGGTCTTACTACTACTGCCTCAATCTCCTTACCTATGCCTATCAAGTGATTTTCATCATACGGATGGAGATAATCTGAAAAACCAGGCATCTTAAGCTCTCCTAAAAGCTTAGGCTGTTCAGGCAAAGACAAATCTATAACAAAGAGCGGATCGATCTGCCTAAAAGTTATCAAGTATGCTTTATCTCCCATAAACCTCGCTGAATAAATTCTTTCGCCCTTAGCAAGCCCTATAAGCTCACCTACTACTTTCATATCCTGATTCAACACGTATAAGTTATTTTGACTTTCTAACGCATTCCATTTGTCCTCTGTAACTACTATTCTAAAGTAACCGTTGTGCTCATCCATAGAAAACTGGTTTAAAACTTTTCCTTTCACAGTTCCTGCAGTTTTAAATTCCACATCGCCATCTTTTATTGAAAACCTATAAATTTTAGTGTTATCCAATGCATCATGAATTTTCATCTGAGCGCTCATGACCATTTTATTAAACTCGTCAGCTAGATCTGCATCTATTTTTTCAGCTATATCTCGTATTTGCTCTACTATTCTACGTATATCATTTGTTTCAATATACTGCGTGTTTGTGAGCTTGCAGAGCTCTTTCAACAGCTCTTTCAATATTACAGGAATTTCAGAAGTATCCGTGCCTGTCATATATAAATTTTCAAACGACATGTAAATATTGCCATCATTTGAACCTAAAACTATGCTCTGCTTAAAACCACTTTCTTCTTCCATATCAATTGCAACTACTCTGTTGAACACAACCCCTTCACCATAAGCATTTTCAAAATAGCCAATGTCCTGCGGTTTTGCAGTATAAACTGCTTCGCCTTCTTTAATCCACGGCAATTTATCTGCACTCTTCACTGCTTCCCTTGATATCACATATATGATGCTACCTATCTGCCTTGTGTTGATCTTGTTGCCGCTTATCTCAAGTTTGCGGATCAGCACAGGATTTTCAATATCTGTCGTGTTATATATTCTGACCAAGTGAGTTTCTCCTAAATCCGTTATCGCTGCTAACTTTTTCTCGCCTAAAAATAAATGCGTGTTGTGAGTATTTATGCCAAAATCCTTTATAGAAGCTACTTTTTGCGCTTCATCCACTGGATATGCCTTTACAATGGCTATTTCGCCTTCTCTGACTACATAAAAGTATTTTCCATCGCTTTTTACAAAGTCGCCTTCATCTATGCCGATTACTTGAACGTTTGTGTGTGAAAAATCCACATCCTGAGAAGCTTCATTTGTCGCACTTTTTTGCAATGACATTGTTTCAGGTACGTTTGTAATTCCCTCTATAACCGCATCCAACATGGGAATACCAATCCCTCTCGGCACATGCCCTAAATATACCACTTCGCTAAAAACATTGCTAGCTTCTAGATACTCAGCTATTTCGTCAGTGCTGTTAAAATAATTCAAACCGCTTTTTTGCGGTTCTTTTATAATATCATTATCATTATCACCGATAACACCTCCAGTGCTTGCGCAGCAGCTGGTGAACAACAAAGCCATCACAAGCAAGCTCAAAAAAGCTCCTTTAAACATGCGCTTTCTGTTATCTATATGTTTTGTAATCAAATTAACACCATTGTTTTTCATAAAATCGTCTCCTAAAATACAAAATATTTCCTCTATATGAAATAGACGAATTTAAATTTTCTTTGTTCCATGAAACAAAAAAACCGTGAGCTTATCATCACGGGTTACACAGCTTCTTTCGATTTGGTTGTATTCTTAACTATCTTTTTTCCTAAGCTTAACCGCTGTGCCGTATGCCAACAGTTCTGATGTCCCCTGCATTATTGCTGATGTCGTAAGCCGCACAGCTACAATGCCATCAGCACCTTTGCTCTTAGCATCTGCTATCATTCTGTCAATTGCTTGCTTTCTGGATTCTGCAAGCATTTCGGTATATTCTCCAATTTCGCCACCGATCAACGAACGCAATCCTGCTAGTATATCCTTACCCACATGCCTTGCACGAATTGTGTTCCCTTTTACTAACCCAATTGTTTCAACAATTTCATAATCATCAAATCTATCTTGTGTAGTTATAAGCATTTTATCATCCTCCAAATTCTAAAAAGATAATTTTTAACATCCCAACACTCATATTTAAATCGTTTATCTCATATGCTTAAAACCCACTTTATTTATCAACATTTCTAGAATAATAATCATCTTCTTCGTTTGATATTCTTTCTCTAATAACTTTTATTAATAATAAGCCAATTCCCATTATTCCAATAATTCCTACCACCCCTATAGGAAAAGCAGCTATCATTCCTAAAAACATACCAGCAAGCCAAAACAGCGCTACAATAGCCAACATACATATGCCACTTTTTCCATTTTAAAAGCCCCCTCAAAAACAATTTGCTGAATTGTCAAAAATAAAATTGTCCATAAAAATAAAAAACGTTCGTGTCAACAATTAGTTGAAAAAAAGAACGCTTATTTTTCAAGCTTTGGCAACCTCTCGCATTTAATGTTGTGTCTATTGTAATCTATTTTGCTTGCCGTGTAAAGCAAAAATTGATTTTAGTGTAAAAAGTCTTAGT
>JAJOKN010000022.1:12800-15861 GCA_021129815.1 Desulfotomaculum sp. | reverse complement strand
TAGATAAAGATGCTTGTGATGGAACACAGTGTTTGGTATTTATAGGGCCGCCAGGAGTAGGCAAAACTACTACTCTTGCAAAGCTAGCTACGCGTTTTAAACTGTTAGAAAGCAAGAACGTGGCTTTAGTGACTGTTTATACTTATCGCTATGGTGCGGCTGATCAGCTGAAAATTTATGGCAGCACTATAGGTGTACCAGTTGATGTTGTGATGACGCCTGCAGAACTGCGTCAGTCAGTTGAACGGCATGCAGATAAGGATTACATATTGATCGATACAGTGGGGCGTTCTTCTAAAAACACAGGTCAAGTGTTGGAATTAAAAGGTTTTTTGGAATCTATAGCGGGAAATAAGCAAATCTACCTAGTGATGAGCGCTACCACAAAGGATAGAGACTTGTTGAGAATTGTAAAGGATTTTCAAATTGCAAATTACACAGGTTGTATATTTACAAAACTCGATGAGACAGAGACATTGGGCTCTATGCTCAACATAGTTTTGAGAACAGGCGTTCCTTTGAGATATTGCACAGATGGACAGGTTATTCCTGATGACATTATAGAAATAAAACCACGCAATTTGGCTGAGATGATATTAAGAGGGGTATAAGTGAGTTATGAATATCGCGGTAATGAGAGAGTTTGATGAAGTAAAGCCTTTTTTGAATTCCTCTAGAGTTATAGCTGTTACGAGTGGAAAAGGAGGAGTAGGGAAAACTAACATTGCTGTTAATTTAGCTATTGCTATCGCTGATATGGGTATGCGCGTTGTTGTATTTGATGCGGATTTAGGGATGTCGAATGCAGAGGTTTTGCTCGGAGTTGCTCCTAAATATACTGTTTATGATTTTTTATATAAGCAAAAATCTTTAAGGGAAATTTTAACCCTAGCTCCTGGCAACATAGGAATAATATCCGGTGGATCAGGGCTTGTGGAAATGGCTAATCTGGATTCTGAAAGCATTAAATATTTAAGGGATGTTGTGCAAGATTTGGAGATGGAAGTTGATGTGGTATTGGTGGATACTGGAGCAGGGCTCAATAAAAATGTGCTTGCTTTTACTGCAGCAGCACAGGAGGTAATTATAGTTGCAACACCAGACCCTACATCTATAGTAGATGCTTATGGAGTTATAAAAGTATTGTCAAAATATGGTGTACATAAAGAATTTAGCATGATAGTAAATAGGTTTATCGATTTTAATGAAGCTGAGCTTACGTTTAAGAAGCTGGATATTACAGTTAGGCGTTTTTTGCCGGGAGTTAGAGTAAGCTGTTTGGGTTTTATACCGGAAGATAACAGCGTTGTGCAATCAGTCAAACGTCAGGTGCCTTTTGTTATAGAAAACAATTCTAGTGCAGCTAGTAAAGCAATAAGATCAATAGCAAATCAACTAATATATCAAAGTACAAGAGATAAAGATTTGGCAAAAAAGGAAAGTGCTTATAACGGCATAGGTGGATTTTTGAAAAAATTGACGATTTTTTTTAATTCCAATACTTAATTTTACATTTTTTATTATTATTTATATAAAGGACATTTTTAAAATTCAAATTATTAAGTGAGGTATGGGAATGGCGAATATACCTGAAAACGAAAAATATAAAATTAATCAAAGGATATCAATTGTTAGATTGTCCTCGATAGAAGGACCAGAATATTTTTCAAATATACAAAACATAGAGAAAGGGATAATATACATAACAATACCATACAACGAAAAAGAACCTCTTGTGTTGATGAGAGGGGAAGGCATACGGGTTAAATATATATCCGAAGGAGCAATATATGTATTTGATTCTGAGTTCTTAGGCAAACATAAAGAATCAGACACATTGCTGCTGTATAAAATTAAAGAACCAGATGATGATAAAATTAAAAGGATACAGCTCAGGCACTTCGTCAGAGTGCCGGTTATAATGGATGTTAAATACAAAAAAAATGATGCTGACTGGGTAAAAACTGTGATGCTAGATATAAGCGGCGGCGGAATTAAAATGGCGACAAAAGAAAAGATTGAACCGGGTAAATTGCTAGATTTACATTTTAAAATTCCTGCAAAAAAGGAAATGGTGGACGTCAATGTAAAAGCAGAAGTGGTGCGATGTAATTTAGTTGACGATGAAACAAAGCTTTTTTATGCAGGACTTAAATTTTTAGATTTGAACCAAGGAATGGAGGATATGATATGTTCTTTTGTGTTTAGAAAGCAAATAGAACAAATAAGGAAAAGACAAGTAGATTTTTAAAGGAAAGCGAAATTAAGTGAAATGAGGATGAAAAATTTTATTTTGAATAATAAAGAAGAAATAAATGAACTTTGGAGTGCGTTTCATGTTTTGAAGAATAAAGAAGATTGTGAGGAGTATAAAAAAGTTCGAGAAAAAATAATAATACATTATTTGCCTTTTGTTAGGCAGGTTGCAGGCAGGATTGCTGTGAAAGTAGGTGGTTTTTTTTCGCAGGAAGATCTGGAAAGCTATGGTATAATAGGCTTGATGGAAGCAGTTGATAAATTTGATATTAGGTTTAATGTTAGGTTTGAGGCATTTGCTTATCACAGGATTAAAGGGGCAATTATCGATGAGATTCGCAGGCAAAGCTGGATTCCCCGCGTGAGTTGGCGCAAAAAAGAGAGTTTGCGAGAGGCAAAGGAAAAGCTAAGACAAATGGGAAAAGAAGTCAATATAGATAATCTTTCAGAGATTACAGGTATTCCAAAAGAAGAGATACAAGAGATTATGAACATGTCAAACTCAGATCATATGTATTCTCTTGATGAAAAGATACACAACCACAAGGGAGATGTTATTTGTAGAAGAGAAGTTGTTAGAGACATGAATGTTGTAGACCCTTTGGAAGAAATAGCTCAAAAAGAAGATGTTGAAAGCCTTATGCGTGCTATTGATGCTTTGAAGGAGCGGGATAAGCTGGTTTTGGCTCTGTATTATCAAGAAGGATTGACACTCAAAGAAATCAGCAAAGTGCTGGGAGTATCTGAGTCACGCGTGTGTCAGTTGCATGCGCATATCATAAAAAAACTCAAAAAAATATTAAAA
>JAJOKN010000022.1:0-12700 GCA_021129815.1 Desulfotomaculum sp. | reverse complement strand
CAAATGAGGAGGTGTGTATTTTGTTTGGAGGCATATATACTGCTTTGAGTGGAATAGGAGTGCAGCATGCTAGGTTAAATGTTTTAGCTAATAATTTAGCTAATGTGAACAGTTATGGATATAAAAGTGAACGAGTTTTACCAAAAACCTTTGGCGAGGTGTGGGTTGTAGCAAGAGGACCTTACATTAAAGGCAAGCAAGTGGTAGGAAAAACAAATATGGGAAGCGTGGTGGCTGAAATAGTTACTGACTATTCTCAAGGCCAGCTCATCAAAACTGGTGTTTCTACAGACCTAGCTTTGAATGGGCAAGGTTTCTATGTAGTTCAAAGAGATGGTGAGAGGTTATATACTAGAAACGGTTCCTTTAGCATAAATGAGGAAGGCTATTTAGTAACTGCTTTGGGAGATCCTTTGTTGGATGAAAGGGGAAATGCTATATATGTTGGAAGCAGTGAGTTTAGCGTACAGCATGATGGCACTGTACTCATAGATGGAGAAGCTGTGGCTAAAATTTTAGTGGTGGATTTTGAAGATGTAAATGCGCTAAAAAAAGAAGGGTACATGTATTTTTCTACTGATGCAAGAGAAAAAGCTGCAAATGCAAAAGTGATGCAAGGGTTTATTGAAAGATCAAATGTTAATTTAGTAAATGAAATGACGGATATGTTGTCAGCGGCGAGGACTTATGAGACTTTACAGAAAGCACTAAAAACACATGACAAATTGTTGGATAAAGCTATAAATCAAGTAGGAGTATTGAGATAAAGCTTTTATTTTATATAAAAAAGAGGTGGAGCATATGCTGGCAGTGATACAGACAGGGCGTTCGGCTTTGATAGCGCAACAAACGAAAATGTCGGTTATAGGCAACAACATAGCCAATATAAACACTACTGCTTTTAAAAGGGATAGAATCAACTTTTGCGATATTGTAAGGCAAGAAATCGGGCATAAGGGAGTACCTGTTATACCCGAAAACAAAAAACCTGTTGAAGTTGGTCATGGAGTGAAAGTGGCATCTATTAATAAGGTTTTTGAGCAGGGAGTGTTAAAAAAGACTGATAGAACATTTGATTTAGCGATAGATGGAGAAGGTTTTTTTGCATTGGAATCAGGTGAAGGACAGGTGTTTTATACGCGTGAAGGTGCATTTTTTATGACGAAGGACGGTTATATAGTAAATTCAAGTGGATTTAAGTTATTAGGTATAAAGATTCCACCTGATGCTGTCGATATTATAGTAGAATCAGATGGTAAGGTAAAGGTTATTGACGAGAATGGAGAGGTAAAACACATTGATAAGCAGATTGCTTTATATCGATTTGAAAATATTTCTGGATTAAAAGCTGTTGGCAGCAATTTGTTTTTAGCATCTGATGTTGCGGGGGCTGTGAAAAAAGCCAATCCAGGTGAGCAAGGTTTTGGATTGATTAAGCAGGGATATTTAGAGATGTCCAATGTAGATTTGGCGATTGAAATGGTCAATATGATAGAAGCACAAAGGGCTTATGCTTTTAATTCGAGGCTTGTTAGCACTGCAGATGAGATATGGAGATTGACAAATGATATGAAAAGGAGTTGATCAAAAAGACAGTTGTAAGAATTTTTAATTCTACGACTGTTGATAGGTGGATGAAGGAGATCATAGTGGGTATAGCCGATTATAAGACCTTAAACGCGCCTAATAAGATAATTACTCTGGGGCTGGGTTCTTGTGTGGGGCTTACTTTGTATGACCCTAACTTGAAAGTGGGAGGATTGTTACATATAATGCTTCCTGACAGCAAGCGCTTTAATAAGGTTGATAAGCCTGCTAAGTTTACCGATACAGGTGTCCCACTTATGTTTAAGGAACTATGCAGGAAAGGGGCAAAGGCTTCTAGGTTGCAGGCTAAAATTGCAGGAGGGGCTCAAATGTTTTCAGGCAGGGATAAAAACTTTTCGATGAATATTGGTGAGCAAAACGTCAATGCTGTCAAGCAAGCTTTGAAAAAACTAGGAATAAAGCTCTTGGCAGATGAAACAGGTGGCAATCACGGTAGAACAATGATTCTTGATTTAAATACGGGAGCAGTGACTATAAGAATGGTTGGGTCCCCATTGAAGGTGATATAGTATGCAATTTTCAGAATTCAAAAATAAAATTTATCAAAAATTCGGATTGGATTTAAATAGTTATAAAGAAAATCAATTAAAACGCAGGTTAGATAACTTGTTGGAAAAAAGAAAAATACGCGATTACAAAGAATTCTTTGATTTGCTCTGTACCAAAAGAGAAGAGTACCACAATTTTTTAGATTATTTGACTATAAATGTTACAGAGTTTTTCAGAGATCCTAGAATGTTTCAGATATTGGAAACCAAAGTGGTACCGGAGTTATTGTCAAAGTCTCCAAATCTTAAAGTGTGGAGTGCAGCCTGTTCTACAGGAGCTGAACCTTACTCGGTGTCGATTATTTTATATGAAAAATCACCTAGAAAGACTTATAGAATTGATGCGACAGATCTCGATCAGAGTATATTACAAAAAGCAAGAGAAGGCAGGTATAAAGCAGATGCGCTTAAGAATGAGAGCAAGCAAAGATTGGAAAAGTACTTTATAAGACAAGGTGATGAATATATAATAAAGCAGGAAATAAAAAGCAAAGTGTATTTTAAACAGCATGATTTACTAGCTGACAAATACCCCACTGGATATGACTTGATATTGTGCAGAAATGTTACTATTTATTTTACTCGCGAAGCACAGGATAAAATAAACAAGCAGTTCGCAAATTCACTAAAACCCGGTGGATATTTGTTTATTGGAGGTAGTGAGACAATTTTTAATCCTGAAAAGTTTGGACTGAAGAAGGTTTTTCCTTGTTTTTATAGGAGGGATTAGCTTGGATGAAAATGTAAACGTCAATGATAAACTGTCAGATATACACATCGATGCATTAAAGGAAATAGGTAATATAGGGCTGGGAAATGCTGCTACATCTTTAGCAAATATGCTGAATAAAAAAGTCGATATGAAGGTGCCAAATACTAAGTTTGTATCAATGGTCGAAACTATGGAAATGGTTGGAGGGCTTGAAGAAGTTGTTTCATGTGTGGCGCTTAGAGTGGAAGGAGACATAACAGCGCAGGTGCTGTTTGTTTTTGATGAGAAGAGCTCATACTATTTAATCGATATGCTGATGGGGATGGATAAGGGGACTACAACTCAAATGGATGAAGTGTGCCAGTCAGCTGTTAAAGAGATAGCCAATATGCTTACAGGCGCGTTTTTGAGCGCTATAAGCACTATGACAGGTCTTAAGATAAAGCCCAATGTGCCTATGTTTGCTTTTGATATGCTGGGGGCTGTGCTCAGCACATCGCTAATAGAAGGCGGTTATGTTGATGATCATATTTTAGTGATAGAAGCAGTTATGTTTGAGAAAGAAAAAAACATCAATGGCAAGTTCTTTTTTATAGCTAAAAAAGAATCTTTGAATAAATTATTCAGTGCTTTAGGTATTTCAGTTTAAGTATAAAAATTAGGAGGAAGATTAGAGTGGCTAAAAAAATTCTTATTGTAGATGATGCTGCTTTTATGAGGATGATGATCAAGAATATAGTTACTAAGGCAGGATATGAGGTAGTTGGCGAAGCGGAAAATGGTGCACAAGCTGTTGAAATGTATAAGGAGTTAAAGTCAGATTTGGTAATTATGGATATAACTATGCCGGAGATGAATGGAATTCAAGCTGTAAAAGCTATTAAAGAGATTGATCCCAATGCTAATATAATCATGTGCAGTGCGATGGGACAGCAAGCAATGGTTATGGAAGCTATTCAAGCAGGTGCAAAAGATTTTATAGTAAAGCCTTTTCAACAGGATAGAATTTTACAGGCTATCAAACGAATTATTTAGGTAAGTAGTCAATAAGTGAGGTTTTTTAGATGTTATTTGTCCATTAAATTTTGAGCTTGATAATAGCGGAAAGCAGGTGGTAGCTTGTGACAGAAGTGCTTTCTCAAGCAGAGATAGATGTTTTGCTTGCAAGCTTGGCGTCAGGGAAAGTTTCAACAGAACAAGCTGAAAAAGACACAAAACAAAAAGTAAAGCCTTATGACTTTCGTCAGCCTAACAAATTTTCTAAAGAGCACATGCTCACTTTTAGGGTTTTGCATGAAAGTTATTCAAGGCTGTTAAGCAGTTTTTTGTCGGGTTTTTTGAATGCAGACATCAATATAGAATTAGCTTCGGTTTCGCAGGTTACGTATGAAGAATTTGCAAGGTCAGTAGTAACTCCTACATTGCTTACTATTTTTACTTTTGGAGATCACAAAGGGAATGCCATTTTGGAGACTAATGCTCAATTTATAACTCCACTTATAGACCTGCAAATGGGTGGAGAAGGAGAGCTACTGGATGAAATAAGGGAGCTTACGGATATAGAGGTGGTTATTGCCCGCAAAATTATAGAGAAAATGTTGAATCAGTTAAACATTGTGTGGAAAGATATCTTTACAGGTGAGCACAGTATAATAACTATGGAGACAAACCCTCATATGCATCAATTGCTTTCACCGACTGACGTTGTGCTGGTACTTACTTTTTCTACTAATGTAGAAAACAATACTGGTTTTTTGAATTTGTGCTTATCCTACAACTTTTTAGAACCGGTGCTCCATAAGTTTACTAAAAATCAATTGAGTCAAACTTTTGCAGAAGTAAAGCCAGAAGATATAAACGCTATAAAGCACTGGCTTGTTCGGTCATCAGTCAACATCAGTGTGGTTATTGGTGAGAGCAGAATAACGGTTAAGGATTTTTTAGAGCTTAAGCCGGGAGATGTTTTAACGCTGAATAAAAAGTATGGGCAGGATTTTGAGCTTTATATAGAAGATAAGCTTAAATTTAAAGTGCAGCCGGGTAAAATAGGAAGAAGGCTTGCTGTTCAGGTTATGTCTTTAGTAGAGGAGGACTAAATATATGTCTAATGATGAGCAGATATTGAGCCAAGAAGAAATAGAATCTTTGATAAAAGCGCATTCTGAAGAAAAAAAAGAAGATAGTGTTAGCAATAAGGAAAGCGAAGTAAAGAGCAACAAATCTGGTGAAAGTACTTCTAAAAATAGTGATCTATTATCTCCTGAAGAAATAGATGCTCTAGGTGAAGTTGGAAACATATCCATGGGTTCAGCAGCAACAACGCTTTCGGATTTGCTCAACCAAAAAGTTAACATCACTAGTCCCAGGGTATGGTTCACTACAAAAAAAGAGCTTATCGAAAGTTTTACAGATCCTTACTTAATAATAAAAGTTGATTTTATAGAAGGATTGAAAGGCTTTAATATATTACTAGTAAAAGTAGAGGATGCGCTTATTATTGCTGATTTGATGATGGATGGTGAAGGAAAGCCCACATCTAAGGAATTATCTGATATAGAAATAAGCGCTGCGTCAGAAGCGATGAATATGATGATAGGGGCAGCAGCTACTTCTCTTTCTCAGCTTTTTAACAAGCCAGTCAATATTTCTCCTCCAGAATCGATGGTGATCGAAAAAGATACTAAGCTTGAAGATATAATGCCAGAGTTGACATCTGATGAAAACCTTGTGGTTGTTTCTTTTAAAATGACCATAGGAGACTTGGTTGACACAGAACTCATGCAGGGAGTGAGTCTTGAAACTGCTAAGGAGAAAGCAGCACTGCTTTGGGGAGATGTGCAGAAGAGCATAACTGAAGACACAAGTCAAGAAATTGCTACACCGCAGATGGCTGATGGACATGATGAAAAAGCTCAAAGTGAAAGTACAACGACAAGTGCTGCAGCTGGCATGTTAAATGCAAACCTTGCTCAAGATCCGTCTGTGCAGACAGTGCCTAATTTGGATTTGATTTTAGATATACCGCTTAAAGTGTCTGTGGTTTTAGGGCGAACTAAAAAGCATATTAAGGAAGTTTTAAATATGGGACCAGGAACGCTAGTGGAATTAGATACGATGGTGGATGAACCTGTTGAGATTTTGGTAAATGGTGTGTTGGTAGCAGAAGGGGAAGTTGTAGCAGTTAATGAGAACTTTGGTGTTAAAATTACAAATATAATAAGCCCTATTGAGAGGATAAAGCGTTTAACAAAATAATTAAATGAAAATATAACTGGAGGCTTGATGGATAGGCTTTGAAAAGAATTGTAAGTGTAAGCTTGGGATCGTCAAAAAGAGATCATAGTACAACTGTAACTTTGTTAGGAGAACAGTTTGATGTAAGGCGAGTGGGCGTAGATGGAGATATTGATAAAGCTCTGATTAAATTAAGAGAATTGGATGGACGTGTGGATGCCATCGGGTTGGGTGGAATAGACATATATTTGTATTCTGGAAATAAGCGCTTTATTATACTGAAGGTGATTTATATTTGCCTATGATTACTTGAGGCGGGACTATATCACAGCTATAGTTTTGTGATGCCAAATTTGTTACAGCATTCCCTCCGATTATATTTGCGATTTCTCCTAAAGCAGATGAAACAAAATTGTCAATTTCATCTAATTTCATTCCAGACATAATTTTGACCATGTCTAAAGCCATTTCTTTTGGGAAAGCAAACAAGACGCTTCCCTGTAAATCACCTGTAACTCCCAATATTACATTTGCATCTTTATATTCCTGCATGAAATTTAGAGTTTCTTTTACTTTTTCAATTTTTTCCTTCCATGGAGCTTTGCTTTGAACTTCTTGCAAAAATGCAGATACTCTTTTAAACAATTCTTCGTGTTGCTGAACAATTAGTGATACGCCAATTTTGTACTTTTCTTTCTACATAAAGAACTCCATTTATTTTTTACAATTATCTAAAATGTTTTATCGGGTTTAACACCTAAAATCTTTAGTTAAAATTTTAACTAATAAATGTCATATTTTTCTTATACAAGCATAAACATTATATCAAAATATACGAGCAGTAAATTTTTAAATTATTTAGAAAGGTAGTGATGTTTGATTGAAAAAGTTTTTAACTCTGTTGTTTTTATTAATAGCCATTTGTTGTTTAAATGCTTGCTCTAAGGTTAAACAAGAGGAGACTCAAGTAACAATTACGCCTTCTGATATATCGCTTGACAATGTGGTAGTTTTGGAAGATTTTAAACAAGAAAAAATTCCGTTAGTTATTTATTTTGCAAGCGATTTACTTGGACTAGTTGCAGAAAAAATTGAAGTAGTAAAAGTAGAAGGATTGGCTAGAAAAGTATTTGTTTTTGTAAGTTAACACAACTTTTTGGAACTAAGTGTGTAATTTTTACGTCTATAACTTTACATGAAATATAAGATAAAATCAATTTTATCTCTTAGGAAGGAAGATACTATGTATAGATATTTTTCTGTTATTTTCACAATGTTTGTTTGTATTTTTATTTGCTATGTTGCTGCTTTTGCAGATGAAATGGATTTTCCTTCCGAAGGTATTGGGTCAATAGAAGTGAGTTTTTTTGTTGGTGAAAGGTATTTCACATGGAATGAAAATAAAACTAGAATGGGCGTTGCTCCTTTTATACAAAATAACCGCACTTACATTCCAGTACGATATTTGGCTAATTCTTTAGGTGTAAAGGATAAAGATATTTACTGGGACAAGAATAGCAAACAGGTAACATTGGTACTGCTTGCTGAGAAGAGTGATATTGGAACACGTGAAGTAGTAATATTAACAGTTGGCAAATATGAGATTTTTAGCACACGTCATGGTGTAAAAAGTATAGATGTTGCACCGATTATTAGAGATGGACGTACCTTTTTACCTGCACGTTTTGTAGCCGAAGCTTTTGGATACAATGCTAGCTGGGATAAAGAGAAAAAGATTGTAAGAGTGGGTAGAATAGAAGAAAATTTGTACAAGCATGTATTGATAACAGCAGATTTTGTTAACGTGCGCAAAGGGCCAGGGTTAAATTATACTGTTATAGGACAGGTTAACAGCGGGGAGAGGTATTTATGGCTTGACAGCACAGATAAATGGTACAAGCTTTTGCTGCGTGAAAACATTGAAGGATGGGTGTTCAATGAGCTTGCTGAAGTGGTAACTGTACGAAAAGATGAAAGGATTGTTGTGGCATGTCGCGGTGAAGATATAAGCAGAGAATTAGAGACTGATAAAAAACTAGAAAATGAAGTTGATTGGATATCTGATGGAAAACTTGAGGATATAAATAGCACATTGAAAAAAGATGAAAAAAATGATAAAAACGATGAAGAGTTGGAAAAATCTATAGAAGAAGACGCTGTTTTAAATTATGAAGATAGTAAAGACGTGCAGGTTTATAATAATAAGTTGAAAGATATTACAGTGAGTACTGATGAAGAAAAAGTGATACTTACTATCATGGCAGGCGTAGAATTGGATTACAATGTTTTTATGCTTCAAGATCCTTTGAGGCTAGTAATTGATTTTAATGATGTGAATCCGGGGGATTTAAAAGGTTCTGTAGATATTGACTCAAATTTGGTTTTAAGGTATCGTTTAGCTGAGTTCAGTTCAGAACCATTGGTCACAAGGTTAGTATTGGATTTAAAAGAACCTATTGATTATAATATTACTTCAAAAGATAATAAGCTTTTAATTCGACTCACTTCTAAGTGGCCGGTTAGAGGTAAGACAGTATTTATTGATCCCGGTCATGGAGGAAGGGATCCGGGTGCTGTTCATTATAATATAAAAGAAAAAGATATAGTTATGGATATATCCAATAGAATGTACGATATTTTGAGGCAGCAAGGTGCTGTAGTTGAGATGAGCCGTTATGGGGATGTGTTTGTAGGTCTGTATGAAAGGCCGGAGATGGCAAATGAGATTGGAGCAGATATTTTTGTGAGCATTCATGTAAATGCTCATTTGAATCCAAATATATCTGGTATAATGACATTTCATAGAAGAGAGCCATTATATGGATCTATAAAATTAGCAGAGATGATTCAAAAAGAGCTGGTAAATGAACTGCAGCTGGAGGATAGAGGAGTTAGAAAAGCAGACTTTGTTGTGATCAGAGAGACGAATATGCCAGCGGTGCTAGTAGAAGTAGCTTTTTTGAGCAATCAGAAAGAGGCGATGCTTTTGTCACAACCATCTTTTAGACAAAGAGCAGCGGAAGCAATTGTGCGAGGAATCAACAATTACTTTAAATATTTCAAGAATGATTGATTGAAATGCAAAAAAAGGTAGGCATCACTACCACAGTCCCTATAGAAGTTATTTATGCTGCTAATATGGTTCCAGTGGATTTGAACAATCTCTTTATAAAAAGCGATGAACCTCAAAAACTTATAGAAGAAGCAGAGTTAAGAGGATATCCGCGCAACATCTGTGCATGGATAAAGGGAATTTATGCTGTGATGTTAAAACAAAGAGATATTGACACTTTGATTGTAGTTACTCAGGGTGACTGCAGCAATACGCATGCGCTTATGGAAACATTGGAATTGGAAGGCATAAGGGTTATTCCATTTGCTTATTCTTTTGATAGAGATTATGACCTGTTGAAGTTGCAACTGGATAAGCTGATCTGCGCACTTGGCACTACTTGGGAAGCTGTGAAAAAAGTTAAAGCGCAGCTTGATGAGGTTAGGGAAATTGTGTGGAAGCTGGATGAACTTACGTGGCGTGAAAACTGCATAAGCGGCTGGGATAATCACTTATATCAAGTATCGTGCAGCGATTTTAACGGCAACCCAGAAAAATTCAAGCAAACAGTTGAAGAATATATTTTGAACGTGGATAAAAAACAGGAGTTAAAAAACAGCTTGCGATTGGGATACATTGGAGTACCTCCAATTTTTTGTGATTTATATCAATACTTAGAGGCACGCGGAGCAAGAGTGGTGTATAATGAGGTGCAAAGGCAATTCACAATGCCTTTTGATACAAAAGACATAGTGGAACAATACAGGTTGTATACTTATCCTTATGGTATCTTTTATCGCTTAAAGGACATTAAAGAACAAATAAAACTTCGCAAATTAGATGGAATTATTCACTATGTACAGAGCTTTTGTTATCGCCAGATTGAAGATTTGATAATACGCAGGGAGATAGAACTGCCTATTATCACACTGGAGGGCGATAGACCAGGAAAGCTTGATGCTAGGACAAAGATGCGGATAGATGCGTTTTTAGAAATGTTGAGGTGACTTCTTAAGTGGCAGTATATGCTGGCATAGATCTCGGCAGCCGCAGTGTAAAGCTTGCGCTTTTAAATGAAAAAGAGGAACTGGAATTGCATAAATTCGACACAATATCTTTTTATCGAAAATATGGAAAGCTTACCAACGGACAGCTCAAAGTTGAATTTGAAAAGCTAGGACTTAAAAAAGAGTTTGATTTTTTAGTGAGCACAGGATATGGTTGGCAGGTTATAAATGTGCAAAGAGTCAGTGGATCAAAGAACATTCCAGAGATAAAAGCGCATATTTATGGTGCTGTTTTTTTAACAGGGCTAGTTGATTTTACGCTTTTGGATTTGGGTGGACAGGATAGCAAAGTAGCTAAAGTGAGGAACAAAACACTTATTGATTTTGAGACAAATGATAGGTGTGCTGCAAGCACTGGCAGGTACTTGGAAAATATGGCAGTTGTGTTGGGAATAAGCTTAGAAGAGCTTAGCTGTTATTATGAAAATCCTGTTGAGCTTTCTTCTACTTGTGCTATTTTTGGTGAAACGGAACTGATTGGAAAGTTAGTAGAAGGAAATTCTATTGCTGAACTTGCCGCTGGTGTAAATTATACAATTTTTAGAAGAATAAAGCCGCTTTTGTTAAAACTTTTAAGTCCTGTAATTGTTTTTACAGGAGGGGTTGCACACAATCAAGCGATAAAAAAAATAATAGAACGCGAGTTGAATGTTAAGGTGGTTGTACCAGATAATCCACAATATGCTGGGGCGATTGGTTGTGCAGTTTCAGCAAAGCAGGAATACTTAAAAGATATATAGAACTTTTGATTAATTGAATTTATAGTTTTTAAATTTTAAGTTGATCAGGAAGTAAATGAAATTGTTTTTTATTAAAATGAAATTGTTTTTTATTAAAAGGTAAATTGTAGGTGGTGTATTTATTATAAATAAATTGTTAATAGCAACTTGCAATAAAGGCAAGTTGGTAGAAATTGGAAAATTGTTGAGTGAATCTGGAATTAATGTAGAAGCGTTATCTTTAGATGATTATCCTGACATGCCAGAAACGATAGAAGATGGGGTTACTTTTGAGCAAAATGCTGTAAAAAAGGCAGTGGAGGCTTCAAAGTATACAGGTTTATTAACATTAGCAGATGATTCAGGATTGGAAGTTGACTATTTAGATGGGAAACCCGGTGTTTATTCAGCTAGATTTGCTGGTGATGATAAAAGCGATGATGCAAACAACAAAAAACTGCTTGAAATGATGAAAGATGTAAAATGGGAAGATCGTACTGCAAGATTTAAGTGTGTGATAGCAATTTGCACTCCAAACCAAAAGATACACATAGCAGAAGGGACTTGTGAAGGGTATATATTGGATAAGCCGAGAGGGGAAAAAGGCTTTGGATATGATCCGTTGTTTTATTACCCAGAATTTAAAAAAACATTTGCAGAGTTAGACATGCATGAAAAAAACAGAGTAAGCCACAGAAGCATGGCGATTAAGAAGGCTATTGAAATATTGAAAGAGATTTTAAGATAATTAGGTTGTAGTATTTATAAAAAAGTGTGGTGAAATTTAAAATGCGCATTGGAATTATAAGTGATACACATGGAAACTTGAATATAGCAAAGGCTGCTATAAGCAAAATGGGCAGTATAGATGTGTTGCTTCATGCAGGTGATCACTATAAAGATGCCGTTGCGCTGGAGAAAGAAATAAGTGAAGTGGATATTTACGCAGTAGTAGGTAATTGTGATTTTGAAGTATTTAAACCTAAAGATCTTTTTCTAGAAATTGCAGGAAAAAAGATATGGCTTACACATGGTCATAAATATGGCGTTAAAGAATCAGATGATTATTTAGCATCGCTTGCAATAGAAAAAAACATTGACATAGTAGTCTATGGCCACACTCATATAGCTGTGTCAAAATTTATAGAAAACAAGCTTATATTTAACCCCGGCAGCACCACAAGACCGCGCGGCAGCAAACCTGCGACGTATGGAATTATAGAAATAAAGGATGGCAAGATATATCCGGAAATATTGGAAATATAGCATACTTTTATTCTACAGCAGTTATTTATGCTGTGAGGTTGTGCAGTTGGAAAACTTATTTGTAAAGCTTGCCTTAAGCAGGTAAAGGCACCAGGAGGAAGCTATGGAAAAGGTTAAATTTAAATGTGAAATAATAACACCAATGTTTGTTTATGGCGCTGATACCCTTTCTCCTGAATTGAGAGCTCCATCAATAAAAGGGGTTTTGAGATTCTGGTGGCGCGCCCTTAATTGCCTTTCTGTTGACGAAATGAAGAAAAGGGAAGCACAGATATTTGGAGGCAGCGGAGATGATGAGGGCAAAAGCAAGGTGAGGGTAAGGGTTTCAGATAATTTGCTAGTAGAGAGATCTTACAAGTTGAAAACAAAAGGTAAAGGAATAGCTTATCTTTTATATTCTCAGTTTTTAGGTAGTGACAAAAAATTTAAAAAATTTATATCTGATAAAAACAAGTTTTATATAACCTTTCAAGAGAATTAAAAACCAACTTAGA
>JAJOKN010000062.1 GCA_021129815.1 Desulfotomaculum sp. | reverse complement strand
AAAAAAATAGTAAAATCATACTAAGATCATATGTGACGTTTTTTTGTGTTTTTCATGATTGTATAGAGTTTTTAAGCATGCTTGTCTTTTTAAGGAAGGGAGGTGCGTTAAACTGAGTGATAAGAAAGATTATTACGAAATTTTAGGAGTATCAAGAAATGCCTCAGAGGATGAGATAAAAAAGGCATACAGAAAACTTGCGCGCAAATACCACCCAGATGCAAATCCAGATAATCCAGAAGCAGAAGCAAAATTTAAGGAAATATCTGAAGCTTACTCAGTGCTCAGCGATCCGGATAAAAGGGTAAAGTACGATCAATTTGGTCATGCTGGTGTAAATGGCCAGGGTTTTGGTGGGTTTGATTTTGGTGGCAAAAATCCTTTTGAGGGATTTGCGGGTGGATTTGGCAATATAGATGAGATTTTTGATGCGTTTTTTGGCGGCAGAACTCGGAGAAAGGGAAGAGGGCCACAAAGAGGAGCAGATTTAGAGTTAGCAGTTGAGCTTTCTTTTAAAGAAGCGGCTTTTGGCACAGAAAAGGAAATAAATATTTTGCGCACGGAGAATTGCAATGTGTGCGGTGGAAGCGGTGCTGCTCCGGGAACTTCTTCTAAAGTTTGTGGAGTATGTGGCGGCACAGGGCAGGTGAGGTCTGCCATAAATACGCCTTTTGGGAGAATAATGCAGACTCGCACATGTACAAACTGTGGCGGTGAAGGCAAAGTTATTGATACACCGTGCAGTGCTTGTAAAGGAACAGGGCGAGTACAGAAAAGTCGAAAAGTTCGCATAAAAATTCCAGCAGGAGTGGATAACGGCACAAGAGTAAGATTGAGTGGAGAAGGGGATCATGGTACACTAGGCGGACCACCAGGTGACTTGTATGTAGTGATTTCAGTAAAGCCGGATAAGGTATTTAAGCGAAAAGGTTATGATGTATTTTGCGAGGTGCCGGTGAGTTTTGTTCAAGCAGCGCTTGGTGATGAAATAAAGGTACCTACTTTAGATGGCGAAGCAGTTATGAAACTGCCTGCAGGAACGCAAACCGGAACGATATTTCGCTTAAAAAATAAAGGTATCCCACACATCGACTCTGACAGGCGTGGTGATCAACATGTAAGGGTAAAGGTAAAGGTGCCTACAAAGCTTACAAAACGTCAAAAAGAGCTTTTAATGGAGTTTGCAAAATTATCCGGAGAAGGGCTTTCTAAAGAAGAAAAAAAGGGAATAGTAGATAAAATAAAAGATGCTATTGTTGGATGAACAAATGTAATATTTAAAGGGATAGCGCTATGCATCATTTTTTTGTTGCGCCATCGGATGTTGAGCAAGATAGAGTATTTATTAAGGGATCAGATGCGCGGCACATAGCAAAGGTGCTGCGTTTGATTAAAGGCGATAAGATTACAGTATCCGATGGCGCTAAAAATTTATACAAGGTGGAGCTAGCAAACGTAGCTTTGAACGTTGTTGAATGCCGAATTATAGAAAGTATAAGTATTGAAACACAACCTTACTTTAAACTCACGCTGATGCAGTGCTTGCCAAAAAGCTCTAAGATGGAACTTGTAATTCAAAAAGGCACAGAGCTTGGAGTTAGCTGTTTTGTACCCCTTATGTGCAAAAGAACAATAGTTAAACTAGATGAAAAATCAATCAAAACCAAACTTAGAAGATGGAAGAAAATAGCTTATGAAGCAGCAAAACAAAGCAGGCGTTTGACAGTGCCAGAAGTTCTAGAACCTATTTCCTTGAGAGAGGCAATTGAAAAGATAGATGAAAAAGCTCTTATATTGATGCCTTGGGAAGGCGAACAAGCTGTGTTATTAAAGGATGTACTGAGCGAGTATGAGAAATTGAACAGAGCTTACGTGATAATCGGACCAGAAGGCGGGTTTGAAACAGAAGAAGTAGAGCTTGCAAAAAAACACAATGCTAAAATAGTGTCACTTGGAAAGCGCATCATGCGCACAGAAACAGCCGGGCTGTATGTAGCAAGCGTGCTTGTGTATTTGTTTGGTGAATAAATTAAAGTGTTATTTGAAGGAGGAAAAATGCCCAAAGAAAAGTTAAAAGATAAAATCAATTCAGGAAACAAAATTAAAAACATTGTTGAAATACCAGACTATGTTATTTTGGTAGTGATTGTAATAGCAGTGTCACTACCAGTACTGTTGCAGTTTTTAACTAAAGAAACATTGCTCTTTATTATTGATGTTTTATTTTTAATTGCTTTCGTTTTTATAGCTGTAATTTTAGGCATAGGGATTGGAGGGCTGATATTGTGTTGCCTGTATGGTAGCGATTTAATAAATCAAGCCCGTTCTGATAGCAGAACCTATAAAAACATGTATAAAAAATTTTTGCTTTTTTTCATCGGCATCAATATAGCTAGTATTGTTTTAGATCAGTTTGCAACTAGAAAGCTATTTAATGCATTTGATATTAATTTTAACATATTGCAATTTGACACCACAAAAGTTGAATATTGTTTTTCTTTTTCTTTGTTTATATCACTGATAGTTTGTGTTGTTATGTATACAGTTATAGATGGGTACATTTTTAAAAGAAAACAGAAGGCAAATAAATAATTAAAGATTTTACAATGAGCTTTTAGCTTTAAAGCTTTGTTAAAATTCAGTATAATAAACAAAATGCTTTAGGTGTGCTTTTGCTGGAAATGTATGGTGTATGCGGTGTGAGAAGTAGATTAGCTTGACTTTGTTTTAGAAAGGAGAAAATGTGCTTGAGTTGAAAAGTGTAAAAAAAGCTGCAGTTTATACGCTTGGCTGTAAATTGAATCAGGCAGAATCTGCGGCTATTGCTGATGGTTTGAAGAAAATAGGTTATGAAATAGTTGATTTTAACGACTTAGCAGACGTTTATGTGATAAACACATGCACTGTTACACACACAAGCGATAGCAAGAGCCGTCAAGCTATAAGGCGAGCTGTAAAGAAAAATCCAAATGCGCTTGTAGTGGTTACAGGCTGTTATGCTCAGATGAAGCCAGATGAACTTGCAAAAATAGATGGGGTGAATTTAGTAGTAAGCAATTTTGAGAAGCAAAATATACCCAAGCTGCTGAACAATGAAGAGTTTATTAAAAGAATTTCTAGCGCAGTTGAAATCATTCACAAGTCTGAACCGGATAGCTTTGTGGAAATGCCGGTAACTGACTATGATAGAACTAGAGCTTTTATCAAGATTCAAGAAGGGTGCAGCAATTACTGCAGCTACTGCATCATACCATATGCACGCGGGAAACCCAGGAGTTGTAGGCCTGAAAGGGTCATATCCGAGATTAAAAAGCTGATTTTAAGCGGTTACAGTGAAATTGTGCTCACTGGAATACATATAGGTGCTTATGGCTTGGATTTAAAAAACCGCATTGATTTGACAAAACTTGTGAGCGAAATTGTAAGTTTGCCTGGGTGTTTTCGCATAAGGTTGAGTTCAATTGAACCGAAGGATATAACGCTTAAGCTCATAGATATAATTGAAAGTTCAGGTAAAATATGTAAACATCTTCATATACCGCTGCAAAGCGGAGATGACAGCATCCTCAAGGCTATGAGGCGCGATTATGACACAGCTTACTATGCTGAACTTATAAATTACATAAGAAGTAGAATGCCTGATATAGCCATTACTACCGATGTTATGGTTGGGTTTCCTGGAGAAGATGAAGATGCTTTTAAAAACACTTATAATTTTTGCAAAAAAATGAATTTTGCTGCGATGCATGTGTTTAAATATTCTGTAAGACATGGTACGATCGCTGCAAATTTTCCAAATCAAGTGAGTTCAAAGGAAAAAGAGCACAGAAGCAGAAAGCTGATAGCATTGTCGCAAGATATGGCGAAGAGTTATGCAGCTGGGTTTAGAGGCAAAACGCTTGAAGTGTTAGTAGAGCGCTTTTTAGAGAGTGAAGGCTGTGCGGAAGGCATAAGCGATAATTATTTGCGCGTAGTATTTTCTGATCAAGAAGGTAAAGAAATTGATAAAGGAAGCTTAGTTGATGTTAAAATAAGCGATGTGAGAAGCGATGGGAAATTACTTGGAAGGGTAGAGGAAAAGATAAATGCGAGTTGAATTTTTAGGAGCTTACATAGATGTGCTTACTATGGAGGAAACAGTTGAGCGCATAACGGGCTTTGTGAACTCTGGCTACTTGCATAGAGTGGTGACTTTAAATCCTGAGTATTTGTACAGAGCTCAAAAACAAAGGGAGCTTTTGGATATAGTTAACGCTTCAGATTTAGTAACCCCTGATGGGATAGGCATTGTGTGGGGATGCAGGATTGCAGGATATCTAGTGGTTGAGAGAGTTACAGGCATTGACTTAATGCTCAACTTGTGCAAACGGGCAGCGAGTTTGGGATTTAGAGTGTTTTTATTGGGAGCTGCACCAAAAGTAGCAGAAGAAGCAGCACAAAAATTGAGAGAGCGTTACCCAGGAATAGAAATTGCAGGCACACATCATGGATACTTTGAAGAGCATGAGAGCACTCGCATTGCTAAAGAAATATCCAAAACAAATGCACAAATTCTGTTTGTAGCTTTGGGAGCGCCAAAACAGGAGATGTGGATTTCTAAATATCAGCCACAAACAAATGTGCCTGTAGCTATTGGAGTAGGAGGCAGCTTTGACGTGATCTCTGGACGTGTAAAACGCGCACCTCTTTGGGTTCAAAGAATTAGAGCAGAATGGCTGTACAGGCTAATACAGGATCCCAGCAGAATCAAGAGGCAACTCGTGCTCCCCAAATTTGCATGGCTGGTCTTTAAAAAGTATATCATATAGATATGGCACCTAAGCGCCTTTTCTTTAATTGTTTTTATTTTTTGTATGTGACTACATATTCAACGAGTTTAGCAAATTGCATGCTTAAAAGCTTGTCAAGAGGTTCATTTAGTTCCTTTGCTCGTTTTTCAATTACATGCAGCTGATTTTGTAAAAAATTGCTCAGTATGTACTCGATAAATTGTTCTTCTGTTTGTCCTGTTTTTTTAGCATGTTCTTTTATCAGCTTGGCGGTATCTTCTTGAATTTCAAGTTCGAAGTTTGAGTCGTTGTTTTTGTTCAAGGTTTAAAACGCTCCCTTGGTCTATAAAAAAGTTTTATAATTTAAAATATGAGATAGTGGCGGGAGTGTGTGAGAATCGAACTCACCATGGACAGCCTTCACTGCCCAACGATGGTTTTGAAGACCACGGGCACCACCAGGTACCATCCACCCCCAAGCTTGATTTTAAGCAACTGTAATTATATCATACGCTTTTATATTGCATCAAGCTGTCGTTTTTTTCTGATGTGGGCAACAATTAGGAGAAATAATGTTAGTAAGAAATTCACAAAGATGATTGAAGGGGTAAATGTTTCTATAGAGAATTTTTTTAGCTCTATTATGAAAATTATGTTAAATATTCTATGATTTGAATTATTATTCAACAGGTATTTTCATTGTTAGCATATTGATGATATAATTAAAGCGATGTTGTATTTAAAGCTGATTATATTTTAATTGACAATATGTGAATGTCTTGTGAATGGGCTAGTTGCAGGTTTGGAGGATTTATAAGTGCTCGGTATTTTTAATGAGATCAAAAGCGATCTTCAGGTTTTAGATAAGAAACTGCAAAAAGTAGTTTCAGCAGAGGATTTGTTTTTATCGCAAATGGCAAGTTATTTATTAAAAGCAGGAGGGAAAAGGCTTAGACCTGCTTTTGCGTTTTTGTCAGCTAGATTTTACAACTACAAACTGGAAAATGTATTGCCTTTAGCAGTTGCGTTGGAGTTGATTCATATGGCAAGCTTGGTGCATGATGATGTAGTAGATGCAGCTGCAACAAGGCGTGGTGTTCCCACTGTTAGAGCTAAGTGGGGGAACAGGATGTCCATGCATGTAGGTGACTGGATATTTGCTAAATCGCTCATGATGATTTCTGAATATGAAAAAATACCTATGGTAGCTAAAACTCTTTCACAGATAAGTGTAAAGATGTGCGAAGGAGAGATACAGCAAATATCCAGTGCATATAAAGTGGAACAGACGATAAAGGATTATTTTTACAGGATAGAGCGTAAAACTGCGCTTTTGATTTCGGCTAGCTGCCAATTAGGAGCTGTGGTTTGCGGTGCACCTGAAGCAATACATTTGCCGCTTAAGCGCTTTGGTTATAAAATTGGCATAGCATTTCAAATTGTCGATGATGTATTGGATTTAAGCGCAGATCAAAAAGAATTGGGAAAGCCTGTAGGTGGGGATTTGAGGCAAGGGATAATTACATTGCCCATGATATACGCGCTAAAAAACAGCGCTTATAGAGAGCGTTTATCGGTAATTATACAAAAACACAGCAAGAGTGAAGAGGAGATTCAAGAAGCAATCAGTTTGATCAGCAAATCTGGAGGAATAGATTATGCTAATTCAGTTGTTGACAGATATGTAACCAGAGCAAAAGAAGAACTTGAACATTTACCTAATATACCTGCTAGAGATGTGTTGTATGAGATAGCGGATTTTGTTAAAAATCGTAAATTTTAGGGGTGGTCATAATTTATCCATTGTATTTAAAGTTAGAAAATGAAAATTGTCTAGTTGTAGGCGGCGGACGAGTAGCAGAGCGAAAGATAAAGGCGCTTTTGGAAAGCGGCGCTGATATTACTGTGGTAAGCCCAGATTTAACTCCTTACTTGAGGGAGCTTAAAGAAAAAGGTGTTATCAGACATATCGATAGAAGATATCAGGATAGCGATTTGGAAGGAATGTTTTTGGTGATCAGTGCTACTGATGATGAAAGCGTAAATAAAAGAGTTTCTGAACAGTGTTTTGCTAGAAAGATATTGGTTAATGTGGTAGATGATCCGCCAAAGTGCAGTTTTTTTGTACCTGCTGTGGTGCGAAGAGGTGATCTCACTATTGCTATATCTACAGGGGGCAAGAGCCCAATGCTGGCTGCGCGCATAAGAGAACAATTGGAAAAGCAATACGGCGTTGAGTATGCGGAGCTTTTAAAACTGCTCGGAGATATAAGACAGGAGTTAAAAGAAAGCGTGCCTGATGTGGAACAGAGAAGAAAAATATTAGAGAGAATTGTTGAGCTGGGGAGTTTATTGCTACTTGATGAAAAGTCTTATAAAGACATAAAGGAGCTGGTGCAAGATGTTGGTAGCAGTAGTGGGAGTTAATCATCGCACTGCACCTGTTGAGGTGAGGGAGAAGCTTTCTTTTCCACCGCGTTCTTTGCTTAAACATTTAGAAAGATTGCATTCTATGAAGGAAGTAAATGCATGTGTTATTGTCTCTACGTGCAATCGCACGGAGATTTATGTCAGCCCTAATGAGTTGAACGATGGTTTGCGCGCGGTATGGGATTTTCTATCTGAATATTCTGGTTTGGATATTGCTGAGATAAAAAATTATACTTTTACGCATACTATTTATGATGCAGCTCGTCATTTGTTTAGAGTTGCTGCTGGTTTGGATTCTATGATTCTAGGGGAAACTCAAATATTAGGACAGGTAAAAAATGCGTATAACACTGCATTAAAGGCTAAGACAACAAACAGCGTGTTGAACACAATGTTCAAGCAAGCTATAGAAGTAGGCAAAAAAGTGCGTTCTAGAACAGGCATAGATAAGAATGCTATCTCGATAAGTTATGCAGCAGTCAAGCTTGCTGTAGAGAAATTTGGAAATTTGAATGGGCGTTCGGTATTGATCATAGGCGCAGGTAAGATGAGTGAGCTTACTGCAAAACATCTGATGTCAAATGGCGTATGCGGGGTAATTGTATCTAACCGTTCGTATGATAGAGCAAAGCTTTTAGCTGATAAATTTAATGGACGTGCAGTTAAGTTTGATGACATGTTGAAGTACATTAAAGATACTGACATTGTAATCAGTTCTACTGCAGCAAGCCATTACGTCATTCGATGTAAAGATGTACGCGAAGTGATGAAGACAATTCCTGATAAAAAGCTTATGTTTATAGATATTGCTGTGCCGCGTGACGTAGAACCTGAAGTAGCTGAAATTCCAGGTGTTACTCTGTATGATATAGATGATTTACAACAAGTTATTGACAATAATTTAGAGGAACGACGCAAAGCTGCGGTTTTAGCAGAAGAAATTATTGAAGAACAACTGAACGATTTTATAAACTGGCTTGCATTTAGATATGTGGTTCCTACGATTACAGCGCTTAAAGCTATGAGCGAACAAATCAAAGAAAAAGAGCTGGAGCGGGCGTTTAATCGCTTGGGAGATATCTCAGAGAAAGAAAGAGAAATAATTACTGCGCTGGCTAATTCTATCGTAAAAAAGCTGCTTAATTCACCGATTATGTGCTTAAAGGAATACGCATTAACTGCAGAGGGGTATATTTACACTGAAGCGCTGCAAAATCTTTTCAACTTAGAAGTAGAAAAGAAGAACGAAAGTAAGCTAAAAAAGGTGTTGCAAAGAATTGATGTTAGGTCTTGTTTATATGATTATGATGATGAGCACTTGCGTGCTAGCGGTTACTGTCTGCCTTTTCAAAGATATGTAGCTGCTGTACAGAATGAACAAAAGTAAAGGGTGAGTAATTATTGTTGCTTAGGGTAGGCACCAGAGAAAGCTTGCTTGCGATGTGGCAGACCAATTGGGTGGTAGAACAGCTTAAAGAAAAGCATCCAGAAATTAAGGTTGAAATAGTTAAAATAAAGACTAAAGGAGATAAAATTTTAGATACCGCGTTGTCTAAAATAGGTGATAAAGGCTTATTTACTAAAGAATTAGAGCTAGCAATGCTGAGAGATGAAATTGATATAGCGGTGCACAGCATGAAAGACATGCCGACTAAACTTGTAAAGGGTCTTGTCATAGGAGCTATTTGTAAAAGAGAGCATCCAGGTGATGTGTTGATAAGCAGTACAGGTGAGAGTTTGGATGAGCTCAAAGCAGGGGCTGTGATAGGAACTTCTAGCTTGCGAAGACGTGCACAGCTTATGAGGTATCGACCTGATTTAAATATAGTACCGATAAGGGGCAATTTAAATACAAGAATAGATAAACTTAAAATCTCAGGTAATTTTGATGCGATTGTAGTTGCAGCTGCTGGTGTTATCAGGCTTGGTAGAAAAGAACTTATAGCTCAGTATATCCCTCCACAAATATGTTTGCCGGCAGTAGGACAGGGTGCTGTGGGTATTGAGGCAAGAGAAGGAGATAAAAAGGTAATGGATATCATAAAAAAGATTGAACACAGAGATACAGCACTAGCTGTTTTGGCAGAGAGAGCACTTCTTGAGAGACTTGAAGGAGGGTGTCAGGTGCCGATTGGGGCATTTGGCGTTACTGTTGATAGGGTCTTGCGGCTTGAGGCAGCTGTATTGAGCACAGATGGAAAGGAAATGGTAAGGCTGGATTACACTGGCGATGCAAAATATCCTGAAGAAGTAGGAGTGCGCTTGGCAGAAGAGCTTTTAGAGAGAGGCGCATATGAAATATTATCGAAGATAAAGGGAGATATACACTGACTATGGGCACTGGCATTGTTTATCTTGTAGGTGCGGGTCCAGGAGACCCGGGGTTGATTACGTTAAAAGGAATGGAATGCATAGAAAAAGCAGACGTGATTGTGTATGATCGTCTAGCAAGCTCTTTGCTGTTAAAGAATGCTAGCTCTAACGCAGAGCTTATTTATGTTGGCAAGTCTCCAGATAGACATGCGCTGTCACAACAAGAAATTAACCAACTGCTTGTTGAAAAAGCCAAATTGGGCAAAACAGTTGTTCGCTTAAAAGGCGGGGATCCATTTGTGTTTGGGCGAGGCGGTGAAGAAGCATTAGCATTATTCCATAACGATATCCCATTTGAAATTGTTCCAGGTGTTACTTCAGCAGTGGCTGCACCAGCGTATGCTGGCATTCCAGTAACTCACAGGACACTTGCGAGCAGCTTTGCAGTTATAACTGGAAATGAAGATCCGAATAAAAAAGATTCAAGCATAAAATGGGACAAAATTGCGACTGGTTTAGATACCGTGGCTTTTGTGATGGGAATGAACAACTTGCCTGATATATGTAAAAAAATGATGCATTACGGACGTAAAGGAGATACTCCTGTTGCAGTAATAGAATGGGGAACCACTGCAAGGCAACGGGCGCTTACTGGAAATTTGAGCAACATAGCTGAGAAAGTTAAAGAGCGTGATTTTAAGAATCCAGCTGTTGTAGTAGTTGGTGAAGTTGTGGGTTTACGCGATCAACTCAAGTGGATTGAGCGCAAACCCTTGTTTGGGAAAAAAGTGCTTGTTACTAGATCGAGAGAACAGGCAAGCGAGCTCTCAAGACGCATTTTGGAACTCGGTGGAGAGCCTGTTGAATTTCCTACTATTGAAATAAGAGAGCCTGATGACTATGAGGCGTTAGATAATGCTATTTACAACATAAGCGATTACAAATGGGTGATATTTACAAGTGTGAATGGTGTAATTTACTTTATAAATAGAACGCTTATGTGTGGTAAAGATGTGCGAGATTTAAAAGGGGTAAGTATATGCGCTATTGGTCCTAAAACAAAAGAAGCTTTAGAAAAGTATGCGTTAAGAGTAGATTATGTGCCTTGTGAATACAGAGCAGAGCAGATATTTGAAGGTTTGAAGGATAAGCTTAAACCCGAAGACAAAGTGTTATTGCCGCGCGCTGATATTGCAAGAAAAGCATTGCCGAAAGCCTTATCCAAAATTGGCGTGCAAGCAGATGAAGTTGTGGTTTATAAAACAGTACCGGTAGCGCAGGATGCTGATAAGTTGGTGGAAATGCTAAAACAGGGCGAAATACATATCCTTACATTTACAAGTTCATCGACAGTTAAAAATTTTGTAAATCTTTTGCGAGCACAAAATTTGAGCGAAATACTTGAAAACGTGACTGTAGCAAGCATAGGTCCGGTCACTTCAGCTACCGCAAAAGAATTAGGTATAAATGTAGATGTGGAAGCAAAAGAATATACAATAGATGGGCTTGTGGAGGCGATGATTGGGAAGTGAGAAAGAGGTAAAAAGGGAAAAGGTGGATTTATAAAATGATTGGTGTAAGCAAATTGCTATATGGAGATAAAAACTATGGAGACATGCTCAGGTACTCTGAAGATTCCTGTAAAAAGCATTTCGGAACGCATTCAGATTATGGGCCGGTTGTTGTGTGGAACATTACGCGCACGTGTAATCTAAAATGCAGGCATTGTTATTCAAATTCAGATTCCAAAAAGTACGGTGATGAACTCACACTTGATGAAGGTAAGGAACTTTTAAGAGATCTTGCAGCATTTAAAGTGCCTGTGATTTTGTTTTCAGGAGGAGAACCGCTTACTAGCCCTATATTTTTTGATTTGGCTGTATATGCGAAAAGCCTAGGCCTTAGAGTGACAGTTTCAACTAACGGCACGCTGATAACTAAGAAAACGGCACAAAAGTTAAAAGATATAGGAATAAGTTATGTTGGCATTAGCTTAGATGGCATAGGAGAGAACAACGATAAATTTAGAGGTGTAAAAGGAGCATTTGAAGAAGCTTTAAAGGGGATTAGAAACTGTTTAGATATAGGGCAAAAGGTGGGACTCAGGTTTACTATCAATCGACACAATGCAGATGATTTAGGCGATATTTTTAACTTGCTGGAGGAGGAAGGCATTCCGAGAGTATGTTTTTATCATTTGGTGTATTCAGGAAGAGCGAGTAAAGATGAAGATATTACGCATGAAGAGACGAGAAAAGCTTTGGATTTGATCATTGATAGAACAATGAATATGCACTTAAAAGGCATGAGTAAGGAAGTGCTGACTGTAGATAATCATGCAGATGGAGTGTATATTTATTTAAAACTTAAGCAAAACTATGAAAAACGCGCAAGCATGGCACGGAAATTGCTAAAAAGGAATGGAGGCAATAGGAGCGGTATAGCTATAGGGCAGGTGGATTGGAAAGGAAATGTGCATATAGATCAGTTTACACAAAATCACACGTTAGGAAATGTTAGAGAGAGGAAATTTAGCGAAATTTGGTCAGATACAAAGAACGAATTTTTATACAAAGTAAGAAATCGCCATAAATTTATCAAGGGTAGATGTGCAAAGTGCAGGTGGTTTAGCATATGCAATGGAAACTTCCGTGCTCGTGCTGAAGCTGTATATGGCGATTTTTGGGAACAAGATCCTGCCTGTTATCTTACGGATGAAGAGATTGGTGTTGCTGATGCAGATACAATGAGAGATGTAAAGCTGCTTTGAATTCAAATGATGAAGAGGTTAAGAGATTAAAAGATAAATAGACTAAAAGACAAGTTTAAGGAAGGGATATTGGATGGGCTTTCCACGCTTGCGGCCGCGGCGTTTGAGAATGAACAATATATTGCGCAAAATGGTGCGTCAAAATCAGGTTTTGATAGAGGATTTGGTGTATCCACTGTTTGTTATAGAAGGAGAAGGAATTAAAAGAGAAGTTTCTTCTATGCCAGAAGTTTATAATTTTTCCATTGATGAGCTGCTTTTAGAAATAGACGAGGTGAAAAAACTTGGGATTTTAGCAGTTATTTTATTTGGCGTTATCGATGCTGATAAAAAAGACCCAATAGGATCACAAGCTTACGACGATGATGGTATCATACAGCGTGCTTTGCAGGCTATAAAAGGGAAATACAGCGATCTGCTGGTAATTGCTGATGTGTGTCTGTGCGAATTTACTGATCACGGGCATTGTGGTATAATAAAAGGCAGTGATGTTGACAACGATGCTACTTTAGAATTATTAGCTAAAACCGCGGTTTCTTATGCAAAATCAGGAGCGGATATAATAGCACCATCGGATATGATGGACGGCCGCGTAAAAGCTATAAGAGATGAGCTGGATAAAAACGGTTTTTCTCACATTCCCATAATGAGCTATTCAGCAAAATATGCTTCTGCATATTATGGGCCTTTTAGAGAGGCTGCAGCTTCTGCACCTAAATTTGGCGATCGAAAGACTTATCAGATGGACCCAGCAAATGGCGATGAAGCAGTTAAAGAAGTGATGTTGGATATTGAAGAAGGTGCAGATATTGTTATGATAAAGCCGGCGCTTGCTTATATGGACATAATACATCGAATCAGAGAAAGAGTTGTGTGTCCTGTTGCGGTTTACAATGTGAGCGGGGAATATGCGATGGTTAAAGCAGCTGCGAAAAATGGATGGATAGATGAGAAAAAAGTAGTTTTGGAGATGTTAACAGGTTTTAAACGTGCTGGAGCTGATATTATAATTACATATCATGCTAAAGATGCAGCGCGTTGGATAAAAGAAGAAGGTGGATTTTAAAAATGATAATATCTTGGAATACAACTAATGCATGTAATATGTACTGCAAGCACTGCTACAGAGATGCTGGAGCGAAGGCAGAAGATGAGCTGAATACTGAAGAAGCCAAGTGGTTGATAGATGAAATTGCAAAAGCTGGGTTTAAGATAATGATTTTTAGCGGTGGAGAACCTTTGATGAGGCAAGATATATTTGAATTGGTGAGATATGCTAAAACAAAAGGTCTTCGTCCAGTATTCGGAACGAATGGAACGCTAATAACTGTTGAAGTAGCAAAGAAGCTTAAAGAAGCAGGAGCTATAGTGGTTGGCATAAGTTTAGATAGCGTGAATCCTCAAAAGCACGATAATTTTAGGGCAATGCCAGGTGCTTGGCGCAAAGCAGTGCAGGGTATGCAAAATTGTGTTAAAGCAAGGCTTAAATTTCAAATACATACTACTGTAGTGGACTGGAATTACGATGAAGTTGAAAAAATAACTGATTTTGCAGTAGAAATAGGTGCTGTGGGTCATCACATATTCTTTTTAGTTCCAACTGGCAGAGCGGTAAACATTGAACAGCAAACGCTTAGAGCAAAGCAGTATGAGGATTTATTGTACCGAATAATGAAAAAACTGCATGAAGTGAACATTGAGTTAAAACCCACCTGTGCACCGCAGTTTATGCGCATAGCAAAGCAAATGGGAGTTAAAACTCGCTTTAGCAAGGGATGCCTTGCAGGCACAGCGTATTGTATAATATCTCCCAAGGGAGATGTGCAGCCGTGTGCTTACTTAAATATAGTGGTTGGCAACGTGCGCAACACGCCGTTTAGTGAAATATGGAAAAATAGCAAAGTATTCAAACGATTGAGAGAGGCTAAGCTAACAGGTGGTTGTGGTATTTGTATTTTCCAAAAGATCTGTGGTGGTTGCAGAGCAAGGGCATATTTTTATTATGGCGATTATATGGCTGAAGAGCCATGGTGTTTGTATCGCACAAACGAATTGTCAGCAAGCGAAAAAAATAAAGAGCTAAAGATATGAGAGGTTGTAAGTTCATGCAGCTTGATGCAATTGACAAGAAACTGTTGAACTTAGTTCAGATAGAGTTTCCAATCACAGCTAGGCCGTATAAGGAAATAGCTGAAAAACTCAATGTAACAGAGCAAGAAGTAATTGATCGCATGAAGCGTTTGCTGGAAGAGGATATAATCAGGCGGTTTGGCGGAGTGTTTAACTCTAGGCGTTTGGGTTATAAAGGCACTCTGTGTGCTATGAAAGTGCCAGAAGAAAGGATAGAAGAAGTAACTGATATTGTAAACAGCTATGTAGCTATTACGCATAATTATCTTAGGGATCATGAGTACAACATTTGGTTTACTATATTAACGAACTCGCAGGAAAAAACTCAAAAGATAATCGATGAAATTATTGAAAGAACAGGTATTACAGATGTATTGAACTTGCCTGCAGAAAAGTTCTTTAAAGTTTGGGTTAGCTTTAAAGTTGATGAGGAGTAATGATTTTATGCTTACAGAAAAGGAAAAGGCTTTAATTCGTGAACTGCAAACGGGACTGCCGCTCTGTAGCCGTCCTTTTGCAGAATTGGGGAAAAAAGTGGGAATGTCGGAAGATGAAGTTTTAGCTAAAGTGAATGAATTTATAGAAAAGGGTTATATGAGGCGGATTGGAGCTGCGCTTAGGCACCGAAAAGTAGGTTATGACGCTAATGCAATGATAGTCTGGAATATTCCAGAAGACAGAATTGATGAAATAGGGAACAAGCTAGTTAGATTAAAAGATGTAACGCATGTTTACAAACGAAAGCCTCATGAGAAATGGCCGTATAATTTTTATACTATGATACATAGAAAAACACGTGAAGAATGCTATGAACGGGCAAAAGAACTAGCAGATATGATTAGCGAGTATGATTATCAGTTAATATTCAGCATAAAAGAACTAAAGAAGAGCAGCATGCATTACTTTACAGAAAATTTGTACAACAAAGAGTTGGACTTTAAGTCGAGAATTAAGGATAATGCAATGGCATTAAAAAAAAGTGATAAATTTTAACAAGCAAAGCCATAATGTAAATTTTTGCAAAATACATCTAGCCGAATGGAGCGAACAAAATCGGTATTTTAAGCACGGATGATTAAAATACCGAATTTAATAAAAACAGTTGGAAAGGAATGAAATTTAAGGTGCCAAAGTGTTTTGATAAATCAATTGAAATATTCAGAGAAGCACAAGAATTTATACCCGGTGGTGTTAACAGCCCGGTAAGAGCATTTAAAGCTGTAGGAGGAGACCCTTTATTTATAGAACGTGCAGATAAGGCTTATATTTGGGATGTTGATGGCAACAAATATATAGATTATGTATGCTCATGGGGACCGATGATATTGGGACATAGACATCCCAGCGTCGTAAATGCGCTAAGAGAGCAGCTGGAAAAGGGCACGAGTTTTGGTGCTCCAACTGAGTTAGAGACGGAATTAGCAAAGCTCATCATCCGTGCTGTGCCGTCCATAGAAAAGGTGCGCATGGTAAATTCCGGCACAGAGGCTACTATGAGTGCGATAAGGCTGGCACGGGGTTACACAAAGCGAAACAAGATAGTTAAGTTTGAAGGGTGCTATCACGGGCATGCTGACTTTTTGTTGATTAAAGCAGGTTCAGGAGCGCTTACGCTTGGTGTACCAAGCAGTCCTGGGG
>JAJOKN010000084.1:5282-16250 GCA_021129815.1 Desulfotomaculum sp. | reverse complement strand
TACTGTGATATTTAATTTTAACCGCTGTGATAATGTGGAATAAAAATGATAATAATTCTGATGTTATAATTGGAAAAAGAGTATTGACTTCTGCAACTATTAAATGTAAGGGTATTGTTATGAGCATTGATATTGCACCTACTATATTGAAACACTTAGAAATTGAGCAACCTAGTTTTATAAAAGGTCGTCCGATGTATTCTACATTAACCCATGTTGATAATATAACTTACTTACAACAAAATCAGGACTATTTTGCTGCGGTATATTCTGCACGTTCACTTATGCAGACAAGTTATGTTTTAATGCAAATTTTAATTTTAAAGGAAGTGTAGATAGTGCTTATAGGCCGTTTTTTGTATAAAGATTTTATTTTTATTGGAAGAGTATATGATGGTGTGGTATATCCATTGTCCGAACATGATTTAAATATAAGCCAACTGTGTGATGAAAATATGCTAAAGTCTGATAGAAAAAACAAGATTGATAAGCCCTGTTATATGTTAGATGAACTAAAAGTATTACCACCTTGTGTTCCTAGCAAAATTGTGTGCGTAGGTTTAAACTATAAAGACCATGCTGAAGAATTTGGGCTACCTATTCCGAAAGAACCGATACTTTTTCTCAAACCACCTACAACAGTCATAGGCCATGGTGAGTCAATAATATTGCCAAAGCAGAGCAGTCATGTGGAATACGAAGGGGAATTAGCTGTTGTGATTGGAAAGAAAGCAAAAAATGTATCTCAAAGTGATGCATTTAAAGTGGTTTTGGGGTATACTTGTGCTAATGACGTTACTGCTAGAGATTTACAGAAAAAGGATCAACAATGGACGCGTTCTAAATCTTTCGATACTTTTTGTCCTATTGGACTTTATATTGCAACTGATATTAACCCAGCTAATTTAAATTTGCGCGTTTACCTAAATGGAGAACTCAAGCAATTTACAAATACTAACAAGTTGATTTTTGATGTTCCTGCATTGGTGAGTTATATTTCAAGCATAATGACTTTAATGCCGGGTGATATAATATTGACCGGAACATCAAGTGGTGTAGGCAAGGTAGAAAAAGGAGACAAAATTGAAGTAGTAGTTGATAAGATTGGAACACTAGAAAATTTTGTAAACGCATAAATGCTTAGTGCTATTATGATTTAAATTGTGATTTATATTCAGAAGAAGCAGTATTTTTGGTGTTGACAAAATCGCAAATTTATGTTAACATCGCAAAATGTCATTTGTATCAAGGGGTATGTGAGGCTTAAAAGGAATTATAAATAGAATAAAAAATATAATATTGATTAAGAATAATGTTTTTTAAACATAAAAAATGAATTTATTTGTACATAAACGGTTAAAAATAATAATAGTTAATAAGTTAACATAAAAAGAGTAATCAGTCGTTAAGCACTTAATTTTGTGTGGCAATTACCAGTTTTATTTTTTTGATAAGTTGATTGCTGCTATGGGGTGTTTTGTGTTTAGCGACTGGTATCTTTATTTAACAAGGGGTGTGGTTTTTACTAATGTTTTTTCCTGAAAAGCTTGGCAATAGAGAAAGGTGGAGCTATGCTAAGTTTAAAGAAGTTTTAGAGTTACCGAACCTTATTGAAGTTCAAAAGAAGTCATATGAATGGTTTTTGAGGGAGGGACTTAAAGAGGCTTTAAACGACATATCGCCAATTCAAGATTTTACTGGCAACCTAATTTTAGAGTTTTTAGATTATACTTTAAGAAAGCCCAAATACACGGTTGAAGAATGCAAAGAACGAGATGTTACATATGCAGCTCCAGTTCGTGTAAAAGTGAGATTGATTAATAAAGAGACAGGTGAAGTTAAAGAGCAAGATGTTTTTATGGGTGACCTTCCTTTAATGACTGAAAAGGGAACATTTATAATAAATGGTGCGGAAAGAGTAATTGTAAGTCAGCTTCTGAGATCTCCAGGTGTTTATTTTACTGAAGACATGGATCCAAGTGGAAAGAAAATATATAAAGCTACAATAATTCCTAACCGCGGGGCATGGCTTGAGTTTGAAACTGATGTGAATGATGTTTTGTTTGTGAGGATAGATCGTACTAGAAAACTTCCTGTTACAGTTTTAATTAGAGCGTTAGGTTATAATTCTAATCAGCAGATATTAGAGTTGTTTGACAATAATAAAAATATTGCTGCAACTCTTGATAGAGATACTGTTGAAACACAGGAAGAAGCGCTGATAAAGATTTATAAGAAATTAAGGCCAGGGGATCCTCCTACAATTGAAAGTGCGCGTTCTCTATTTACGGCACTTTTTTTTGATCCAAAGCGCTATGACTTGGCTAATGTTGGAAGATACAAATTGCATAAGAAGCTGCAACATGGTGTGCTTTATCGTTATGAAGATGAAGAAAATGATGAAAAAGAGTTTGACCGTTACTTGCAGAAAGAAGTTCCCAAGAAAAGAAAATTTATAAGAGAACTCACAAAAGAAGATATAATAGCAACTGTGCGTTATTTACTAGGTCTTCTGGAAGGAAAAGGAACTACCGATGATATTGATCATTTGGGTAACAGGCGTTTGCGTTCTGTGGGAGAACTTTTGCAAAATCAGTTTAAAATAGGTCTTGCACGTATGGAACGGGTAATCCGTGAGCGCATGACCATTCAAGATATGGATGTTATTACACCTCAGGCTTTGGTCAATATTCGTCCGGTTGTAGCAGCAGTTAAGGAGTTTTTTGGATCAAGTCAGTTATCTCAGTTTATGGATCAGACCAATCCTTTATCTGAGTTAACTCATAGGCGGCGACTGTCAGCACTTGGACCTGGAGGACTGTCGAGAGAACGGGCTGGATTTGAGGTACGTGATGTGCACCATTCTCACTATGGGCGCATGTGTCCTATTGAGACTCCAGAAGGTCCTAACATTGGTCTTATAGGCTCACTGGCTACTTATGCACGGGTAAATGAGTTCGGGTTTATAGAAACGCCATATCGTAAAGTAGATAAGAAAAATAAACGTGTAACTGATGAGATCGTTTATCTTACAGCGGATGTAGAAGAGCAAGTTATAATAGCTCAAGCCAATGCCTTGTTGGATGAGGAAGGATATTTTAAAGAAGAGAGAGTGAATGCAAGGCGCGGTAAAGAAATACTGATGGTTCCAGTTGAAGGCGTTGATTATATGGATGTGTCTCCAAAACAGGTGTTTAGCGTTGCTACTTCGTTAATACCTTTCTTGGAGCATGATGATGCTAACAGGGCATTGATGGGTGCCAATATGCAAAGGCAGGCTGTTCCACTTTTAACTACAGAAGCACCTTTGGTTGGTACGGGGATAGAACACAAAGCAGTGCTTGACTCTGGAGCTGTGCTTATTGCCAAACGTTCAGGTATTGTTGAAAAGGTTACTGCTACTGAGATATTAATAAAGTCAGATGACGATACGCAGTTGGATAGATATAAATTACTGAAATTTGCTCGTTCTAACCAAGGAACATGTATTAATATGAAGCCAATTGTAGAAAAAGGGCAAAAGATTAATGCAGGGGATATTATTGCTGATGGCCCATCGTCAGATCAAGGGGAGCTTGCGCTGGGTCGAAACGTTTTAGTGGCATTTATGCCTTGGGAAGGTTATAACTATGAGGATGCTATTTTGATCAGTGAGAAATTAGTAAAAGAAGATTATTTTACATCTATTCATATTGAAGAATATGAATGTGAAGCTAGAGATACGAAATTAGGGCCGGAAGAAATCACTCGTGAAATTCCAAATGTTTCTGAAGAGCTTTTAAAAGATCTGGATGAGCGCGGGATCATAAGAATTGGTGCGGAAGTTCGCCCGGGAGATATTCTGGTTGGAAAGGTCACGCCTAAAGGTGAGACAGAGCTTACTCCTGAAGAACGGTTGTTAAGAGCGATTTTTGGTGAAAAAGCTCGAGAAGTTCGTGATACTTCTTTAAGAGTGCCACATGGTGAATCTGGAAAAGTTGTGGATGTTAAAGTATTTTCAAGAGAAAATGATGATGAATTGCCGCCAGGTGTTAATGTTTTAGTACGATGTTACGTTGCTCAGAAACGAAAAATTTCAGAAGGGGATAAGATGGCAGGGCGACATGGTAACAAAGGCGTTATAGCGAGGATTATGCCAGAGGAGGATATGCCTTTCTTGCCTGATGGGACTCCTGTGGAGGTCGTGTTAAATCCGTTGGGGGTTCCTTCACGCATGAATATAGGTCAAATATTAGAAACTCACTTGGGGTGGGCTGCAAAAGCGTTGGGCATCCATGTTTCCACTCCAGTGTTTAACGGTGCATCTGAAAAAGACATCAGGGAGACGCTAAAAAAGGCTGGTCTTCCTGAAAATGGAAAAACGATATTGTATGATGGGAGAACCGGGGAACCATTTGATAATCCAGTTACTGTAGGGTATATTTATATGCTCAAACTTGCGCATTTGGTTGACGATAAAATACATGCTCGTTCTACAGGGCCATATTCTTTGGTGACTCAACAGCCATTAGGAGGAAAGGCTCAGTTTGGAGGTCAGCGTTTTGGAGAAATGGAAGTATGGGCACTGGAAGCTTATGGAGCTGCTTATACATTGCAGGAAATTCTGACGGTTAAATCCGATGATGTTTTGGGGCGAGTTAAAACATATGAAGCAATTGTTAAAGGGGAAAATGTACCTGAACCAGGAATTCCAGAATCATTTAAGGTGTTGATAAAAGAGTTGCAAAGTCTTTGTCTTGATGTGAAAGTGATGAAAGGAGATAAGGAAGAAGTTCCTATAGAAGAAGGTGGAGTAAAGACCAACAAAGCTTTTGAGAATGAAGCTAACAGTGAACAAGAAGATACTGAAGAAACAACGGATGCTGCACTTATGGATGAAGAAAACATTAGTCAGGGAGGTTATGAAGAAGAGTTTGATGATGGGTTTATAAAAGAAGATATTGTTTTAGAAGGTGAAAAATTAGAGAAGGATGAATGATAAATTTTAAGGAGGGAAATCCTTGTTGGATTTAAACAATTTTGATCGGATCCGAATAGGCTTAGCTTCTCCTGAACAAATTGAGAAATGGTCATATGGTGAAGTGAAAAAACCTGAAACCATTAATTATCGTACTTTAAAACCAGAAAGGGACGGCTTGTTTTGCGAAAGAATTTTTGGGCCCACTCGCGACTGGGAATGCCATTGTGGCAAGTACAAGCGCGTCCGCTATAAGGGAGTAGTTTGTGAACGCTGTGGTGTGGAAGTTACTAAGTCAAAAGTGCGTAGAGAGCGGTTAGGTATAATAAGACTAGCTGCTCCTGTTTCTCATATTTGGTATGTTAAAGGCATTCCTAGCCGCATGGGATTGCTTTTAGATATGTCTCCTAGAGCGCTTGAGAAAGTTTTGTATTTTGTATCATATATTGTTTTGGACCCGGGAGATACCAATTTAACTAAGAAACAATTATTGACAGAAGCGGAGTACAGAGAATATCGCGAGCAATATGGCGATAGGTTTAAAGCTGGAATGGGTGCTGAAGCGATAAAAGAACTGTTAAAAGAAGTGGATTTAGAAGAACAAGCTAGAGAATTAAGGGAGGAACTAAAGAACGCTTCTGGCCAAAGAAAAATAAGGGCAGCGAGAAGGCTGGAAGTAGTAGAGGCTTTTCGCAAATCAGGCAACAAGCCTGAATGGATGATATTGGACGTCATACCTGTTATTCCTCCAGAGCTTAGGCCTATGGTACAGTTAGATGGGGGCAGATTTGCTACTTCGGATTTAAATGACCTTTATCGCAGAGTTATTAACCGCAATAATAGGCTTAAAAGGCTAAAAGAGCTCGGAGCACCGGATATAATTGTGCGAAATGAGAAGAGAATGCTGCAAGAAGCAGTGGATGCATTGATTGACAACGGGCGCCGTGGAAGACCTGTAACAGGTCCAGGCAATCGCCCTCTTAAATCTTTATCTCACATGTTGAAAGGTAAACAAGGGCGATTTAGACAAAACTTGCTTGGAAAGAGAGTGGATTATTCAGGCCGTTCTGTTATTGTAGCAGGTCCGGAGCTGAAAATGCATCAGTGCGGCTTGCCAAAAGAAATGGCGCTTGAGCTTTTTAAGCCGTTTGTAATGAAGAGGTTTGTTGATGCAGGATATGCACATAACATAAAAAGCGCAAAGAGAATGATAGAAAGAGCACGCCCAGAGGTTTGGGATATATTAGAAGAAGTCATAAGCGAACATCCGGTACTTTTAAACCGTGCGCCTACACTGCACCGTCTTGGTATTCAAGCTTTTGAACCGGTATTGGTTGAAGGTAGAGCAATAAAGATACATCCTTTGGTATGTACTGCATACAACGCGGACTTCGATGGCGACCAGATGGCTATTCACGTGCCTTTATCTGCAGAAGCACAGGCTGAAGCAAGACTTCTTATGTTTTCTATATATAATATATTGAATCCAAAAGATGGTAAGCCTGTGGCTGTACCTACTCAAGACATGGTGTTAGGATGCTATTACTTAACGATAGATAAAGAAGGAGAGTTGGGAGAAGGAAAAGTTTTTGCAACTCCTGAAGAAGCTGTAATCGCATATGATAATAAAGCGTTGTCGCTGCATGCAAAGATAAAAGTAGGCTATGAAGGAAAACTCATAGAAACGACCGTTGGAAGAATTATCTTCAATGAAATTCTTCCTGATTGCTTGAAGTACTTTAATAGAGTAGCAGACAAAAAAGAACTGGGGCGCATAGTTGATGTTTGTTATAGAAAAGAAGGATATGCAAGAACTGCAAAGCTCTTGGATGATTTAAAAAGGCTAGGTTATACATTTGCTGCTAAAGCAGGTATTACTATTGGAATATCTGACATTACTATTCCAAAAGAAAAGAAAGAAATTTTATCTGAGTCAGAAGAGAAGGTTGATAAGGTAGAAAAGCAGTATAGGAGGGGATTAATTACCCAGGAAGAGCGTTATCGCAAAGTTATAGAAATATGGAATGATGCTACTGATAGAGTAACTAAAGCGCTTATGAAAACATTGGATAGACTCAACCCCGTATATATGATGGCTACATCAGGTGCAAGAGGAAATATTCAGCAGATAAGACAACTTGCAGGGATGCGCGGGCTTATGGCTGATCCTTCAGGAAGAATTATTGACTTGCCTATTAAAGCTAACTTCCGTGAAGGTCTTACAGTGCTTGAATATTTTATATCTACTCATGGGGCGAGAAAAGGCTTGGCTGATACTGCTCTTAGAACAGCAGACTCAGGTTACCTTACTCGCAGGCTCGTTGATGTTGCTCAAGATGTGGTTATTAGAGAGGATGATTGTGGCACTACAGAAGATGTAGAAGTTGCAGAGATAAAAGACGGCACAGAAGTTATTGAAAAGCTGGAAGACCGCATTATAGGAAGATTTGTTCTGTCTGATATAGTGCATCTTGAAACTGGAGATGTTATTGTTAAAGCAGGAGAAGAAATAAAAGAAGAAGATGCTAAAGCAATTATAGAAGCTGGTATTAAAAAGGTGCGCATCAGGTCAGTGCTAACTTGCAAAACCAGGCATGGAGTTTGCAAAAAGTGTTATGGGCGCAATTTGGCTACTGGTAAAGAAGTTGAAATTGGTGAAGCAGTTGGTATTATTGCTGCTCAATCCATTGGAGAGCCGGGAACACAGCTTACTATGCGCACATTCCACACAGGAGGTGTGGCGGGAGACGATATTACACAAGGTTTGCCTAGGGTTGAAGAATTATTTGAGGCAAGGAAACCCAAAGGACAAGCAATTATTTCAGAAATTGATGGCAGAGTGAATATTGTTGAAAACAAAGAGCAGAAAGAAATAGAGATCACTTCTGATAATGGGGAAACTGTTAGATATCAAGTGCCTTTTGGCGCACGTATTAAGGTAAAAAATGGCGATTATGTGGAAACAGGAAGCAAACTAACGGAAGGTCCTATTAACCCACATGACTTATTAAAAATAAAAGGTAGAGCTAGTGTGCAGCTATATTTGTTGCAAGAAGTACAGAGAGTATATCGTTTGCAGGGTGTAGAAATCAATGATAAGCATATTGAAATAATGATTCGGCAGATGTTAAGAAAAGTAACAGTAATAGATGCTGGAGATACAGACTTATTACCGGGCAGCTTGGTGGATATTCTTGACTTTATGGAAGAGAATAAAAGAGTTGAAGAACTCGGAGGAGAGAAAGCAGTAGCAGTTGAAGTTTTACTAGGTATAACCAAAGCTTCTTTAGCTACAGATTCATTTTTATCTGCAGCTTCATTCCAGGAAACAACTAGAGTATTAACAGATGCGTCTATCAAAGGCAAAGTGGATACTCTATTGGGGTTAAAGGAGAATGTCATTATTGGTAAGTTAATTCCTGCTGGCACAGGTATTATGCGTTATAGAAATGTTGAAGTTACGGAAAATTAAAAATAATCCCGCATTCACTTAAATATAAGTGAATGCGGGGTATTTTTGCGTTAACGGGTGAATGCGGGGTATTTTTGCAATTTGATTGTGTTTTAGATCATTCTACAAAAAATGTTTTATTTTTTATTGACAATAGTATGAGTTGTGTTAAAATATCTCTTGTGGAATTTTAAGAGATTCCATCAACAAATTATAGGAGGATTGGTAATTAAAAAAAATAAAGGGGGAGTTAAAAAATGAAGTCTTTGGGCCGTCATGTCTTGGCTGAGATTTATGGGTGTGAATTCGATATTTTGAATGATATTAAGAAAGTTGAAGAAATTATAGTCAATGCTGCTTTGGAAGCAGGTGCAGAAGTAAGGGAGTTTGTTTTTCATAAGTTTCATCCGCAAGGAGTAAGTGGAGTTGTTGTGATTTCTGAAAGTCATCTTACTATTCATACGTGGCCAGAGCTTGGTTATGCAGCGGTAGATGTATTTACCTGTGGCGATAAAATCAATCCGTGGGATGCGTGTAATTATTTAGTGCGTTATTTCGGAGCTAAAGACATGTCTGCTCAAGAGACTGTTAGAGGGCTCCCTGTAGAAGCGGGTGAAGAAGAATCCCAGCCTGCGGAAGAGAAGATACCTCAGGCTGTTGCGATAAATATATGAGTTTATTTTTAGGAGGAGATATTATTCTTTTTTATTTAAAAGAAGACTAGGTAAACCTTGCAAACTCTAGCTTATACGCAGAGCTTGCAAGGTTTTTGCATTTTTTATATTATTAATCTATGGTAAAAGAAGCATGTCATAAGCTTTTTTGGTCTTTATGTTTTTTGTTTTTTTGTAGTAACTTGGTTAATTTTATTTTATAAATGTTTTTAAGGAGGCATAAAATTAATGCCTGTTTTGCCAAAAGTTTTTATAAGTGAGTTTGACGAGTTAAACTTAATTAAATCGGAGATAGAAAGAGAGTTATTGATAAGAAAAGTAGGATATTTAGGAGATTTTGCAGATTTAGAAGCTGCAGGAATTGAAGAGTTTACTTATCCAGCATTTTTAGCGCTTTCAGCAAGGTTATTTAATGGTGATAAAGAGATTGTTATAAAACTTTCGTGTATTATGCAGTTTATACATGTAGCTTCAAGAATACATGCTGATATTGCTGAGACAACTGCAAATACCTGCAGTGTTGGAGCTAAAAAGGAATATCAGTTTCCCGTTTTAGTGGGAGATTACTTGTATGGTAAATTTTTTAGCATTTTAAGTGAAACGGCTATGCTTGAGAATTTAAAGCTTTTATCTGACTTGATATGCAGTATAAGCGAAGGTGCGATTTTGAGGAACAAAAGATCTAACATTACTTATAAATTAGCTAAGGAAATTGTACACAAAGAAACAGCGGCTTTTTATTCTATATGTGCTTATTTAGGTGCACTTGTTTCTAATGCTGGTGATGAAAATATTACATATATGCGTGATTTTGGGTTGAACTTTGGCTTTGGATGTGGTTTACTTGAATGGGACATGGGAAAGAAAGATGCTCTAAAACATTTCGATAAAGCTAAGAGTATTTTAGATAAAGTAGATTGTGATAATTTATCTGCCAAGCAGAAATTCTTTGCATGGTTAGATAAAATAATTTTATTATATACTTAGGGATGGATTTAAGCAAATGAAGAAATTAGAAATTGATATACCAATTCAAAGCAAAGAAAAACAAAGATATGTATATGAAATTTTTTCAAAAATAGCTCATAGATACGATTTGTTGAATACTATTTTGTCTTTTAACAGAGATAAGTATTGGCGAAAATTTGCAGTGTCAAGGTGCGACTTGAAAGAAGGCAATATTGCGCTGGATGTAGCATGTGGAACAGGAATGCTATGTATTGAGCTTGCAAAGGCAGTGGGAAGCAGAGGAAAAGTCATAGGCATAGATTTTTGTGAAAACATGCTTGAAATAGGAAAGAGAAACATATCTAAAACGGAGTATAAGGATATAATAGATTTAAAACATGGCAACGCTATGGAACTGCCGTTTGATGATAACACTTTTGATTGTGCTACCATTGGGTTTGCACTGAGGAATGTGCCTGATGTTGAGAGAGCAATCAGTGAGATGAAAAGGGTGGTAAAGCCGGGAGGGAAGGTAGTTTCACTTGAGTTTTCTAAGCCAAGCTTGCCGGTATTTAAAGAGCTTTACTACCTATATTTTGAAAAAGTTTTGCCTTTCATTGGTAAAATATTTGTGGGTACAGAAAAGCCTTACAGTTACCTTCCGAAATCTTTAAAAGTTTTTTTACATCAAAGGGAGTTGTGCGAGTTATTCAAAAAAGTGGGACTCAAAGATGCTCATTACCATGAGCTTACGGGTGGAATTGTTTGTGTGCATGTTGGTATTGCTCCCGCACCCACTTGCAAAGCCTAAAATGTAAGCATAGCAAGTGGGTGCGGGAGAGGCTGCTAAAATACAGCCGATTTTGGAGCGAAATGAGACTTTAGATGTATGCAAAAATTTATCGGTGAAGTGGTTAAAATTTATCTCATATAAAAAA
>JAJOKN010000084.1:0-5182 GCA_021129815.1 Desulfotomaculum sp. | reverse complement strand
AATGAATTGAGGTATTTGAAAAATTGAGAGGTGACTCTAGGTGACTGTGAGCACAACCATAAACGCTCAAACTGCAAATCTTTTAGATGAGAACAAGCTTGCACAGATGATAAGGAACATGCAGTTTGACAAAAAATACGCAGTTCAGATCTTTAATTTTTTTACTGATGTGCCGATACAGGATGTAGAAAGATTTATTGTTAAATACAATTTATCTGATAAAAGAATGAAAGAATATTATGAAGCTTATGTTAAAGAATACTACTACAATCCACAGCTTGAGGAGCTTTTTGTTTGATGGATGTATGGAAAGAGCTTTTGAAAAAAGCAATAGCTGTGTTAGATGCAGCTAAAGTGCCGTATGATGAATGGACGCTTGGCGGCGGCACGGCTTTGATGATCTATTTTGACCACAGAGAAAGCAAGGATATAGATATATTTTTGTCAGATGCTCAATACTTAACTATGCTTACACCCAGATTGTTGAGTGTGGAAATTGAGATCAATGATTATGTTGAGGCGTCAAATTTTTTAAAACTTAAACTTTCTAAAGGTGAAATAGATTTTATAATAGCACCGCACTTGACTGAAAAGTATTATATGCCAAGACAAATAATGGAAAGAGAAATGCGTTTGGAAACTCCTGAGGAAATCATAGCTAAAAAGTTTTTTTACAGAGCTGAGGTTTTAAAAACAAGGGATATAATAGATATAGCAGTTGTTTTGGAAAACAGAGAAGATAAGCTGATGAAACATTCTGATATATTTGAGTATAAACTTGAAGTGCTAAAGCGAAGGTGGAGCAAGTTGAAAGGTATTTATAGCGTAGAAGTGAGCAATTTAAAAATTTTAAAGGAACACTTGATTGAAGATGCACCTCTTTTGTTTAAAAATTTTTTACAAGAGTTGACAATGCATAGCAAAAAACGGATAAGGGGGTAGAGAAATTTATGGCTTATAAAGATTTAAGGGAGTTCATAAGCTTCTTAGAACAGAAAGGCTTGTTGAAAAGAATAAAAACAGAGGTAAGCGCAGAGCTGGAAATAACGGAGATAACTGATAGAGTGGTAAAATCAGGGGGACCTGCGCTTTTGTTTGAGAACGTTAAAGGCTATGATATGCCTGTTGTTACAAACCTCATGGGAACTATGGAGCGCATGGAGCTTGCTTTGGGTGTAAATTCTTTAGATGACATTGGGAAAGAAATTATGAGTTTTATGGAGCTGCCGGAAGTAAAAGGCGGACTTATGGACAAGTTAAAGGCTATCCCTAAATTAGCACAGCTAGCTTCTTTTATGCCTAAAAGAGTAAAAGATGGGCCGGTAAAGGAAGTAATAGTTAAAGATAAAGATGTTGACCTCACAAAGTTTCCCATATTAAAGTGTTGGCCGCAGGATGGCGGCAGGTTTATAACGCTGCCGCTTGTGTTTACAGTTGATCCTAAGACTAAGAAGCGCAACGTAGGAATGTACCGCATGCAGGTATTCAATGCTACTCAAACAGGTATGCACTGGCATATACATAAACAGGGCAGGGCTCACATGGATTCAATCAAACCGGACAGACTAGAAGTAGCAGTGGCATTGGGCGGAGATCCAGCGATTATTTACAGCGCTACTGCACCGCTTCCACCGGGAATGGATGAAATGATTTTAGCTGGTTTTTTGAGAAAACAGTCAGTAGAGATGGTTAAGTGTGAAACGGTAGATATAGAAGTACCGGCTAATGCTGAAATAGTGCTGGAAGGTTATGTTGATCCTAATGATATGAGATTAGAAGGGCCGTTTGGCGACCACACAGGGTACTATTCTTTAGAGGATCATTATCCTGTTTTTAATGTGACATGTATCACTCATCGCAAAGATGCTATATATCCTGCTACTATAGTGGGAAGGCCCATACAGGAAGATTATTTCATGGGGAAGGCTACTGAACGGATTTTTTTGCCGCTTATAAAGATGCAACTACCTGAAATTGTGGACTTAAATATGCCGCCTGAAGGCACGTTCCATAATTGCGTTATAGTATCCATTAAAAAGAGATACCCAGGGCAGGCAAAGAAGGTGATGTGTGCGCTGTGGGGAATGGGGCTTATGTCTTTGGTAAAGCTAATAATTGTTGTAGATGAGTATGTAAATGTTCAGAATTTTTCAGAAGTGATGTTTTTTGTCTTTAACAACGTAGATCCAAAGCGCGACGTCATGATGGTAGAAGGTCCGCTTGACGCACTGGACCATTCTTCACCTCTGCCTCATTACGGTTCTAAGATGGGCATTGATGCTACTAAAAAGTGGCCAGAAGAAGGGCACAAGAGGAAATGGCCTGATGTTATTGAGATGACAGAAGATATTAAAAAGCTGGTAGATAAGAAGTGGCAGCAATATGGTTTATAAAAGATTTATTAAAAATACACGTATATTTTTAGAAATGATTAAAATTGAACATACTGTTTTTGCACTGCCATTTGCTTATATAGGAGCGCTGCTTGTAGAAAAGAGCATTCCTTCAGCATGGGATTTATTCTGGATTACACTTGCAATGATCGGTGCGAGAACAGCAGCAATGTGTTTAAACCGAATCATTGATAGGCATATTGATGCTAAAAATCCGCGCACAGCTAATAGAGCCTTGCCAAAAGGTTTGATAGGCTTACGCACAGTATGGATATATACATTTTTATCCTTGGCGCTTTTGTTTTTTGCTACTTTAAATTTATCAAATCTTGCGCTTAAACTCTTTCCAGTAGCACTCTTTATGCTGTTTTTTTATCCATATACCAAGCGGTTTACATGGTTTTGTCATCTGTTTTTAGGTGCGACTTTAGCGCTTGCGCCTGTAGGTGCATGGGTTGCTATTTCAGACGGCTTTAGCACAGCAATTATAGTTTTAGGACTAGGAGTTATGTTTTGGGTTGCAGGGTTTGATATAATCTATGCGTGCAGCGACTACGATTTTGATAGGAAATACGGCATTTATTCCATACCAGCGCGTTTCGGCATTGAAAGAGCGCTTGTTATATCTCTTGTATTTCACGTTCTAGCGATTTTTTTGTTTGCATTGACAGGCTTTATGTTGGAACTAGGGATTATTTATCTTGCTGGAGTATTCATTTCAGCTGTGATATTGTTTTATCAGCATAAGCTTGTAAGAGAGGATTTACAAAAAGGTTCAGCTTCGTTTTTTAAGTTCAACGGAATTTTAAGCATAATTATGTTTTTGTTTGTGCTTTTAGATATACTGTGGGAAGGATTGATGTAATGCCTCTTATCAGATTGGGGCAAGTTGATTATATAAACTGCATTCCTGTTTATAATTTTTTAAGTGAATGCATAGAGGAAAATCAATTTTCGTTAAACGTTCAATTAACAAAAGGTGTGCCTTCACAGCTCAACAGTAAATTTTTATCAGGAGAGTTAGATGTCACACCGCTTTCTTCGATAGAGTATGCGCACAATTGTGATGAGTGTTATATTTTACCTGATATTTCTATAAGTTCAGATGGAAAAGTGGGGAGCATATTTTTATTCAGCAGAGTACCCGTCACTGAGTTGGATGGGAAAACGGTAGCTGTAACGTCTGCATCAGCAACATCAACGGTGCTTCTAAAAATACTCTTTGAACATTATTATCATGTAAAAGTAAAATATATGAGTGTGAATTTTAATTTACAGCATATACCGCCAGCTGCAGAGGCGCTTTTGCTGATTGGCGACGATGCCATGCAAGCTTATTATAAAGGAATAGATGGATCCAAGTATGTGCTGGACTTAGGAGAGGTATGGAAACATTTTACAGGAGCGAAGATGATATATGCTCTGTGGGTTGTGCGCAAAGATTTTGCCGATAACAACGAAATAGCAGTGGAGCTTTTGTCAAAAGCGCTTCTGTGCTCGAAATTAAAGGGATTAAACCAGTTGGATGCGGTGATAGAAATTGCAAAGCAAAGGACAGCATTGCCGAAAAGCTACTTAAGAGAATACATAAAGACTTTAAACTATAGTTTTAATGATGAATATCAAAATAGCCTTCTTTTGTTTTATGACTATGCTTATAAGAGCGGGTTTATAGATAAGCGAGTTAAGCTCAATATTTGGAGGGGAAAATGTGCCGACTGATTTGGAGCTAATTGAAAAAGCAATAAGTGGTGGAAGGCTTGAGCTGGATGAAGCTGTTCAGCTTTTGGCTTCTAAAGACAGCTTTTTGTTCTTAGCGCAAGCTGCAAATGTTATCAGGGAAAAACTGCATCCTGATGATGTAGTCACTTTTGTGATAGATAGAAATATAAACTATACAAACGTTTGCCTGTGCAAATGCAAGTTTTGTGCCTTTTGGAAAGATGAAGGCGATAAAGATGCTTATGTTTTGGATAAAGAGCAAATTTTTAAAAAAATAGAAGAGACAATTGCGGCAGGTGGAACGGCGGTATTGATTCAAGGAGGACTAAGTCCCAAACTAGGACTTGATTATTATTTGGATTTAGTAAAATCCATAAAGGAACGCTATGACATACATATCCATTCCTTCTCCCCGCCTGAGATAGTGCATATGGCTTTGAAGTCGGGGCTTTCTGTTGAAGAAGTGCTGATTAAACTAAAAGAAGCTGGGCTTGATTCTATACCAGGCGGGGGCGCGGAAATACTAGTTGACAGGGTTAGAAAAATCATAAGCCCGAATAAGATTTCATGGAAGGAATGGATGTACGTCATGGAATGTGCGCATAAATTAGGCATGAAAACAACTGCTACAATGATGTTTGGACATGTTGAGACTTATGAAGAGCGTGTGTTGCATATGATCAGAATAAGAGAGCTGCAAGATAAAACAGAGGGCTTTACTGCATTTATACCGTGGACTTTTCAGCCTAAAAATACGGAGCTAGGTGGCAAAGAGGCTGGCAGCGTGGAATACTTAAAGACACTTGCATTATCAAGGCTTGTTTTGGATAACATAAAGAATATTCAAGCTTCGTGGGTGACGCAGGGGATGAAAGTTGCAGCTGTAGCTTTAAGCTTTGGCGCAAATGATTTAGGCAGCACTATGCTGGAGGAAAACGTAGTGAGAGCTACTGGAGTGATTAATAGAACTTCTGTTGATGAAATGGTTTACTGTATAAAAAATGCAGGCTTTAAGCCAGCACAGCGAATGCCGAGTTATGGGATTGTAAAGTATTTATGAAAAAAAG
>JAJOKN010000014.1:8187-16432 GCA_021129815.1 Desulfotomaculum sp. | reverse complement strand
ATGAGTAAAAGTGGAGTGAGCTGTTTATGGGCTATATTCCAGAGGAAATAATAGATGAAGTGCTGCAAAAGACAGATATTGTAAGCGTTATTTCTGAATACGTAAGTTTAAAAAAAAGAGGCAGGTATTACTTTGGAATTTGCCCGTTTCATCAAGAAAGCACTCCTTCGTTTTCTGTTACACCGGATAAGCAGATATTTTACTGCTTTGGATGCCATGTAGGTGGAAATGTATTTAAGTTTTTGATGTTGAAAGAAGGTGTTAGCTTTGTAGAAGCAGTGCACTTGGCTGCTAGGAGATGTGGGGTTCACATTCCAGAGAAACAGTTTAACAGTGCGTTGTCAAGGGATTATCAAAAAAAACAGCGCGCTTATTATGTTTTGGAAAAAGCAGCGGATTTTTTTCGTAAATGTTTGGAAGCTGATTGCGGCAAAGAAGCACGTGATTATTTAAAAAAAAGAGGAGTTAACGAGCAAGCAATTAAATTATTTAAAATTGGTTATGCACCTGATAACTGGGACAAACTAATAAAATACTTGACAAAATTATATGGTATAGGTGTTGATGAAATTTACGATGTTGGGCTTGTTGTTAAAAGTAAAGCTAAATATTATGACAGGTTTCGGAATAGAATTATAATGCCCATATTCGATGTTTTGGACAGAGTAGTGGGATTTGGTGGCAGAGCATTGGGAGATAGTCTTCCCAAATATTTAAACACGCCGGAGACGAAATATTTTAACAAAAGGCACTTGCTATATGGCCTTAACCTAGCTAAGCCGCATATTAGAGAAGAGGGCTTTGTATTTGTAGTGGAAGGGTATATGGATGTGATAGCATGCTATCAATTTGGCATAAAGAATGTAGTGGCTTCGCTTGGCACAGCGTTGACTTTAGAGCAAGTTAAATTGCTAATGCGATATACTGACGAAATTGTTATAGCATATGATGCTGATGATGCAGGAATTAAGGCAGCCATGAGAGGGCTGGATTTAATACAGCAGCTGGGTTGTCGAGTAAAGATCTTATCTATACCAGATAAGATGGATCCTGATGAACATATAAGGCGTTATGGTAGAGAAGGTTGGCAAGAGCTTTTAAAAACAGCTAAAGATTTAATTGAGTTTAAATTGGAAAAGCTTACAGATAATACTTCTGTATCGGTTGAGGAAAAAGTGTTTGTATTGAAGAATATTGTGCCTAATTTAAGTGCCATTAAAAATTTAGTAGAGCTTGAAGAGAGCATAAAAAAAGTCGCATCTGCGCTCAATGTAAGTGTGGATTCTGTAAAAGGAGAGTTGAGTACTTATAAAAAAGAAGTTAAAACAAAGGACAAAATTAAGCCAAAGCTAGAAAGTAAAAAAGTTAAAATCAACCCTAACAGTGCTGAGCATTTGTTGTTGTCTCTTGTGTTATCAGATTATGATCTATATTTATTGGCAAAAAAAGAAATTACACCTGAAATTTTTGATAATGAAGGATATGGCAATATATTTAAGCTTTTAATAGAGACAGAATATAAGTTGAAGTTAAAGCCTGCTAAAGAGATGTGTCATTTAAATGAAAAAGAACAGAAGTTGCTTACATATTTGTTGAGCGAACAACAGCATCATGAGAGATCGTTAGAGGAAAAAATGAATATGCTCAAAGACTGTATAAGTATCATTTATGAGTCTCATAAAAAAAGAAAACATCAGGAACTGGTAAATAAGCTAAAAGAAGCTGAAGAAGAAAAAGATTACAAACGTGTAAATAATTTGTTGTATGAATTGCAGCAGCTTTTTAGTTCTGAAAAAGGGGGGAAGTTGTTTTATGGAAGAGCAGAAAAATAGCAGTTTAAAGGATTTAGTAGAAAAAGGCAAAAAAAATGGTGTTCTTACATATAAGGAAGTAATGGATGCGTATGAAGGGGTAGATCTTACTCCTGAACAAATAGATGATATTTATGAAAGTTTAGCGCGAAATGGGATAGAGGTAGTTCCTGACAGCGATATATATACAAATGTTGATCAAGGCAACATATTGGGTAATGAAGGCAGATCTATCGCAGGTGAAGGTTCATATATGAAGGATCGAGAAATAGAGGAATTGAATCTTGATATTCCAGAAGGAGTGGGTATAGATGACCCGGTGCGTATGTATTTGAAAGAAATAGGAAGAATACCGCTTTTGACTCCTGAAGAGGAAATAGAGCTTGCTAAGAGGATGGAGAAAGGCGATGAAGAAGCAAAGAGAAGATTGGCAGAAGCGAACTTGCGCTTGGTGGTGAGCATTGCAAAGAGATATGTAGGCAGAGGCATGCTGTTTTTAGATTTAATTCAAGAAGGAAATTTAGGGCTTATAAAAGCTGTTGAGAAGTTCGATTACAGAAAAGGATATAAATTCAGCACATATGCAACTTGGTGGATTCGTCAGGCGATTACGCGTGCTATAGCTGATCAGGCACGCACTATCAGAATTCCAGTGCACATGGTAGAAACCATAAATAAGCTTATAAGAGTTTCGCGGCAGTTGGTTCAGGAATTAGGGCGTGAGCCTACTCCTGAAGAAATAGCTAAGGAAATGGGTATTTCACCAGAAAAAGTGCGGGAGATAATTAAAATCGCGCAAGAGCCTGTTTCTTTGGAAACTCCGATTGGAGAGGAAGAAGACTCTCACTTAGGCGACTTTATAGAAGATCAAGATGCAAAAGCACCAGCAGAGGAAGCGTCTCATACTCTCTTAAGAGAACAGCTAGATGAAGTGCTCAGCACGCTTACCGACCGCGAGCAGAAGGTGCTCAGGCTGAGGTTTGGCTTAGATGATGGACGCGCGCGGACTTTAGAGGAAGTAGGGTGCACTTTTGGGGTTACCAGAGAGCGCATAAGACAGATAGAGGCTAAGACTTTAAGGAAATTAAGACACCCTAGCCGAAGCAAGAAGTTAAAGGATTATTTGGAGTAGTAAAGTTTTGGGGGTTTAGCTTGTTGTGTATGAAATAGTAATTGAAAGCGGAGGCTTTTGCTGGAAAGCTGTTGTTTACGACACACCTACAGGCAGGTTGATTTACAACAGCCTGCCGATTTCAAGCACTGTGAACAGATGGGGAGATGAAGTGTATTTTTCTATACCTGTAAGCGCAGAGATTGAGCCAGAAGGTCGTGATTTGCTTAAAGAAGGTGAGCTTGGGTATTGGCCAGATGGAAATGCTTTTTGCATATTCTTTGGTCCTACTCCAATAAGCGCTGAAGGGGAAATACGTGCAGCTAGTGCGGTAAATATATTTGGCAAGATAGAGGGCGATTTAAAGAACTTGAAGAAGTTAACAGATGGCATGAAAATTGAAGTAAAAAGAGCCTGATGCGCTGATTTAATATCTGGAAAACTTGATGTTTTTAAAAAGTTTGCTTAAAATACTTGACAAATATAAAAACATGATATAGACTTTATGATAAGTTTTAGGAGTGATTAAACTAAAATTTAAAAAAAGCGATACGATGAAGTATCGAAAGAGGTCATTGAAGCCCTTCTTAACATAAGAAGGGCTTTTTAGGTTTTAATTTACTAGTTTAGCAAGAATCTTTAACCAAATAAAGCGTGGGACAGAGAAGCCCTTGCACGAAAACGCAGAAGTTTTCATGCAAGGGCTTTTTGTATTCTTTGCTTGATAGATTATTACAAAAATTTTGGAGGTGGTTTTATATGGTTAGAAAAATAGCTATTTATGGAAAAGGAGGAATTGGTAAATCCACTACGCAGCAAAATACTGCTGCTGCAATGGCACACTATTTTGGCAAAAAAGTGATGATTCACGGGTGTGACCCGAAGGCTGATTCCACACGCTTGATACTTGGAATTAAGATGCAGGAGACAATCATGGACACATTGAGGGAATTAGGGGAAGATGAAGTAACATTGGATAAAGTTATGAAAATTGGATTTGGAGGAGTAAAATGTGTGGAGTCAGGTGGTCCGGAGCCTGGTGTGGGATGTGCAGGACGCGGTGTTATCACAGCGATAAACTTAATGGAAGAAAATGGGGCATATGAAGATGATGTTGACTTTGTGTTCTTTGATGTTTTGGGTGACGTTGTGTGCGGAGGATTTGCAATGCCAGTACGTGAAGGGAAAGCACAAGAGATTTATATCGTGGCTTCAGGAGAGATGATGGCGCTTTATGCAGCTAACAACATCTGTCGTGGTATGGTCAAATATGCTGAGCAGAGCGGAGTGAGATTGGGAGGTATAATTTGCAACAGCCGTAAAGTGGATGGAGAGAGAGAGCTGCTAGAGGAATTTTGTGAAAAAATAGGAACTCAGATGATTCATTTTGTACCGAGAGATAATATTGTTCAGAAGGCAGAATTTAACCGTAAAACGGTAGTTGAGTTTGATGAAAACTGTAACCAAGCGCTTGAGTATAAAGCTCTTGCTGAAAAAATGATAAACAACGATATGTTTGTGATACCAAAGCCAATGTCAATGGATGAATTAGAACAACTGGTTGTTAAATACGGGCTTGTTGATTAGGAGGTTAGTTGATATGAAGATGATACGTGCTATTGTACGCCCAGAAAAGAGTGATGAAGTGGTGGAAGCGCTATCACAGGCAGGCTGTGTAGCGCTTACCAAAATGGATGTAGTTGGTAGGGGTAAACAAAAAGGCATTCAAGTGGGCAGCGTATATTATGATGAACTTCCGAAAGTTATGCTGATGATTGTGACAGAAGATGAAAAGGTAAACGAAATTACAGATGTCATCATGAAGACAGCATACACTGGCAACTATGGAGATGGAAAAATATTTATAAGCCCTGTTGAAGAAGTATATACGGTGAGAACAGGGGAAAAGGGCTTATAAGATTTAAGGAGAGTGTAAAAATGAAGGGAGTTATAGCTATTATACGTCCAAATAAGATGAATAAAACAAAGGAAGTATTAGCAGAGCTTGGATTCCCTGCCATGACAGCTTGTAAGGTGATGGGAAGAGGTAAACAAAAAGGCATAGTTGGAGAGGTGTCGTTTGAAGTAGATCCTAAGCTTTTAGAAGAACAGGAAAATGCTATGAAATATGTTCCTAAAAGGATGATAATGTTAGTGGTGAATGATAATGATGTGCCGCTTGTAACAGAGGTGATCATGAGGGTAAATAGAACGGGGGAGCATGGAGACGGAAAGATCTTTGTATGTCCTATAGAAGATTCAATTAGAGTGCGCACAGGTGAAAAAGGAGAAGAAGCTTTAAATTGATTTTATCTTTGATTTTAAGGGGGGTTGTGTAATGCCACTTATTACCATGAAATGCGATGAGAAAATTCCAGAGAGAGGGAAGCATACTTATATATTTGATCCTAATGATCCCACGATTCCTGCGTGTAACACGAACACATTGCCCGGCGATATGACAGAGCGAGGGTGTCCGTTTGCAGGTGCGCGTGGCGTTGTAGGCGGGCCGATAGCAGATGTAATTCACATGGTTCACGCTCCTGTAGGGTGTGCTTGGTATACGTGGGGGAGTAGAAGAAACTTATCAGATTTATATACCTGGGCGTTGCCGGGAAAACTTGCAAATGTAGCATTTAACCGCAGATATTGCGTGTGTACCGATATGAGAGAAGAAGACGTTGTGTTTGGAGGTATGAAGAAGTTAAAGCAGGCGTGTTTGGAGGCATTGCGTCTGTTTCCAGAAGCAAAGGGAGTGTATATTTATACGACCTGCACTACTGGCTTAATTGGAGATGACATAGGTGCAGTAGCAAAGCAGATAAGAAAGGAAACAGGAAAATATGTATTCTATGCGGAAGCACCGGGTTGCTCGGGTATAAGCCAGTCCAAGGGACACCATGTGTTGAATCACCAATTTTACAAACAAATAAGACAGTTGCGCAAAGAACGACCAGAACTTTGCATGAAAGAAGAAGAAAAGACACCGTATGATATAGCTTTGATAGGTGAATACAACATGGACTGGGATATAAAAACTATATTGCCTTTGTTTGAAAAGATCGGAGTTAGAGTTGTAGCTGTATTTACTGGGAATGCGAGAATAGAAGATCTTATAAAGTTGCCAGATGTAAAGCTGAGCGTAGTTCACTGCCAGCGTTCTGCTACTTACATTGCTGAACTCATTCAAGAGGGCTATGAAGTACCGCATGTAGGAGTATCGCTATTTGGGATTGAGCAGACATCTAAAGCATTGAGAGATGTAGCTAAGTTCTTTGGATTAGAAGATAAGGCAGAAAAAGTTATAGAAGAAGAAACAGCAAGGGTAAAAAAAGCGATAGAATTTTACAGAAGCAAGTTAGAAGGCAAAAAAGTGGCAATCTATGTAGGTGCGCCGCGCGTATGGCACTGGATAAAAGTGATGAGAGAACTTGGCATGGAAGTGGTAGCATGTGCTTGTACATTTGCACACGAAGATGATTATGAAAAAATCAACAAGAACCTTAAAGATATTAAGGCTGAAGGTGTGTTAGTGATAGATAATCCAAATGAATTTGAAATTGAAGAGATGCTAGAAGAATATAAGCCGGATGTATTTTTGACTGGGCTTAAGGAGAAGTACGTTGCAAGGAAAATGGGCGTTGCTACTGTAAACTCACATTCATATGAAAAGGGACCGTATGCAGGATATATAGGTTTTGTGAATTTTGCAAGGGATATTTATCAAGGAGTATGTGCACCAGTTTGGGACTTAGTGGAGTTTTAAAGAGGAAGGGAGGAAGAAGGTATGAGTACAAATGGATTGCCTGATGAGATTCCAATTCCAATAAAAGGAATAACGTATCAACAGATAAAAGTAGAAAAAATACCTATGAGTGAGAGCTATATACAGAGGGATTCTTCGCTGATACCTACAGCATCTAGAACTGTGTCCCTCAATCCTTGTCGTACCTGCATGCCGTTAGGCGCTATGTTTGCTACATTGGGTGTGCACAGAGGATTGCCTTTTGTTCAGGGGGCTCAAGGGTGTACTACTTACGTGAGATATACCTTTTGTAGAATATATAAAGAGCCAGCTATTATCGCTAATGCTTCATTCCACGAAGATGCATCAGTTTTTGGAGGACAGAAGAACTTTGTAACAGGTATAAGGAACCTAGTCGTAAGATATAAGCCAGATTTGATAGGCGTAGTGACTACTTGTTCTAGTGAAATTATTGGAGACGACATGACCAGCTTTATTAAAATGGCTAAGAAAAAAATCGCTAAAGAAATTGGCGAAGAAGAAATGGAAAAAACCAAAATAGTACTGATAAATACTCCTAGCTTTGCAGGGTCTCATGTTGTGGGGTATGATCGCGCATCCAAAGCATTTTTATCCACCTTGGCAAAGGAGAAGACTGAACCTAACAACAAGATAAACATCATTCCAGGCATGATGTCACCAGCGGACATAAAGGAAATAAAACATCTTTTGGAGGTAATGGGTGTTGACAACATAGTGCTGTTTGATACTTCCGATGTGTTCAACACTCCGCTTAGACCACCTATGGAGCTGCCTTATTATCCAAAGGGTGGTACTAAGGTTGAAGAAATAGAAGACATGGCTAATTCTATGGCTACGTTTGCCCTGTCACCTCATGAAGGCGGTGCGGGTGCTAAGTTTATGGAGAAGAAATTTGGCATGCAAGCGATTATAGGACCATTCCCAATGGGAGTTAAAAATACAGATGCATTTTTGAAGACTGTAAGCCAAATCACAGGAAAGCCGGTGCCTGATGAACTGTTAGATGAAAGAGGGCTGTTGATCGACTATATGGCAGATACGCTGAATTACACAATGCAGAAGAAAGTAGCTATTTTTGGCGATCCTGACATTGTAGTAGGTGCAACCAGGTTTGCTTGTGAGTTGGGAATGGAGCCGGTGGCAGTTTTAAGCGGTACTCCAAGCAAGATTTTCAATATGCAGATAGAAGAAATTGCTAAGGAATATGAGGTTTCTCCAAAGATTTTCAATGGTTCAGATTTGTTTGAGTTTGAAGAATACCTAAAAACTATAAAGTTAGACATTATATTTGGAAACTCTAAAGGAGTAGATATTGCAAGAGAACTTGAAGTACCCCTTGTCAGAATAGGACTTATGGTATGGGATAGAGTTGGCTACCAGAAGAGACCGGTCGTTGGTTATCGCGGCGGCGAGTTCTTGCTTACAGAGATAGTTAACTCTATCTTGGACTACAGGTTCCCGGATGACCGCACGCAGCAGCTATAAAAAGACAAAAAGTTAAAAGATGAAGAGGTAAAAAGGGAAAAACAGTAAGCA
>JAJOKN010000014.1:0-8177 GCA_021129815.1 Desulfotomaculum sp. | reverse complement strand
TCGCAAGCTAAGGGTAGATGTTTGCCTTTGGCTTGCGATTTATAAAAACTTTATTAAATACAGTATTTACAATAAAAGTAAAAAAATGATTTTTATTTAAAAAAGCAGGTGATGCTTATGAGTGTTCTTTATCAGGATGATTTTTCCATTATCCCAACTCATCCATGCAGCGCTTTAGGAGCAGTGTATTATATTTTAGGGATTAAAGGAGCGATGCCGATTTTACATGGTTCGCAGGGGTGCAGCACTTTTGTAAGATACTTAATGATAAGGCATTTCAGAGAACCTGTGAGGGCAGCTGCAACTTCGCTGTATGAGGATAACGTCATATTGGGCGGAAGAGATAATTTGATAGAAGGAATTAAAAACCTCATCAGGCGCTATAACCCAAAGCTAGTTGGAGTTATAAACAGCAGCGTAAGTGAAGTGATAGGAGAAGATATCGAGAGCACATTAAGGCAGTTGAGCGAACACTTAAATGTACATTTAGTTCCAATAACTAAAAAAGCAATTCAAACGAATTACATTGAAGGATACAATACTGCATGTTGTTCAGTATTAGACCACACTACAAAAAGTATATCGCATAAAACAGATGTTGTAAATATAATTCCCGGAATTTTAAATCCTGGGGATATTGAAGAATTAAAGCGAATTTTAACATGCATAAAAGAGTCATTTATTTTTTTATCTGACATTTCAAAAACTATGGATACACCTCTTTGTAAGTCTTGTCTTGATTTTTCGATACAAGATGAAGTATTGGAAAATCTAAAGCACGCAGCTGTTTCAAAAGCTACCATTGCTTTTGGATATACAAATTCTGGAGCTGCGTATTTAGAAGAAAAGTATGGAGTAAAAAATATAAGCATTTCGGTTCCCATAGGGATATACAATACTGATGTTTTTATAGAAAATGCAAAAGCAACTTTTGAGGTAGAAAACAGCGATTGTCTTAAAAGAGAGCGAGGCATATTGCTTGATGCAATGGCTGATGCAGTTCCTTATGTGATGATGAAAAAAGCAGCTGTTATAGGAGAGCCAGGCACAGTTGAAGCTATTGTGAGGTTTATATGCGAGATAGGAATGGAACCCAAAGTGATTATGAGCGATGTCTTTGTGAAGGGTTTTGAAGAAAAAATTGCTGGCATTTGTGAACAATATGGATATAAGCCGACAGTAGTTGCAAATGATGTATTTAAATTTAAGCATTTGGTTAAAGAGAGCGAAATCGATATTGCTATAGGCCACAGTTATGCAGTTCCAATAATGAAAAAGCTCAAAATACCTATGGTACGGGCAGGTTTTCCAGTTTACGATAAGTTTGGGTATCACAGGTGGCCAATAGTGGGATATAAAGGTTCGCTCAGGCTCCTTGATATGGTTGTGAATGCTTTGCATTTTAGGGATTAGAATTGCGGGTGGTGATAGAGCGTGTTGGAGCAGTTACTAGGTGAAGAAATATCTCAGTGCAAGAAGCTTAAGATAAAACGAAGTGAGAAAGTTGAAATACCTGAGTGCGAAAGAAAAACAGCACCTGGGGTGATTACTGAAAGGTCATGTGCGTTTTATGGTGCTAGGTGGATACTTGCACCGATTGAAGATGCTGTTCACATAGTTCATGGCATGCCGAGCTGTGCATATTATGGGCGTACTGTTAGGAAGAAAAATTACACATTGTTTTCTACCGATTTAAGAGAAAAAGATGTGATCATGGGTGGAGCAAAAAAGCTTTATGAAACTATTTTGCAGGCTGTAAATCATGTTGAGGCAGCAAAAGCTGTATTTGTTTACATCACATGTGTGCCGGGAGTGACAGGAGAGGATTTATCTCTTGTATGTAAAAAGGCTGAAAGCGAAATAAATATGCCTGTTGTGTTGGTGAATTGTCCGGGATTTAGCGGTGTGAGTCAAGCAGCAGGGCAGGATATAGCCATAGGAGTTTTATTTAAGCATTTTATAGGCAATAGCACTGCAAACGAGAGCCACAACTCATATGCAGAAAAAAGCGTGAATTTGCTCGGAGAATTCAATGTGCAAGGCGATTTGGATCAAATAGAAGGATTGTTAGCAAGATTGGGTATAAATGTGATATGCGCTTTTTCAGGGAAAGCATCGATAGACAGCATAGCAAGGGGAAACAAAGCAAAGCTTAATATAGTGCACTGCAGGCGCACTGGTTATAAATTAGCACAAGCTATGAAAGATAAATTCAACATTCCCTTTATAAAACTTGCTTTCATTGGGCTCAATGAAACAGCTGATTCTTTGAGGAAATTAAGTGAATACTTTGACATCAGCAGAGAACGAGTTGAGGCTTTGATTTCAGAAGAGATGGATAAAGCTAAGAAAGAGGCAGCACAATACCTTGAGATCTTAAATGGAAAGAAAGCAGCAGTTTTTTTTGGAGCATCTAGAATGGGCTCTGTAACGAAAGCACTTAAGGAGATGGGTATGGAAGTAGTTATGGTTGGCTCACAATTTGGGTGCAGCGAGGATTATAAAGAAGCAGCATGTCAAGCAAATGAAGGTGCGGTGATAATAGATGATGCAAGCGAAAAGGAGCTTGAAGCACTTTTGATGGCGACTGAACCAGATATACTTCTGGGTGGAATGAAGGAAAAGTATATGGCGCATAAGCTCGGCATTCCTTTTATGGTGTTTCCACAGGAATTCAGCGCTTTTGCAGGATTTAGCGGGTTTGTGAATATGGCAAGGGAAGCAGCTGGGCTTATAAGCGCTCCAGTTTGGAAAATGGTGAAAAACAGATATCGCAGTAATAGCATTGATAAAGGAGTTAGAGAGAAAGTGCGCATAGCTGTAGCTTCAAAGAGTGGTATAGAAGTAGATCAGCATTTTGGAAAAGCAGAGCAGTTTATGATATTCGATGTAAGTGGCGATGAAAGAGAGCTAATAGAAATTAGGAAAGCAAGTGCTGTTGAAGATAGTTGTGAAGCAGTAAAAAACAGCTTGCAGTGTAGACTGGATTTGATACAGGATTGCAATGTGATTGTGTGTGTGAAGGCAGGCAAGTGTGTGCATGATAAGATGCAAAGCGACAACAAGAGGTTGATAGAGGCACAGGGAGATGTAATAAGTGTGCTAAAAATGTTGTCAGAAACAGCAGATTGAAATTTATAACCAAAAAGCATTTTGTTTGGTGTGTTGTAGGTTTTTGAGCTAATAAAAGGGGGAATGTGAGATGTGTGTAGCAAATAAAGATACAACTAGTCAGCTGGAAAAGGAACTCAATAAACATCCGTGTTTTCAAAAAGGCGCTTCTAAAAAATTCGGCAGGATACATTTACCGGTAGCACCAGTGTGCAATATACAGTGTCGTTACTGCGACAAGCGTTATGACTGTGTGAATGAAAGCCGTCCAGGTGTTACAAGCAAGCTTATGACGCCAAAAGCAGCTCTCAAGTGGGTTTCTGAAATAATCGCTGAGGAGCCTAACATGAAAGTTGTAGGTATTGCAGGGCCGGGAGATCCGCTTGCTAATATAGAGACGCTTAATACATTGGATATTATTCATAAAAAATATCCAGAGCTTATAAAGTGCATAAGCACAAACGGGCTTATGTTAAAAGAACGCATAGAACATTTGAGTGCTGCAGGGGTTAGGACTATTACAGTTACAGTGAACGCAGTGGATCCTGAAATAGGAAGCCAGATATATGAGTATGTGAGATTTAAAGGCCGCACTTACAGAGGTAAGAAAGCAGCTGCCTTGTTGTGGAGTCAGCAAGCAGCAGGTATTGAAGCAGCTGTAAAAAAAGGCATACGTGTAAAGATAAATACTATATTGATCCCAGATATAAATAAAGAACACATACCTGTTGTGGCAAAGACAGTAGCTGAGTTAGGAGTATATATGATGAATGTAATGCCGCTTATACCTATTGCTGGCTTTAAGGATATGAAAGCTCCAACAGTTGAAGAAATAAAAGCAATTCGCAAGGAATGTGAAAGATATTTGCGCCAGATGGATTGGTGCAAGCAGTGCAGAGCAGACGCAGTGGGTATATTGGGAAGACAGAGCGCAAAGTGCCGTGCGCTTTAGAACGGAAGTCAGTAGTCGGAGGTCGGATCCCGCACCCACTTGTATAGCTAAAAATGAGTGCACAACAAGTGGGTGCGGGATTGAGTGATGAAAGTTGCAGGTTTAATATTACCTGTTAAGGAGTGATGTGCATGCACAGCACTAAAATAATTGATGTAACGCTTAGAGATGGGGAGCAGACACCTGGTGTGGCATTTACATTGCAGGAAAAAGTTATGATAGCCAAGATGTTGGATGAGGTAGGCGTTAGTGAGATTGAAGCAGGCATTCCTGCAATGGGCGAAATAGAGCAGGAAAGCATACGTGCAATTATAGCGCTTAATCTCAAAAGCACGGTATTCACATGGAATCGTCCTGTTTTGGAAGACATAAAGGCATCTTTGGCTTGCGGTTTGAAGAATATTCATATTTCTGTCCCAGTGTCTGAAATACAGCTTCGTTACAAGTTGAACAAAAGCCGCAGTTGGGTTTTAGAAAAACTTAAAAAAGCAGTTGAATATGCCAGTGGTTTTGGCTGCCGCATTACTGTTGGTACAGAAGATGCTTCTAGAGCTGATATAGAGTTTTTGTTAGAAGTGGCATTTTTAGCGCAGGATTTGGGTGCGGTACGTTTGCGTTATTGCGATACGGTAGGCATATTGGATCCCTTTAACACGTTTGATGTTATTAAAAGGCTGAAGCAAAACGTTGAAATAGACATTGAGTTTCACGGGCACAATGATTTTGGTATGGCTACTGCCAATGCGCTGGCTGCTGCAAAAGCTGGTGCTGATTACATTGATACTACTGTTGCGGGTTTGGGAGAACGAGCAGGCAATACCGATTTAAACGAGTTAAATCGTGTGTTAAGGTACTTTCTTTCTATAAATAGCGAGTTCGATGAAGAAGCGTTTAAAAAACTGGTTGATTATGTAGCGCGTGCAAGCGGGAGACTTGCGCTTTGCAGTTGAATTTAAGCATGTAATTTTTACTGGGGTGGTAGTTATGAGGAATAAATTGTTGTTTTTGTTATTTATATCTGTAATTTTGATTTTTGTGGGCTGTTCAAAAAATGAAAGAGTTGTAATACAAAATATAGAAGATTTGGGTAATGATGGGGTTAGAATATCAATAGGCGATTCTAAACATGTGCCTGCCGGGAAATATGCCGAGGGTATAATAGATAATTTAAGCAAAGAAAATTCTGAGCTAGCTGAAAGAATAAGGTCAAATATTGTTTCCAAAGAAGTTAATGTAAGAGCAGTTCTTGACAAAGTAGTATCAAAGGAGGTAGATGCAGGATTTGTTTACCGCACTGATGCATATACTGAAAAAGAGAAAATAAAAATTATAGAGATACCAGATGATATAAATATAACTGCGAAATATCCAATTGCAGTTTTAGATAAAAGTGACAATAAAAAAGCAGCAGAAAACTTTATGGAATTTGTACTTTCTAAGCAAGGGCAGAGCATTCTCGCAAATTATGGTTTTGTAGCAATATCAGATGAAGGTGAGTCTTATCAGCCTGTAAATATCGAAGAGGAACTGGTAGTGTATGCTGCAGCATCGCTCACAGATGCTTTTAATGAGATATCATCCGAATTTAAAAAGGCTACTGGTTGTGATGTAAAAGTTATGTTTGCAAGTTCTGGTTCTTTAAGACAAAAAATACAGGCAGGAGCAATAGGTGGAGAAGCAGGAGCAGATGTGTTTGCATCAGCTAGCTTAAAACATATGCAGATTTTGCAAGAGGAGAGGATTGTAGAAAGTTACGAAATATTTTGTGAAAATGAAATGGTAATAGTAACAGCAAAATGATGCTATCAAAAGTTAAATGTGGTGATTGAAATGAGTGCCTTTGCAAACAACAGAACAGCAGTGTTGAACGTAATTATGATATTTGGATTTTGCGTATTTGCTTTGCTTATAATATGCCCGCTTATTGCTCTCATACTGAATGTTTTGCAGGATATAGCAAGTTTTAAAGTTTTATTTTCATATCATGTAACAAAACCGCTTGTTTTAAGTATATTTACTGCGCTTGCTTCTACAGCAATTTCAACTATAGCAGGCATATCACTGGCTTATTTGATGGAGTATAAAAAAATTTTCTTTAGGGAAACATTTGATACTCTCATAAATCTACCTTTTGTGCTTCCGCCTAGCGTAGCAGGTTATTTGCTTTTGATAACCTTCGGGAAATATGGGTTGGTCGGGTATCCACTCAGTTTTTTAGGTATAGAGCTTATGTTTAGCACTGTTGCTATAGTAATTGCTCAAACTTTTGTAGCGCTGCCTTTTATTGTAAAAAGCACACGAACAGCTATGAGTGCCATTCCAAGCAATTTAATCAATGCAGCTAAAACAATGGGAGCTTCAGAATTGTTGATATTTAAACAAATCATTTTGCCCCTTTCTAAAAAAGGAATACTAGCAGGCATTGTTATGGCATATGCAAGGGCTATTGGAGAATTTGGTGCTACTATGATGGTATGTGGGCTTTTAACAACTCTGCCAATAGCTATATATACAAGTGCTTTGTCAGGTGAGAGGGAAGTAGCTAATATACTTTCTTTAGTGTTGATTTCAATATCTTTTTTAATATTAGCGGTGTTTAAAAAGGTGATGAAAAATGATTGAACTTATAAGCATTGTTAAAAAGTTTGGAAATAAAACTGTATTGAAAAATATTGGTTTTAAAGTAAATGCTGGAGAAATAATGGTGTTGCTTGGGGGCAGTGGGGGTGGGAAAACCACATTGCTTAATATAATAGCAGGGCTTATAAAACAGGATGCTGGTGATGTTATAATAAAAAATAAATTGGTAAATGATGTGCCGCCTGAGAAAAGGAATGTAGGATTTGTTTTTCAGGATTATGCTTTATTTCCTCATAAAAATGTGTTTGATAATATTGCATTTGGATTGAGGTTGAAAAATTTAAAAAGAGATTTGATCAATAGAAAAGTCAATAAAATAATGGAAATGCTAAACATTACCGAGCTGGCAAGAAAATATATTGATGAATTGAGCGGGGGACAAAAGCAAAGAGTTGCATTGGCAAGATCCATTGTTATAGAACCTGATATTTTGCTGCTTGACGAGCCATTAAGTGCATTAGATCCATTGCTTAGGGAAAAATTGCGAATAGAAATCAAAAGAATTATAAAAAATACTGGCGTTACTGCTGTATATGTTACTCATAACCTAACAGAGGCGATGACAGTAGGAGATAAAATTGCTATTTTTGATAAAGGTGAGATAATGCAGTTGGGAACGGTTGATGACGTTCTGTATTATCCGAAGAATGAATTTGTAGCGAACTTTGTAGGGGCAAACAACATAATAAAAGGGAAAGTTGTGGAATTTAGTGAAAAGGAAGCGGTAGTTGAAGTGATAAGCGCGTTAAAGCCTGTTAAGGTTTTTGTACCTAAATATCCCATACTTGAAAAGAAGAGAGAGATGTATTTTTGCATTCATCCTGAGAATATTTTGCTTGGGCTTAAAGAGCATAAGAATGTGCTGTTTGGAGCAGTAGAAAATATAATTCCAGTGTTGCAAGGGTTAAGAGTTGTTGTAAATGCTTATGGTATAAAGCTGTGTGTATCAGTAACTAAGAATTCTTTTAATTATAAAATTGGGGATAAAGTGTGGCTGTCATTTGATAAAAATTCCATACATCCGCTTTGTGGCAAAAGATCTCGATTAGAGGGTAAAAAATTCCCACTTATGTGTATAAAGAAAGATGCAGTTTGATAATGGAAACTCAAAAGAAATTTTGATAGATGAAAAATATATGTGAAACAAGATTTTTAAAAGCCATTTGCTACAGCTGTATTTGGACTTTAACTTGGTGATATAAGAATATAATTTTATTTGTATGAGGTGATGCGCATTGTTTACAAAGATAAAGAAATTGACGATTATAACAGAAGCAACTATATTGGATAACATAATAGAGCTTTGCTAAAGAATTAGGGTCAACTGGATATACATTGGATAGAGTTGCAGGCAAAGGGGAAACTGGTGTTAGATTTGGAGAAGATATAAGCGGTATGTTGAACAATGTAAGGATAGATATAATAACAGATGAAGAAACAGTTATTAAAATAGCTACAGAAGTAGAAAAACAAT
>JAJOKN010000027.1:9432-17273 GCA_021129815.1 Desulfotomaculum sp. | reverse complement strand
AGTATAACAAGTAGGTGTGGGGTAGGGTTACCTTCGACCCGAACCCGTCAGCTAACCTCGCAAGCGTTGAAAGGGGGAGGGGTGAGTTTTGATTATGACAGGCATATTTTTGTAAGGCAGGTGCTTGATTGATAAAGAGTATCTGCTTGTTGCTGTGTTTGTGTCATAAATGCCCCGATCATCAGTGAATTGGGGCTTTTATTTTAGTTTTTTACAATTAAAAGAGGAGGGAGATTTAACATGGCAACTTACTTAGCACCTACTGATAAGATTATGAAAGAAAAACGTAAAATTGCGATAAGTCGCGCAGAAGAATTGCGTTCTCAAATTCAAGATTATATTCTTGCTAAAAAGAATATATATACTGGATTTGATTTACAAGACGAAATAAATTCAAGAAAAAAGAAAATAATGGATATATTGGGAGCTGCCGAGGAACAATGGAATAATTGGAAATGGCAAATGGCAAATTGCATTAGAGATGTTGAAATGTTGAGTGAGATATTTGATATTAATGAAAAAGATAAAAAAGATATAGAAAGAGTAGGCAAGTTCTTTAGATGGGCGATTTCTCCATATTATGCTAGCTTGATGAGATATGATAAAAAAGATCCTATTTGGATGCAAGCTGTGCCAAATCCAGCAGAGTTGATTTATCAAAGCGGTGTTGATGATCCTATGGGTGAAGAATTTACATCTCCAGCACCAGCAATTACTAGAAGATATCCGGACAGGCTTATTATAAATGTTACTAACCAATGCGCTATGTACTGCCGTCATTGCCAGCGCAGAAGAAATATAGGAGAAACTGATGTTCATAAGCCAAAGCATGTGCTTGAAGAAGCCCTTAAATATGTCAAGGAAAATCATGAAATCAGAGATGTATTGATTACAGGTGGAGATGCGTTGTTGCTTTCTGATAGCATGATAGATTGGCTCTTAAGCGAGCTTGATAAAATAGATCATGTCGAAATAAAAAGACTGGGCACTAGAGCGATCGTTACTATGCCACAGAGAATAACAGAAGAACTGTGTGCTGTATTAGAAAAACATCCACCTGTTTATATCAACACTCAGTTTAATCATCCTAGAGAAATTACTCCAGAAGCAAAGAAAGCATGCGATATGCTGATCAAAGCAGGGGTAGTTTTGGGCAATCAGGCAGTACTTCTAAAAGGCATTAATAATAATGCAAATGTGATGAAAAAGTTAAATCATGAGCTATTGAAGATAAGAGTAAGGCCATATTATATTTTTCATGCTAAAAAAGTAAGGGGAACGGAGCACTTTATTCCTTCGGTCGATGATGGAATTGAAATAATAGAAAAACTGCGTGGTTATACATCGGGTTTAGCTGTACCTACTTATATTATAAATGCGCCTAATGGATATGGTAAAACTCCAGTGTTACCACAATATGTTGTGAGCAAGAAAGAAGATGAAATAGTCTTACGCACATGGGAGAAGCGAATAGTTCACTATAAAGCTTAACAACTTGATAAATAAAAATCATGTATTATTTGATTTGCCTCCTGCATTTTTGTAGTGATTTTATAATAGATATTATTTAAAGCATGTTTATTTATAAAAACTTCTGAAGGAGGTTTTATGATGACCTTTGATCAAAAAATGGTCATCATTTTTTTTTACAGCTGTTGGGGTAGTTGTTGGCGCTTCATTAATTAGCTCTGCTGCGGCTGTGTTAGTGCGTCAGCCACCTGCTACTGTTATGATAAAATTAGCTGGTGAGATAAAGATATGGGCTATTGTAGCAGCTATTGGAGGAACTTTTACTGCTATTGAGGTATTGGAATCGGGTATTTTTGAAGGAGAAGTTAAAACAGTTATAAAGCAATTTTTATATGTGTTAAGTGGATTTTTAGGAGCTCAAATTGGATATTTTTTTAATATTGTTGCTGATGAAGAAATATTGATTTATACTACAGTTAAAGGTGTGAATGATAGCTCGTTGTAAATATAAATTTCTTAAACTTTAATTGTTGTACTGCTTGTGTTATAATCATCACTATTAAGCTTAAAAATTTTAGGTATTGTATTATTTTGAGAAAGGAGAAAGAAGCAATGTATCCAGAAAAATTTGCTAAAATAGGATTAACATTTGATGATGTTTTATTAATACCTGGATCTTCTGAGGTATTGCCGCGAGATGTAGATACTTCTACTTATTTGACAAAAAAGATAAAGCTCAATATTCCTATAATGAGTGCAGGAATGGATACTGTTACTGAATCGAGAATGGCAATAGCTATAGCTAGAGAAGGTGGCATAGGAGTTATTCATAAAAACATGTCAATAGAGGAACAAGCATTAGAAGTTGATCGTGTTAAAAGATCAGAACATGGAGTGATCTGGGATCCTATTTTTTTGTCGCCAGAAGATAGCATCGCTGAAGCTGAAGCACTCATGGCTCGCTATAAGATTTCTGGCATACCAATTACAGAAAATGGGAAACTGGTAGGTATTATAACAAATAGAGATCTGCGATTTATTCAAGACTATGATCAACCTATTGGAAATGTTATGACGAGAGATAATTTAGTGACTGCTCCAGTGGGTACTACTTTAGCAGAAGCAAAAGAGATATTGCAGAAATATAAAGTAGAGAAACTGCCATTAGTGGATGAAAATTATATGTTAAAGGGCTTGATAACAATAAAAGATATAGAAAAATCAAGACAATTTCCACTTTCTGCAAAAGATGAGCGTGGAAGGCTTATAGTAGCAGCAGCAGTTGGCGTTTCATCTGAAACATTGGATAGAGTAGCTGCCTTGGTAGATGCTAGAGTGGATGCAATTGTGGTGGACACAGCTCATGGTCACTCTAAGTTTGTTATAGATATGGTAAGAACTATAAAGAAAAATTATCCCGATTTAGATGTTATTGCAGGCAATGTTGCTACTGCTGAAGCGGTTAAGGATTTAATAGAAGCAGGTGCAGATGCTATAAAAGTAGGTATTGGTCCAGGCTCAATCTGTACTACAAGAGTGGTAGCAGGTATAGGTGTTCCTCAGATAACAGCTGTTTATGAGTGTTATCAAGAAGCTAAAAAGTACAATGTGCCTATAATTGCAGATGGAGGAATAAAATATTCTGGAGATATTACTAAAGCTATTGCTGCAGGAGGATCCGTGGTGATGCTTGGAAGTCTTTTAGCTGGTACGGAGGAAAGTCCGGGTGAAATTGAAATATATCAAGGCCGAAGTTATAAAGTATATAGAGGCATGGGATCTATAGGAGCTATGAAAAGAGGAAGCAAAGATAGATATTTCCAAGGCGAATCATTAAAACTGGTGCCAGAGGGAGTGGAAGGACGTGTTCCATATAAGGGACCGCTTTCTGATACGATATTTCAATTAATTGGAGGCTTGAAAGCTGGCATGGGTTATTGTGGGTGTAAAAATATAGAAGAGCTGCAAACAAAGACCAGGTTCATTCGTATTACAAATGCTGGCTTGCGTGAAAGCCATCCGCATGGTGTTCACATTACTAAAGAAGCGCCAAATTATAGTTGATATTGTTTGTCTTGTTTAATGATGTTTATTTAGAAAAGCTAGCTTTTTGAATTCTTCAATAGATTCTTTGGGTACTTCTTTTCCGAAACTTACCATCATTACATTAGCGGGATGTTCTAGAACATCTGGGTCGTCTGTTAAAAATTTCTCTAATCCCACACTGCTGAATAACTTGACTAAAATCTTCTGGTATTCCCAGGGGCTTAGTCTAGTGCTTTGCAAATCCCAATTCCAACAAAAAACAAAACTTACAATAATATACTTTTCAACAAAATTACTGTTAAAACTGACCTCTAGTAAATGTTGTGCTATTTTGCACTTTCGCCATTTTTGAGAAACTTCTATTGCTCCGAGTTCTAATACTAATGGGTGTTTGCTCCAACGAGTATATTTATCAGGTGGGTGAAAAGTGATATATCCTATAATTTTATGTTGATATCGAGCTATAAACACTTTGGATTTAGGGATATTTATAATGTTCATTAGAGCTTGTTGTTGATGTTTAGGTTGTCTAAAATTTTTTAGCTCTTCATCTATAGATAAGTGGGAGATATATTCCGAAGTTAAAACTTTTTCTATGTATATTGATTTATTTTGTATTGATATGGTTTTCTTTAAAGTGTGCGTGTTGTTTGAAATTATATTTGCTTGATTTGAATTATATAAATTCACTTAAATGTTTACATCCTTTCAAAGTTGAGTTTGATAGATTGTATTTAAATCAGTACTTATGGATATTTTTTTGCTATTTAATATTATATTCCAATGTTCTTGTTAGCTGCAAGGGTATATTTTTTAAACGATAGTGTTAATTTGAAATTAGCTTTGGTATAAAACAAAAAAACTTAAAAAAGCAGTTAGAAGAAATATCGGCGGCCAATAAAGAAGTTGCTGCAGCCATTGGCAGAACGAGTTGCAAGTGCTGATAGTATATATGAGCAATTAGTTGAGAAAGATTTGCTTTTATCTAGCCGTAAAGAGGCAATAATAGATTGTCATATAATATTGCAGAATTACAAATTAAAACAGAAGATAGACCGTATAAATGAAAAATATGTAGAACAGCAACTTCAAGATACTATTTATAATTTGAGAGCGGATTTAGATGAGTCTTTTAAAGTACAAATAGATTACAAATCCCAACGAGGACAGCGATTTCCCCAACGACCTATCACCTTATCTTCTTCATATACTTCTACTACTTCACATGCATTTGGACAATAGGTACATTCAAAGCTAGAGGTTCTATAGTTCATATCAGCTACTTCAAAACCTTTGAATTTTGTGCGTTCTCCTTGTTGTATTTTTTCTCTTGCCAGCTGTGCAGCACCTACAGCGCCCATTACATTAAAGTATTTTGGTATTATTATAGGGTGGCCTATTTGTTGTTCAAAAGCAGCTCTTATACCAGCGTTAGCAGCTACTCCGCCTTGAAAAACTATAGGTGGCAGTATTTCTTTACCTTTACCTACGTTGTTTAAGTAATTGCGCACTAAGGCTTCGCACAAGCCATTTATTATGTCGGCTAGTGAATGTCCCATTTGCTGTTTGTGGATCATGTCAGATTCAGCAAAGACAGTACACCGCCCTGCTATGCGCACTTTTGTCTTCGATTGTAGAGCTAAATTTCCGAATTCATCTATTGGTATATTTAATCTTGCTGCTTGTTGATCTAAAAAAGAACCTGTACCAGCAGCACAGACGGTGTTCATAGCAAAATCAGTGACAATGCCATTTCTGATTATAATTATTTTTGAATCTTGCCCACCGATTTCCAGTATTGTCTGAACGCCGGGTACCAACAGCGAGGCAGCAACAGCATGAGCAGTTATCTCATTTTTTATCACATCAGCTCCTACTATTACACCAGCTAAATATCTACCGCTGCCCGTAGTACCTACACCTGCGATTTCTATATCTTTCTTTTCTTTATTCAGTTGTTCGTAAGCTTCTTTTAATCCTCTTTTGATTGTCTCTAAGGGTCGTCCGCTTGTACGCAAGTATAAACTCACTATTACTTCTTTGTTTTCAGTTAATATAACTATGTTCGTACTTACTGAACCGACATCAATTCCAAGATAAGCTTTCATGACTTTTTGACTATCCTTTCTGTAAAACTTATTTATATTGCAGCAGCAACTTGATTTTTTTCTAGACGTTTGCGTCTTAACAGATCTATAAAAGCTTCTAAACGCGTCGTTATTCCAGCTTTTGCGGTTTGCTCATCGAAAAAGAATGTCAGCACAGGTATGTCATGCTCTTTGCTTACTTTGTTTAAAATTGTGCGTGCTACTATTTCTGGAGTACATGTAAATGGTGCTATCTGTATGACGCCGTCAAATTTGCGCTTTGCATAATTTACCACATGCCCGATTGTTTCTCTACCGTGTCCGCCGATTTTATAAGGCAAATAAGGTTTAGCAGCTTCTATAGCTGAAGCGTGATCTTGTGTTCCGCTGCCGAGGTTATCCTGGGTCCACCCAGTTAAAAACATGGAGCGTTCTACCTCTACACCCATGTGTCCTAACGTTTCTTCGATTTCTAAGTTGCTTGCAGGCTCTAATAATACATATATTTCGCCAGTAAGTCCTACTTTTAACACTTCGCGTTCTGGATCGATAGATATGTCGTTGAATGCTTTGATGCCTGCTTCTTTAGCTTCTGCTATTTGCGAATATGTCTTTGCTTCATCTAACCATTGCTGTGCTTGCTTATATACTTTTGTAGTTGTACCGCGCTTTAATTCTCTAGGGCGAATTTTGTGGCTCAATTTTTCCATATAATCTAAAGCTTTTAACTTTTCCCAACCTTTTTTAAATGCTTTGTAAAATTCATATAGGCATTTAATTGTCGATTTATGTTTGGATACTTTTTTTAGCTTGCGTATAAATTCAATTGGTTCGCGCTTTGGATAGCCAAAACAAATGACTTCTACATCATGTCCTAAATTTTTAAGAGTTAAAAACTGCAAGTGAGAATAATGGCCAAATCTGCATGGCCCGTAGCTGTCAAAAGCGAGCAGTACTTCTGCCCCCATTTCTATTAGTTCTAAATAAGTGCCCAATACTATCTTATAAGGAAGGCATGCAAATTCTGGAGCATATTTTACTCCCAAGTCCAGCGTTTTTTTTGTAGGCACAGGTGGCATTATCACTTCATTGCCTAAATCTTCCAGCAGAGATTTGAATGCGATGCCAGCATGTCCCATGTGTGGGAATGATACTTTTTTCAACTTAACTGTACACCTCACTAGTGTTCATTTTAAGCATTTTTTTTCGCTTAACCATATCTACAAATGCTTCAAGTCTTGTATGTATGCCTGCTTCACCGCTATGCTCATCAATTGTTATGCTCATAAATGGCATATCAGGATGGTTTTGTGATTCAAATTTCAGATAATCAATTACCATAGAGTCAGGCCCGCAGGCGAATGTTGTGATATGTATTATTCCATCTACACTTTTGTGCTCAAAAAAATGAAAGGCAGATTTTACAACAGCATCGCTGTATGTCCAAAACATTCTCTTTGGTAACTTTTTGTGCTGTCTTTTTATCCATGAGTATGGTACCTGTTCTATGGTTGTTATTTGTACACCTAGCTTTTTCAGCCTTGATAATAAGTCGACAGTTGTGAATTCATCGTATACAGTATAAGGATAACCTAATACTGCAAAATGCAGCGTGGAATCTTGTTTTTTTTGTATATTGTAGTTTGGATTATTTAATTTTTTTATAGCTTCTTCTGGAAACAAACCCTGCATCAAAAGGTTTTTATATTTCTTTAATGCATAAAGTGACTTGATGTAAGCTTTTAATATTTTAAACTTATCATTTGTAAAACGTCGCCCAATGCTGTAAAAAGCTTTCCATACAGCAAACCGAGTGGTTCTCACATCGATACATGTATCGATGATTTCTGGAACATCATCAATAGCATGCCGCATCATATCTGGCAGACCTAAAAACTTGGGGCAATAAACGGTTTGCCCATTTAAACATGTGATTCGTGGAATGAACAAAAAATCAACTTTATTTTTTATGCTTTCTACATGCCCATAAAATGCTTTGACAGGCACGCAGGTATCTGCATGTGCTTTCTGTATTCCTGCGTTTAAGATTTCTCGTGAAGTTTTAGCAGATGTAATTACTTGCAGTCCTAATTCATTAAAAAAAGTTTGTGCCATTGGGAAGTATTCATAGTAAAATGTAGCACGAGGTATACCTATTTTGATAGTCAAGATTTACCACCCTTTCAAAATTGAGTAAAAATTTTAATATCTTGAATTTTCTTTAATAATCAGGATTTT
>JAJOKN010000027.1:0-9332 GCA_021129815.1 Desulfotomaculum sp. | reverse complement strand
TTAACTTGTTAAAACTCTGTAGCAAATAAAGTACCATAAACTCCTATAAATGAATTCAAATTGCCAGTATTATTATATTACATTATATAATTTTTTACAAAATATTAATAAGAACATATTTTTATAGGCTTTGTGTTATTATAAAACTTAAATTTTTAGGAGATGTATTTAATTATGAACCTAGATGAGAAAATGATTTCATCACAGATGTTGCACAAAGGGAAAATTTTAAATTTAAGAGTTGATTTTGTGGAGTTACCAGATGGGAATATAGCCTCTAGAGAAGTGATAGAACATTCTGGTGCAGTTGCTGTTGTGCCTATTACAGATAATGATGAAATAATTATGGTTAAACAGTACAGACATCCCATGCAGGAGATATTGTTGGAGATTCCTGCAGGAAGGCTAAAACAAAACGAAGACAAGGAGGACTGTGCTAAAAGGGAACTATTGGAAGAAACAGGTATGATTGCAAGAAATATAAAACGTGTTTTTAGTTTTTTTAGCAGTCCTGGCTTTTGCAACGAAATCGTGCACTTGTATATTGCTACAGAGCTCACTTATAAAGAACAGCAGTTAGATGAAGGTGAATTTTTAGAAGTTGTGAAGGTGCCTATAAAAAAAGCAGTTGAGATGATATACAGGGGAGAAATAAAAGATGCTAAAACTATTGCTGGCATATTACATGTAGCACTAAAGATGCAAATGCACTTAACGTGTGACGAGAATTTTTAAGCTAATATATACCTGATTTTACCAACATAACAGGGCAGTGTGCTAAATGCACTACCTTTCGGCTCACGCTTCCCATGAGCATGCCTTTTAGATCGCTTAATCCACGTGTACCCATTACAATCTGATCAGCATTTATAGACTTAGCGATCTTAGCGATAACTTGAGCGGGATCGCCTTCTTCCACGATCTTGTTGACTTTAATTCCTTTTTTTTCAAGCACAGCTGCGATGCTATTAACAGCTTGCTCGGCTTGTGCCTTGGCATATTCAATAATTCTAGTATATTCTTTTTTAGGTATTATTGCTTTTCCACTTGAACCTAATCCCGAGTTGTAGACACTTATTACACTCACTTCAACGTTATCTTTTTGTTGGTTTTCTAAAAGATTCATAACATAATTTACAGCGTTTTGAGAGATCTTTGAACCATCAGTTGCTATTAAAATTTTATACATAGCTCAATCAATCCTTAATAATTATTTTTGATTTTGATTTAACTTATTATCAAAGAATAGTAAATGAGTGAATAAAAACAAAGACGGTACTTAATTTAAGCGTATATACATAAACTTGCATAAGTAAATTTTAATTTATATACACTGCTATGTCAAACGAACTGTCATTTTTCTTATTGATTTTTATTTTACTTCTTTTTCAAAATATTTTACAATAACAATATAAATGATAAATGCTTGTCAAATAGATTTGGAGGAGTATTTAGTGTACGAGCTGACAGTTAAAACAAACTTTGCCGCGGCACATAGTTTGCGAAACTATTCCGGTGAGTGTGCAAGTTTGCATGGTCATACATGGGTTGTAGAAGTATCTGTAGTTGGCAGAGAACTCGACGATGCAGGGATGTTAATAGATTTTAAGAAATTAAAGCAGCTAATTGCTAAAACCATAGAAGAACTGGATCACAGCTATATAAATGAAATTTTATATTTTAACTCTGACAGTAAATATAGCAATCCTACAGCTGAGAATTTGGCGAGGTACATATATGAAAATTTAAAAAGAGAATTAAAGAGTGTTGAGCAAGGCATAAGAGTATCAAAAGTAAGACTTTGGGAATCGCCTAATGCATCTGTTACTTATTGGGAGGAAAATAAGAGCTTATGAAAAAGAGTATTGTATTGCTTTCTGGTGGACTTGATTCTGCTGTCAACTTAGCTCATGCTTTGAGAGAAAGCAAGGTGGAACTATGTTTAACATTTGATTACAATCAACGTGCGGCAAAACAGGAAATCAAGCATGCGAAGGCGCTATCTGAACATTTTGGCGTTTACCATAAGGTAGTAAAATTGGATTTTTTTAATTGTCTTAACAATAGTGCTTTGTTAAATGAAAGCATTGAAATACCACAACTTGAAGAAGAACAGTTAGACCACATTGAAACGACTAAAAAAACTGCAAAAACAGTATGGGTGCCAAATAGAAATGGCATATTCATCAATATAGCAGCAGGATTTGCAGAAAACGCAGGCTGCGATATAATTGTCGTTGGTTTTAATGCTGAAGAAGCAGCAACATTTCCAGATAACAGTGAAGACTATTTACGAGCAGTGAATAAAGCATTGGAATACAGCACGTTAAGCAGTGTCAAGGTAGTCAGTTATACACAGCGCTTAAACAAAATAGAAATTGTAGAATTAGGTAAAAGACTCAATGTGCCGTGGAAATATATTTGGAGTTGTTATTATGGTGGAGAAGAGATGTGCGGCGAGTGTGAAAGTTGCAGGCGTTATTTTAGGAGTTTAAAAAAATCAGGGGTAGAAATATAAATATGGGGTGGAATTTTTAAAATTGATTGGCAAATACATCGACAAAAGAATAAATTATGACGGGACGCAGCTTCGTTCGCTTTGGGCATTTAGGCAATTTGGAATACAGGGAGATAGCATTATAAGTTTTAGAGGCAAGTGCGACGTGCCGCTTAGCAATATGGCAGATGTGTTAGATGTTCTTAACAAAGATAGTATATTCAGCGAGGATATGCTGCACTTTATCGTGGAGCATTTTGATATGGATTTGGAAAAAACGATAATTAGGCAGCGGCTTTTAATGTGCATCATAAAAGATTTGATAGAAAATTGCATAGGTTGTTCTTTGATGAGAGATGGCGATGATTTGTATAAAGGAGATTTAAAGCTATCGGTTTCTATTGCTGTGTTGTCCCCGGTATCTTCCATGATTCACACGGGAATCAACATTTCTTCAAAAAACACACCGATAAAAACCGTTGGTCTTTATGATTTGGGGTGTGATGATTCTTGTGTTGTGAATTTAGCAAAAGAAGTATGTAATCATTATGTGCTTGAAATGCAAAGCATAAAAATGGCTCGCTGTAAGGTGCGGGGAGTTGATTGAATGAATGTACCGATTTTGGAAATTTTTTCGAGCATTCAGGGGGAAGGCTTATTTATAGGCTCAAGACAATTGTTTTTAAGATTTGCAAGATGCAACTTGTCTTGTGGGTACTGCGATACATCGATTGACGATAAGGGGGCTAGCTGCAAGGCAGAAGTTATCCCGGGGAGCAAAGAGTTTACGTATTTGCCTTGGCCGCTTGAAGTAAAGCACATAATGGAATTTATATGCGAAAATTATAATTTATCTAAACATCATTCAATCAGTATTACAGGTGGAGAGCCCCTGGTACATTGTTTGGTGTTAAAAGAGATGCTGCCTGAAATTAAAAATATAAAACAAAAAGTGTTTTTAGAAACAAACGGAACTTTATATGAAGAACTAAAACAAATCATTGACTATGTAGATTTTGTGAGTATGGACATTAAACTTCCAGGAGTATCTAAGATTAAACCCTGTTGGTATGAACATGAAAAATTTTTAGAAGTGGTATTAAATTCTAAAGCCTACTTATATGTTAAAATTGTAGTATCAAGCAGTGTAAACTTAGATGAGTTAAAAACAGCGTTTAAGTTAATTAAGAAAAAGAGGACTGATATAACTGTGGTATTACAACCTGTGATTTTGAAAGAAAAAACGCTTTTTCCAACATCGAAACAACTTTTATACTGGCAGGAATTAGCGCTCGATTATGTGAATGATGTGCGTATAATTCCACAAGCTCACAAGTTGTTAGATTTGTTATAAAAAAATTAAAGCAAACTTTATTTGCTGGTTTTGAGGAGGATTCTTTTGGACAAGATAAAAATAGAAAAAGCAGTGAGGATGATATTGGAAGCTATTGGAGAAGATCCAGATAGAGAAGAATTGAAAGAGACACCAAAACGCGTTGCTAACATGTATGAAGAAATTTTTAGCGGACTCAATGAAGATCCCACCAAACATCTTGAGAAGATATTTCATGAACAGCATGAAGAGATGGTGTTGGTAAAAGATATACCTCTTTATTCCATGTGTGAACATCATTTGATACCTTTTCTAGGGAAAGCACATGTAGTATATGTTCCTAAAGAGGGTAGAGTTACAGGGTTGTCAAAACTGGCTCGGGTAGTAGATGGATTTGCCAAACGGCCGCAACTGCAGGAAAGACTTACAACTCAAATTGCAGATGGAATTATGAACAAGCTGAAACCTTATGGGGTGGTAGTTGTTGTAGAAGCTGAGCATTTGTGCATGAGCATGAGAGGGGTGCGAAAACCAGGGGCAAAGACAGTTACTTCTGCTGTCAGGGGAATATTTAAAAAACAACAACCAGCGAGAGCAGAAGCATTTGCGCTTATCTTTGGAAAGCATTAAAGTGGTGTGAATTGGTGAGGGAAGGACTGAATTTTAAAAAGTGTAAGTTTATTATTAAAAAAAGACAGAAGTTTAAGAATAAGAGCAGTTACACTATTGATGTAAAGATATTAATTTTGTGATGTTAATAATATTAAACATAGTAAAATATTTTTTAGCTGATGAAGGTGGTTATTTATATATGTCAGATAAAAAAAGTAAAAATGTTGTAGGATTAAAGTTAATAGCTTGTAAGACTTTTACCAAATATAGTGAAATGTATAAAGTAGTAGATTTCCTTAATAAGTCTTTAAAAGACAAAAATATTATTTTTGGACTTACAAAAAAAGGAGATAAAATGACAATTAACATTTATCAAAGTTACTAAAGATTTTTTTAAGGAGGTGTTGGCGATGCGTTTTTTGGTGTCAAATGATGATGGTATATATGCAGATGGTATAAAAGCGTTAAGGCGTGCCCTTGAGCGAATAGGAGAAGTTACTGTTGTGGCACCTGACAGAGAAAGAAGTGCTAGTGGTCATGGCATTACAGTACACCGACCGCTGCGCACTAAAATTATAAAATACAAAAACAGCTCTACGCTTGGATATGCAGTAGACGGTACGCCAGCTGATTGTGTCAAGTTAGGTTTGGAAGCCCTCTTAAAGCATCCGCCAGATTTGATTATATCTGGAATAAATTTTGGACCTAACCTAGGTACAGATGTCCTATATTCTGGAACGGTGTCAGCAGCATTTGAGGGAGTTATAAATGGTATTCCTGCAGTTGCTGTATCGCTTAATACTTGGGTAGATCCTGATTACACCTATGCTGCTGAGTTTATCACTGAATATATACCGTATGTACTAAAACACAAGCCACCTCTTGGAGTAATGCTCAACATAAATGTACCTCACGGAATTAAACCAAAAGGTGTTAGAGTTACAAGGCTTGGAAGTCGTAGATATATAGATGTTGTGGATCAGCGCACAGATCCCAGAGGAAGAGTTTACTTCTGGATGGCAGGAGAACCAGAAGATATAGATGATCATGACCCTGAGACAGATTTGAACGCTGTAAAGGAAGGATATATTTCTGTTACACCTATTCAAATAGATATAACCAATTATAAATATATAAATGAGCTTAAAAAATGGCCAGCTAATAACGGGGAAATATTTAAAAAGCTCAACTGGTGATTTTGTGAGGTTTATAATTTGGGCGAAAAATAGATGGAACAGCTATTATCTCAGATAGGTGATTGGGTTACGTCTGTTCTTTTGAGTGCATGACAATTAAAAAAGTTTGATTTGCGAATTTGTACTTGACTTATTTGCTATAAGGTGCTACACTTACTTGGGTTTATATATTTTTTTAATTTAAAATAAAGCAGAAGCTGCCTGCTTCTCACCTTGCGATGCTCTTGTGAGCTATTGGCAAGGTTGTGGTGGACATAAAAACTTATTTAAATATAAGCTACTCGTGATCGTTTATTGTAGCGCGAATTAAAGGGGTTCTTATGCAGGCAGCTTAAAAGCCGCCTGTTTTTAATTTTGAAACAAGAGGTGATTTTAATCAGTAAAGATTTGCGCATTAACGAGGAAATCATGGTTAAAGAACTCAGGTTGGTTGATGGTAAAAACAATCAACTGGGTATTATGTCGCTTCAGGAAGCTTTGCGCATAGCAGAAGAGAGACAGCTAGACTTGGTAGAAATAGCGCCTCAAGCTAATCCTCCAGTGTGTCGTCTGATGGATTATGGTAAATACAAATACGAACAAAGCAAAAAAGAAAAGGAAGCCAAGAAAAAACAGAAAATAATACAGGTAAAAGAAATCAAAATGCGGCCTAATATTGAAGAGCATGATTATCAGGTTAAGCTTCGTAATGCAATGAAATTTTTAAAGAGTGGTAACAAGGTGAAGGCTACTATTATGTTTAGAGGTCGTGAGATAGTTCATGCTCCTAAGGGAGAAGAAATACTTTCTAGAATGGCTGGCGATCTGAAAGAGGTTTCTGTAGTAGAAAGATCTCCAAAGCTAGAAGGACGTAACATGGTAATGGTGTTATCGCCCAAGGTTGACAAAAAGAAATAAAGAAGGAGTGTTTATGAAATGCCTAAGATTAAAACGCATAAAGGCGCTGCAAAGCGATTTAAACGCACAGGTAGTGGTAAGTTTAAAGGAAGCCATGCTTTTCACAGTCATCTTCTTGGCAAGAAAACTGCGAAAAGAAAGCGTAGATTGCGTAAAAGCATAATAATAAGCCGTGTGGATCATAAGCGGCTTGAAAGGTTATTGCCGTAACTTTTAGTTAGTATTAATTTACATAGAGGGGGAGTCTTTGATGCCGCGAGCTAAAAGCAGTGTTGTATCTCGCAAGAGACATAAAAAAGTATTGAAATTAGTTAAAGGATACCGTGGAGCTAAAAGCAAGTTATATAGAGTAGCTAGTCATCAGTTATTAAAGTCATTGTCATATGCATATCGTGATAGGAAAGCACGCAAAAGAGAGTTCCGCAAATTGTGGATAGCAAGAATTAATGCAGCTGTTCGAATGAATGGCATAAGCTATAGTAAATTTATGCATGGCTTGAAAAAAGCAGGGGTTGAAGTAAACCGTAAAATGCTGGCAGACTTAGCTGTTAATGATCAAAAAGCCTTTAATGATTTGGTTGAATTAGCTAAGAAAAATTTAAGTTAAATGGTTTTTGAGTGTTTATTATGTAGCTATGTTTTAAAGCAAAGTGTGGAAAAAATCCGCACTTTTTAATTGAGGTGATTTTTTATTGAAAACATTTGCTGTTATAGGATTAGGTCGTTTTGGGACTAGCTTAGCAATTACTCTTTGTCGTATGGGACACGAAGTGCTGGCTATAGATGAGGATGAGAAAAAAGTAGAAGAAATTATAGAATTTGTTACTCATGCTGTGCAGGCGGATGCTAAAGATGAACAAGCTCTAAAAGAATTGGATATAAAAAACTTTGATGCGGTGATTGTTTCTGTTGGTAAAGAAGCCAGCATATGGGTTACAGTGATGCTGAAAGAAATGGGAGTGAAGAAAGTCATTGCTAAAGCACAGACAGAACTTCATGGTAAGGTGTTGAGTCGTGTTGGTGCTGACAAAGTGGTGTTTCCAGAGAGAGATATGGGAGAGAGAGTTGCACGAGCTTTAGTATCTGATAATATCATGGAACAAATTACTTTGTCGCCAGAGCACAGTATTATAGAAATGATTGCACCACCGAAATTTATCGGTAAAACCCTGCAAGATATAGCTTTAGGAAGAGAGTTTGGAGTTACAGTTTTGGCTATTAGGCGAGGAAAAGAAATATTGATTTCACCAAATGCTAAGACCGAAATAATAGAGGGAGATTTGCTTGTAATTATAGGTCGCAATGAGCAATTGGAAAAAATGGAAAAATTGATGAATGAGTAGTTTAAATTACATAAGCATGTTAATTTTTTAAGGAGTAAACATGACAAAGCTTGAAAAGAGCAACCCCAAAATAAAATACTTGAGAAAATTGATTAAAAAAGATTCTTTTCGCAAACAGGAAAAGAAATTTGTTGTTGAAGGTGTTCGCCTGGTTGAAGAGTTGATGAAATATCCTGAGAAAATCGAGGCGATATTTTACTCGTCAAAAACAAATGATAATAAAAGAGCAGCTGATATTTTGAAAAAAGCAAGGTTAAAACATATACCGTGCTGGCTTGTGTCAAATGACTTAATTATTAGCATAAGCGATACCTGCACTTCACAAGGAATAATTGCGTTGGCGCATGCCTTCGAATATGAGTTAGAAGATTTATTGTTAAAAGACAAATGTATCTTGTTATTATTAAATGAAATTCAGGATCCGGGCAATTTAGGCACAATTATACGCGCAGCAGATGCTTTTAAGGCAACAGGAATCATATTGTCAAAAGGCACAGTGGATTTATATAATCCAAAAACACTTCGAGCTTCTATGGGTTCAATATTTCACTTACCTGTAGCAACATCAGCTGATATATTGGATACAATTAAAATGTTGGACGAGATGGGTGCAATGATTTTAGCTAGCTCGCTCAGAAGCGACTTGTGCATAGATAAAGTTGATTTGACTCAAAATATATGCTTTATTATAGGGAATGAGGCTAGAGGTTTGCCAGATGAAATAGTTATGTTGTCTGATAAAGTAATAACTATACCTATTTTAGGGTCTGCTGAATCATTGAATGTGGCGCTGTCATGTGCAATAATGTTATATGAAGCTGCGCGACAAAGAAATTTTCAATAAATGGGTTAGGAGGATTTGAAAGACAACTAACTATGCAATTTCATTTATTGTTTTAATGAGGTTATTATGATATAATTATTCTCGAGAGCTAGGTTTTGAAAACTTATGGGAAAGGTTGTGTCTAAATGTTGTTGAGTGCCGACTTTTTTTGGAGGCTTTTTGAAGCAACCGGATCCATTAGAGCCTACATGATGTACAGAAGGATGTTAGTAAATTAAGAGTTTTTATAGGCTTAAATTTAAAAATAAATTTAAAGGCGAGAGGTTTTAGATATATTAAGCCCCTGCTTTATTGTAGCTTGTATGGCAGGGCTTTTTGGTAATGTTAAGAGTCGTTATTTATTCTTTATTATTTAACTTTGCTATATAAAATAGAATTATCAACAAAGTTCATAAAAAACACTTGACATACAAGAGGAAAAGAGATAAGATACGCAGCGTTGCTTAGGATATAGCTTAAAGGCAAGTGGCTTATACAGCGACAGAAAAGAGATAAAAAAAAAAAAAAAAAGAGTTGACAAAAACAAAAATAAGCGCTATAATTCTAGAGCGTCGCTGATCTTAAGAGGTTAGTGACGAAAGAAGTAGCAAGAGATCCTTGAAAACTAAAC
>JAJOKN010000056.1:17673-19041 GCA_021129815.1 Desulfotomaculum sp. | reverse complement strand
TAACATTAACTGTTTATCACTTCAAGTTATAAAATTAACAATTTTAAAAAAATTTACTCAACAAATAACTTTCTCTACTTTTTTCTACTTTCCCCAGCACCTTTATGGTCATGCCTTTCTTAATGCTATTATTCACAAATGACATACAAACTCTCCCGGACGCACTTTGCTTAATCCAAACCAATAACAGATAGCATCTGCTATTCTCTTAGCTGCATAACCATCTCCATAAGGATTTACTGCCTTCGCCATGCGATTATATACTTCAGAATTGTTTAATAATTCTCTTACATGTCTTTTAATATCATCTTTTTTTGTGCCAACCACGCGCACTGTCCCTGCTTCCACAGCTTCTGGCCGTTCAGTCACATCACGCATTACCAATACAGGCTTTCCCAGTGCAGGCGCTTCTTCTTGTAGACCCCCAGAATCAGTAAGTATAATATAGCTTTGCTTAATCAAATTGACAAACTGCTTATAATCCAACGGTTCAATAATATGAATGCCGTTTATATTATCTAAAACTTCATATACAACATTTCTTACTGCAGGATTTTTATGTACTGGAAAGACTATTTCAACATTTTCAAATTCAAGTTTAATATCTTTTAATGCATGGCATATATTCTGCAAAGCCCCGCCATAGTTTTCCCTTCTGTGGGCAGTTACTAACAACACCCTTTTATTATTATAATCTATTTTGTCAAGTTTGCAAACATTAAATTTATATTTTTCGCATACCATCATTTTCAAAGCATCAATAACTGTATTACCTGTAATATATACAGATGCTGGATTTACACCTTCATTTAATAAGTTTTGCTTAGACCTTTTAGTAGGAGCAAAATGTAAATCCACCAATGCTCCTGTAAGCTTCCTGTTCATTTCTTCTGGAAAAGGAGCATATTTATCACCCGTGCGCAATCCTGCCTCAACATGTCCTATAGGTATTTTTTGGTAATACGCTGCGAGTGAAGCAGCAAATGTGGTAGATGTATCCCCATGAACCAACATCATATCCACTTTAAACTCGCTTAAGATATTTTTAAATCCCATCAACACATCAGCAGTAATGTCAAAAAGCGTCTGACCTGCTTTCATTATATTTAAATCATAATCCGGCTTTATGTTAAATATTTCTAGCACCTGATCGAGCATTTCTCTGTGCTGTGCTGTAACAGCTACTTTGCACTCTATCCCTGTTCTTTTTTTCAGTTCTATTACAAGAGGCGCCATTTTAATAGCTTCAGGTCTTGTACCAAAAACCGCAAGCACTTTTACCATAAACAAAAACCTCATCTCATTTATTCATCAGTTAAGTATCCCTTTTCTTTTAGCTTTTCAATATGTTGTTTTTGAATATCATTT
>JAJOKN010000056.1:13501-17573 GCA_021129815.1 Desulfotomaculum sp. | reverse complement strand
GAACATATCCACAGCCACAGTATCTGGATACTCCCCAGTAAACACCACTCTCTTTATACGAGCATTTATCAACATCTTTGCACACAACACGCATGGTTGACAAGTTACATACACAGTAGCTCCTTCAATAGCCACGCCATGAACTGCAGCTTGTATCAGTACGTTTTGTTCTGCATGTAACCCTCTGCAAAGCTCGTGCCTTTGTCCAGAAGGGATATTCTGCTGTTCACGCAAGCAACCAATTTCAAGGCAGTGTTTAAGGCCTGATGGCGCACCATTATAGCCGCTTGCAAGTATATGATTATCTTTGACTAAAAGTGCTCCTACTTTGCGCCTCAAACACGTGGATCTGCTTGCTATTACTTTAGTTATATTCATAAAGTATTCATCCCAAGAAGGCCTCATGCATTCATTACCTCTAGACTCATTAAGTTTTTTTGTAAACATCCTGCTCCGCTAAGCTAATTATAACATATAAACTTGTATTAAAAAATAAAAAACCACCTTGCTCTTTCAATTGCAAGGTGGTTTTTATTTAGTTTACTGATACAATGGATACTTTTTGCATAGCTCAGCAGCCATCTCTTTTGCTCTAGCAACTGCTTTTGCATCATCTCTTTTCTTTATAGCAAGTGCTATGATTTCAGCTATTACTTTCATGTCATTCTCTTTCATGCCGCGGCTGGTTGCAGCAGGTGTTCCAATGCGTATTCCGCTTGTGATCATTGGTTTTTGTGGGTCATTCGGTATAGCATTCTTGTTCACTGTAATGCCAACTTCCTCTAATATTTTTTCTGCTTCCTTACCTGTCACACCGCTGGAGCGCAAGTCAACAAGCATCAGATGGTTATCCGTTCCTCCAGATACCAAGTCAAATCCATGATCCATAAGTGCTTGCGCCAGTGTTTTAGCATTCTTTACAACTTGTTGTTGATACTCCTTGAATTCCGGCTGCAGCGCTTCCTTAAACGCTACTGCTTTAGCAGCGATGACGTGCATGAGCGGCCCGCCTTGTATTCCAGGGAAAATCGCTTTGTCTATCTGCTTTGCATATTCTTCTTTGCACAGTATAGCCCCACCGCGTGGTCCGCGCAGCGTCTTATGCGTAGTGGTAGTAACAACATCTGCGTAAGGCACAGGGTTTATATGCAACCCTGTTGCACACAATCCAGCAATGTGTGCCATATCAACCATTAAAATTGCTCCAGCTTCCTTTGCTATTTCACCCATGATCTTAAAATCTATTTCTCTCGGGTATGCGCTGGCACCTCCGACAATCATCTTAGGCTTGTGCTTCAAAGCTAGGTCTCTCAGCTGTTCGTAATCAATTCTATGAGTTTTATCATCTACTCCGTAAGCTACTATGTTAAAGTACACTCCAGACACGTTGACCGGGCTGCCATGTGTTAAATGCCCCCCATGTGCTAAATTCATACCCAAAATGGTATCCCCTGGTTTTAAAAGCGCAAAATACACAGCAAAGTTAGCATTTGCTCCAGAATGCGGCTGCACGTTTACATGTTCTGCACCAAAAAGCTTTTTTAAGCGCTCGCGCGCTAACTCTTCTGCAATGTCCACAAACTCACAACCGCCATAATAGCGCTTTCCAGGATAGCCTTCTGCATACTTGTTTGTTAAAACAGATCCCTGTGCCTTCATAACCGCTTTGCTCACAAAGTTTTCAGATGCAATCAGTTCTATAGTACTGCGCTGTCTGTTTAGCTCCTTTGATATGGCTTCATTCAACTCTGGATCTACACTCGCCAAATCTTTCATACTTACCATGTTTTTCCCCTCCTAAAAAACATAATTATTACCTTTACTACTGTATTAATTTGAATCTCTTACTTGCTGTACTTCTTTTCTATATCAACTATCTTTTGCACTCTGCGGCTGTGCCTGCCTCCTGCATGTTTTGTTTTCAAGAAAGTTCTTACAATTTCTTCTGCTAAAAAAGGGTCTACTACTTTCGCTCCTATCGCTAACACACTAGCGTCGTTGTGTTCGCGCGCCATCTGAGCAGTAAATTTATCATGACAGTTCGCGGCTCTAATGCCAGGAACTTTATTAGCAGCAATGCTAATACCAATACCAGTACCACATATCAATATACCTCTCACTTCACATTCACAAACATCCTTTAACTCCACTACCCTCTCTGCTACAGCTAATGCTTGATCAGGATAATCAACAGAATCAGTTGAATAAGTGCCTACATCTTCTATGTCATCAATTCCCATTTCCTTCAACGAACTTATAATTCTGACTTTTAATTCATATCCCGCATGATCGCAACCAATTATGATTTTCAAGCACAACTCCCCTTCTCTAAACCCTTTAAGTTTTTAAACAAACTACTTTATGTCTATTATACTGCTTGCTGTTCTATTTTCGTCTTTATTTTCCGTTGAGTTTTTATCTTTATTTTCTCCATCCCTTGCTGAATTTTCATCTTTTGCTAAATCCTCGTCATTTTCCGCATATCCTGAATTCTCGTTTTCTTCAAGTTCATCAGCTATTTTATTCAATGCAAGGCTTATCATCTGCTTTAAAACCGCAGCACATGCCTCATACACTTCCAATGGCTGACCTATAGGATCAGGAATATCGCTTCCTACTCCAGCATATTCTCCAAGAGTAAAGAGCTTTTTTTCAGCTTCCGGTGCAAGCTGCAAAACATAGTAATAATGAGACTTCGTCATTGTTAAAATTAAATCTACTTCATCCAAAAGCTCTTTATCAACTAAAGTAGCTTTATGATTGCTGATATCTATATCCATGCTCTTAAGCGCATTTACAGCAAATTCAGACGCAGGGCTACCAGGCAGTGCCATAGTACCAGCAGATAAAATTTCTATTCCATTCATTTTTTTTTCTTTTAACAATGCTTTTGCAATACCCTCTGCCATGCTACTGCGACAAGTATTACCAGTACACACAAATAAAATTTTCATAGCTTATAATCTAACCTCTCCTTGTTTATTAATTATAAAAAATTAAAACTCTTACAACAACAAAATATCTCTTAACAGCGTTATTTATGTTGTAAACGGTTTGCTGTTTAAAGTCTTTGGTCGGCAGCTCTTCTCAATCTGTCCATAACTGCTGCTCCTATCCCCTTTTCCTCCAAAGCCTCTGCCAATATAACATCCACACCGATTTCATCAAATCTGCGCAATGCTTTATATAAAATCGCAGCCGCTGTTTCAGGATTTCCATATTTTTCAACAAACGCACGTGAATAATACGGTGCATTTTTTGCGCAACAAAACACACCTACTTTTTCCCCCTGTTTTGAATAGAACTCTATTTTATCTAATATCTTTTTGCGAATGCTTTCGAGATTTCCTTCAATGAGCACCATTTTAGCTTTAGGTGCATAATGTCTATATTTCATCCCTGGAGACTTAGGAGTTTCTTCTCCCTTTGCTTCTAAGTTATAAACCACTTCTACTTGAGCAGCTCTTTTTATATCTTCTGCGCTCACAGCTCCTGCACGCAAAACAACAGGAATATCTTTGCTTATGTCAACTACCGTTGATTCTACCCCCACTTGTGCAGCTCCTGCATCTATCACGGCATCGATAACACCATCTAGATCATCTAACACGTGCTGAGCGGTTGTAGGGCTGGGTCTGCCGGATAAATTAGCACTTGGAGCTGCTATCGGCACTGAAGCTTTCTTTATAAGCTTTAGTGCTACAGGATGATTTGGCATGCGCACCGCTACAGTATCCAACCCCGCCGATACTTCTTTTGGAATAGAACTCTTTTTAGGCAATATCAAAGTAAGAGGCCCCGGCCAAAAATGCCTGATCAATTGTTTAACTTTATCGTTCGATATGTCAGCTACTGATTTTAACATTTCCATGTCAGATACATGTACTATCAAAGGGTTATCCATCGGCCTTTTTTTAGCTTCAAAGATCTTTTTTACTGCTTTTCCATCAAATGCATTAGCTCCAAGACCATACACTGTTTCAGTAGGAAAAGCAACAATACCGCCTTTTAAAATTATATCTGCAGCTTTGGTTATGATGAGCTCTTCATCAGCATCTGTGATTTCTAAGTA
>JAJOKN010000056.1:2702-13401 GCA_021129815.1 Desulfotomaculum sp. | reverse complement strand
AACCGCTCTCTGCCTGCTAAATCTTTGTAGATTTTTTTATCCCAATCAACTCCCGCCAAACTGCATATCTTCTCTCCTTGTCCACAACCTATCTCAATCAACAAATAGCCGCTTTGCTGCAACGCAGCATGAGCCTGCGGCAGCAACTCACGATAATATGCCAAACCATCTTCACCGCCATCTAAAGCTACTTTAGGCTCATATTGCACTTCTTTTGATAGGTTCACTGTATCACAGCTGGGAATATACGGCAAGTTAGCAACGATTATATCCACATTTATGCAATTTTCTAAAATTGGATTCAAAAGGCTTTCCTTTAAAAAAACTATCTTATCAGCAACATTATGTTTTTTAGCATTTTGCTCAGCTATTTTCAACGCCTCTTCAGATATGTCCGTTGCTATAATTTGGATATTTGATAAAAAATATGCAATGCTAACAGCTATAGCACCACTACCTGTTCCCACATCAACTGCTAAAATTTCATTGCCCATCTCTTTCATGATGTCAATAGCTGTTTCCACCAATATCTCTGTATCTGGTCTTGGGATCAACACCTCTTCCGTCACGTCAAATTCTATTCCCATAAATTCCTTTTTTCCAACGAGATAAGCTACAGGGTAACTAAGCCTCCTTTTTTCTATCAAGGAAAAAAAATCGCTTGCCTGCTTTTCAGTAATTTCTTTTTCAAAATCAACGTACAATTTATAACGCTCACATTTGAGTACATAAGCCAGCAACACCTCAGCATCCAGCCTAGCTGTTTTAATAGATTTTTTTTCCAACAAACAAGCTGCTTTATGCAAAGCATCTTTTATGTTCAACGCTATATCTTCACTCTCTTTTCATAGAAGTTAAAGCTTACTTTTAAACTTCTAATTTTTCACATCTAAGTCAGCAAGCCGCTCCGTTTGGTCAGCAGTTATCAAAGCATCTATCAATTCCTGCAGATCTCCTTCCAGTATTTCATTTAAACGATGAAGCGTAAGGCCTATTCGATGGTCGGTAACTCGATTTTGTGGAAAGTTATATGTGCGTATGCGCTCGCTGCGATCACCGCTTCCTACCATAGACCTTCTTGCACTGGCTATCTTTTCATGCTGCTCGCGCTGTGCCTTTTCCAAAAGCCTTGCTCTTAACACTTTCATAGCTTTTTCTTTATTTTTGTGTTGAGATTTTTCATCTTGGCATGACACCACTATACCCGTAGGCAAGTGGACTATCCTCACTGCTGACTGTGTAGTGTTTACTGACTGCCCCCCCGGACCTGTAGAACAAAACAGATCTATTCGTATATCATTTGGATTTATATCCATTTCAACTTCTTCAGCTTCTGGCATTACTGCAACAGTAGCTGCAGACGTGTGAATCCTGCCGCTGCTCTCCGTCTGAGGTACGCGCTGTACCCTGTGCACTCCACCTTCAAACTTAAGCATGCTGTAAGCGCCTTTGCCCTCAATCATAAATACTACTTCTTTGATGCCATCCATACCTGTATAGTGAGTATTCATCACATCAACTTTCCATCCCTTGGACTCTGCATATCGCACATACATTCTGAATAAATCTGCAGCAAACAACGCCGCCTCTTCTCCACCTGTTCCTGCCCTTATTTCCACTATTACGTTTTTTTCATCATTGGGATCTTTAGGCAACAAAAGTATCTTGAGTTTTTGTTCCAAATCCTGCTTTTTAGCCTTAAGGTTATCTATTTCTTCTTCGATCATTTCTTTCATTTCAGCATCTGTGTTTTCTTTTAACAACTGCTTTGTATCGCTGAGTTCATCAATAACTTTTTTGTATTCTCTATAAGTTGTAACTATCTCTTCTAGCTCTGCATGTTTTTTCATGTATTCTTTCCATTTTGAGTTGTCAGCAATCACCTTGGGATCTGCTATCAGATTGCTCAGCTCTTCATATTTAGTTTCCAGTTGTTTTAACTTTTCCAGCATTCCACTCACCCTCTTTTAGTACTGCTTTAAACGCTGCAATAGCTGTTTCAACTTGTTTATCATCCGGTTCCCTAGTGGTGAGCTTTTGCAGCCACAAACCCGGTGCAACCGCTGCTTTCCAAAAAAAGCTGTTCGAATATTTGGCAGATAGCTTCAATATCTCATAAGAAACTCCAGCTATAACAGGAAGCAGCATTATCCTCGATAAATTGCGCCACAGCACATCTTCCTGATGTCCTAAAAGCGCAAACACAAAAATTTTTATAGTCATAACTATCAGCAAAAAGCTAGTACCACATCTCGGATGCAGTGTAGAATACTTTTGCACACTCCCTACATTTAACTCATCTTTAGCCTCATAAGCATTTATAACTTTATGTTCCGCACCGTGGTACTGAAATACACGTCGTATATCACTCATGCAAGATATGAATGCAATATAGCTCAAAAAAACCGCAAGCCTTATCAAACCTTCTATAAAGTTGTTTAAAAAAGGATTTTTAACTGAAGCTGCTAGCCAATAAGTAAGCGTCGTGGGAATAACTATCAACAATACTATAGACAGAACTATTCCAATGGTCAAAGTAATCACAATCTCTTTAAATGAAAGCTCTTCCTCATCTTCATCAAATGCCTTATTGGCAGAGTGGGTAAGCGCTTTTATCCCCAAAACTAAAGATTCAAACAGCGCTACTACTCCCCGCACAAACGGCCACTTTAAAAATGGGTACTTTTCAGCAATTGATTTAAAAGGCTTTATCTCCATGTCTATAGAGTTACCAGTATGAACGGCAATTGCATAAGCATCCGGCCCTCTCATCATTACACCTTCAATTACTGCCTGCCCTCCATACTGAAAATCTCTATTGTTCAATATCTCAAAGCCTCCTCTTATTATTATAAAGAAAAGCAGAGCTCACTGCCCTGCTGTTTTTTATAATGACACAAGTTTATTGCATTTAGCCTTGTTTTAAGCCGTATTTTTTTCTAAATTTATCCGCACGCCCACCAGTTTCAACCATGCGCTGGCTGCCAGTATAAAAAGGATGGCATTTAGAACAAACTTCCACGCGCAACTCTTTTTTAGTCGAGCCAATTATCATTGTATTTCCACAAACACAAGTGACTTTTGCATCAAAATATTGCGGATGAATGCCTTCTTTCACTCACAACTCACCTCTTTTTAAAAGCCTTATGTACAAACACACTAAAGCATTCTAGCATACTTAATTTTTTATTGCAACTTTAAAATTCTCTTTTTGGATAGCGTTATTTTTTATTTAGGATATTTTCTGGAGTTATAAATTCTATCAGATTTTTCCTGTCATATTTTTCACTATATTTAATTCTATTTGCTCGTCTGCAGCACTACTCTTGTAGTAGGAGGGTAATCCGGCACGGTGGATTTAAGTCGCTTTTTTTGTTGTTGTGTAAGCGCTATCAATTCTTCATTGCTCTTAGTGTTCTTCATTCGTTCGATGATCGCTTCCAACGCCTCAAGCGGAGATGCATTGCTAAAAGCACGTCTAAAGCCCCAAATCCATTCTCGTTCATCCGGTGATAAAAGCAAATCCTCGCGCCTTGTTCCAGATCTCAACACATCTACGGCTGGAAACAGTCTTCTCTCCGCTAGCTTGCGGTCAAGTATCAATTCCATATTTCCTGTGCCTTTAAATTCTTCAAAAATCACGTCATCCATGCGACTTCCTGTTTCCACTAATGCCGTAGCCAATATAGTTAAGCTCCCGCCTTCTTCTAAGTTCCGCGCAGCTCCAAAAAAGCGCTTCGGCTTATAAAGCGATACAGGATCCACACCGCCAGAGAGCGTACGCCCGCTGGGAGGCACAACTAAGTTATAAGCTCTAGCAAGCCTTGTTATGCTATCCAGCAATATAACTACATCGCGCTTGTGCTCAACCAGCCTTTTGGCTCTCTCAAGCACCATTTCAGCAACTTTAATATGGTGCTCTGGTGGCTCATCAAAAGTAGAACTCACTACTTCGCCCTTTACTGAACGCTCTATATCCGTAACCTCTTCCGGTCGCTCATCTATTAAGAGCACCATCAGCTCTATTTCAGGGTGATTTGTGGTAATGCTGTTTGCTATTAATTTTAACAAAAACGTCTTTCCTGCCTTTGGAGGTGAAACGATAAGTCCCCTTTGACCTTTGCCAAGCGGCGCAACGAGATCAATTATGCGCGTGCTGATTTGGTCAGGTGAAGTTTCCAATGTAATCCTGCTATCAGGGTAAAGAGGTGTCAAAACATCAAAATGCAGCCTTTCCGGTGCTTTTTCTGGCGGCTCATCATTTGCCGCCTCTACTCGCAGCATCGCAAAATACTTTTCACCTTCTTTAGGCCTGCGCACCTGACCTCTCACTCTGTCTCCAGTTCTCAAATCAAATTTCCTTATCTGCGATGAAGATACATAAATATCGTCATTGCTAGGAAGGTATTTAAATGGCCTTAAAAAGCCGTATCCATCCGGCAAAATTTCCAATACTCCCTGTGCTTCAATTATGCCTTCCTTTTCTGTCATAGCCTTTCTGATTTCAAAAATCAACTCTTTTTTTCTAAGCTTATAGTACGCTGGAATCTCAAGCGATCTAGCTATTTTATAAAGCTCCACCATCGTTTTGCTGTCCAGGGTATTAATATTTACATCCAACTTTCATTCTCCTCTTCTAAAATTTTTCAACTTGTTTCCAATCAGATAAAAACTTTTCAATCCCTATATCTGTAAGTGGATGCTTTACCATTTGTGTGAGTACCTTAGGTGGCACTGTAGCAATATCAGCTCCCGCTTTGGCAGATTCCAAAACATGTATAGGGTGTCGTATGCTGGCAGAAATAATTTGAGTGTCAATGCTGTAGTTGTTAAATATTTCGACAATATCATAGATCAACTTAATGCCATCATGACCCGTATCATCTATTCTCCCTACAAACGGGCTTACATAAGTAGCTCCTGCTAGCGCTGCTAGCAATGCTTGGTTTGCAGAAAATATAAGCGTCAAATTCGTTTTGATCCCTCTCTTGCTGCACTCCTTTGCCACTTTTAGACCGTTTTCTGTCATCGGCAGTTTTACTACAATATTTGGATGAATCTGCGATAATTCTATCGCTTCAGCTAGCATCTTGTCTGCATCAAGGCTCACAGCTTCTGCGCTTATCGGACCATCTACTATCTCAGTTATCTCCCTCACCACTTGCTTAAAGTCTCTTCCCTCTTTAGCGATGAGCGAAGGATTGGTAGTTACACCAGAAATCACTCCAAGTTCACTTGCTTTGCGAATTTCATCGGTATTTGCAGTGTCAAGAAAAATTTGCAAAAAACTCTCCTCCTTAAAATCTTCTCAAGCTTTGCCACTTGTTCCAAATAATCTTATCTTCTCTCTGATTACCTCAACCGCAGCCTCACGCGCAGGTCCCAATACTTTTCTCGGATCTATTTCCTTTGGCTTTTCATTTAAAATCTTGCGCATGGTATTGGTGAACGCTTCCCTGATATTTGTATCAATATTTACTTTGCTCACCCCTAATGAAATCGCCCTTCTTATATCTTCATCAGGCACCCCTGACGACCCATGCAGTACGATAGGAATCTTGACAAGTTTTTTGATCTTCTCAAGCCTATCAAAATCCAATTCTGGTTTTCCTTTATACTGTCCATGCGCTGTTCCTATAGCAACAGCTAACGAGTCAACCTTTGTTCTTTCCACAAATTCCTTTGCCTCATCTGGATCTGTAAGCATAGCCTCTCGCTCATCTACACTGATATCGTCTTCAGTACCGCCAATTTTACCAAGCTCTGCTTCTACAGACACACCAACAGCGCGTGCAACTTCAACTACCTTATTTGTCAGCGCAACGTTTTCCTCAAACGGCAACTTCGATCCATCGATCATGACTGAACTAAAACCCGCTCTGATACATTTAACACACTGTTCAAAACTTGTACCATGATCCAAGTGAATAGCTGCTGGAACTTTAGCCCGCTCTGCTGCAAGCTTAGCCATGCCTGCAACCCATTCTAAACCCGCATACTTTATAGCTCCTTGGCTAGCTTGAATAATAACTGGTGCTCTTTCAGCTTCTGCTGCGGTTATAATAGCCTGCACTATTTCCATGTTGTTGCAGTTAAACGCTCCAACAGCATACTTTCCTTCTTCTGCTTTTTTAAGCAGCTCTGCAACGGTAACTAATGCCATTTTTATTACCCCCCCCTCCATAAATTTTTTAATATTCTTGCAAACTTCAAAACCAAATTCTATAGGCTTTGAGACTTATTGTTGACAACATGCGGCTTGACAACATGCGGCGGCAACAGCATAGGGCCAATATAATTCTCTACATAAATGTCATATGGAAAAACATTGCCAAGTGATATATGTCCAAAAAATTCATCCCAAAAGCTAACAGGAGTCAAGTTCACGATATACGGGGCTCCTTCAATCCCAGCAAGATCAGCAGCAACTTCAATTGCATCGCGCATGTCTCCCAATTTATCCACAAGCCCTAGTTCCAACGCCTGCCTTCCTGTATATACTCTTCCATCAGCCAATTTTTTTACTTGCTCTATTTCCATATTCCTGCCTTTAGATACCACCTCTATAAACTGTTCATATATATCGTTCACCATGCTTTGGAAAATTCTCTTTTCTTCTTCAATTATATCTCTATGCGTCGCACCCATATCTTTATGTTCTCCGCTTTTAATGATATTCACATCTATTCCTAGCATATCATACAGTTCTTCAAAATTAAATATCTGCATAATAACTCCAATGCTTCCTGTCATTGTAGATGGGTTTGCTACAATTAAGTCTGTTTCACAAGCTATCCAATAAGCCCCGGAAGTAGCTATGTCTGCCATATATGTTACAACAATTTTCCCTTCTTCCCTAAGTCGCTTTATCTCATTTCCTATTTCTAGAGATGCAGCTGGACTTCCTCCTGGACTGTTCATATACAATATAACCGCCGGCATATTTGGGTTTTCTCTGACTTTACGAAGCTGGTTTATAACAGATGCAGAGCCGGTAGTAGTGCCACCCATAAAATCACTCCCACTGTTGCCGCTAACTATGACGCCTGTAATATCTATCACGCCTATCTCGTTTTTAGCACTAATCGCTACATCAAGAGCAGCATCTTCTTGTAAAATAACGGCTAGAGCTATAAACAACATCAATATCCCTATTATAACCCCTGTGATAATTTTTCTTCTCACAAAATACACCTCCTAAATATACACTCTAAAAATATACACTAACTAAGCTCTTCTTTCCTTTCTTTGCACAGCTGCACTTATAAAGCTTTTAAATAATGGGTGGGGACGATTTGGCCTGGACTTAAACTCTGGATGAAATTGTGTAGCTAAAAACCAAGGGTGACCAGGCAATTCTATTATTTCTACCAATCCTCGCTCCTGCATAATTCCAGAAAATACTATACCGCTTTTTAAGAACTCATCCTTGTAATCATTATTGAACTCATATCTATGCCTGTGCCTTTCATATACAACTTCTTGTTGATAGGCTCTATAAGCCAATGTGTTTTTCTTTATAGTACACTTATAGCCTCCTAAGCGCATAGTACCGCCTTTATCAGCAATATTCTTTTGTTCAGGCAGTAAGTCTATAACAGGGTGTTCTGTATTAGGATTAAATTCCGAGCTGTTTGCATTATGCAAACCCAAAACGTTGCGCGCATATTCCACCACTGCCAGCTGCATGCCGAGACAAATCCCAAACATAGGCACATTGTTTTCACGCGCATATTTAATTGCCTTTATCTTGCCTTCTATGCCCCTATTGCCAAATCCTCCAGGTATTAATATCCCATCTGCTCCTTTCAAAACCTCTTTCACATCTTCACGCTCTAACTTTTCGCTACCAACCCAGCGTATATCAACAGAATAATTGTGATACAACCCTGCATGTCTCAAAGATTCCGCTACGCTCAAATAAGCATCAGGAAGCAACACATATTTCCCTACAAGAGCAATCACAACAGATTTCTTGAGATTCTTCATAGCCTCAACCATATTGCGCCATTCGCTTAAATTTGGAGATTCACTGCAGTCAAGCTTTAATTTATCAATTGTTATTTTAGCTAATCCTTCTTCTTCTAACTTTAACGGTACTTCATATATAGAAAAAACATCCACTGCCTGAATAACTGCTCTTTCTTCAATATCGCAAAACAATGCGATCTTTCTAGTCATTTCCTTTGTCAAAGGTTTTTCACTCCGACATACTATGACATCTGGCTGAATGCCAATCCCTCTTAGCTCCTTAACGCTATGCTGTGTAGGCTTAGTTTTCAATTCATTGGCAGCTTTAATATGCGGCACCAATGTAACGTGTATGTACATTACATTTTCTTTGCCCAAATCGCTTTTCAACTGTCTTATTGCTTCTAAAAAGGGTTGAGATTCTATGTCTCCAACAGTACCCCCAATTTCCACAATCACTACATCAGGCTTAGATTCCTCTGCCAGCGCTAACACGCGTTCTTTTATTTCATTTGTTATGTGAGGAATAACTTGAACTGTACCCCCTAAATAATCCCCTCTGCGCTCTTTGCTTATAACTGACCAATAAATTCCACCTGTCGTCACATTGCTTTTTTTAGTTAAATTAACATCTATAAACCTTTCATAGTGCCCTAAATCCAGATCAGTTTCAGCACCATCCTCAGTAACAAACACCTCTCCGTGCTGATATGGACTCATAGTACCCGGATCTATATTGATGTAAGGATCTAATTTTTGTATAGCCACTTTTAATCCGCGATTTTTTAACAACCTTCCTAAAGACGCAGCAGTTATACCTTTTCCTAGAGATGAAACAACTCCACCTGTAACAAAGATATATTTTGTCATATTTACCTCCTGAATAAAATTTACATTCTCTCAGGTGCTGAAACTCCAACTAACTTAAGCGCATTAAATATCACTGTTTTCACTGCACGAACAAGAGCAAGCCTTGCAAAAGAAAGCTCAACATCCGGCACAATTACTCTATAAGCATTATAAAAACTGTGAAAAAGCCCCGCCAGCTCATGTGCATATTTTGCAATGCGATGTGGCGCTCTCATTTCAGCTGCCAGCGAAACTTCCATCGGAAACACAGCTAGCTTTTTTATTAAATCTATCTCAGCTTGTTCTTTTAATAGTGCTAAGTTAGGTTTGTCTAGGTTTTTATATTTACCTTCATCTGCTGCCTGGCTCAATATGCTGCATATCCTTGCATGTGCATACTGTATATAAAATACTGGATTGTCATTGCTTTGAGATTTTGCTAAATCAATATCAAATTCCAAATGAGTATCAGCGCTTCTCATAACAAAGAAATATCTCGCAGCATCTCTACCAACTTCTTCTAAAATCTCTGACAAAGTCACAACATTGCCAGTGCGCTTAGACATCCGTACTATTTCTCCGCCTCGAACAAGACGCACGAGTTGCATGAGTATGACTTCCAAGCTATCTGGCGAATAGCCCAGAGCCCTCATTGCACCTTTCATCCGTTTCACATGCCCATGATGGTCTGCACCCCATATATCTATGACATGCTCAAATCCTCGTTCAAATTTATTTTTATGATACGCAATATCCGCAGCAAAATATGTAGGGCTACCGTTTGCACGGATTAAAACTTCATCTTTATCATCTCCAAATTCCCTTGCTTTAAACCACACAGCTCCCTCCTTTTCATATGTATAGCCGCGCTTTTTTAACTCTTCTATGGTAGCATCCACAATGCCTTTCTCATGTAAGTGCCTTTCTGAGAACCAATTATCGTATTTTACGCCAAAATCCAATAACGATTTCTCTATGTTTGCAATTTTCTCCTTTAGTGCAAACTCCACAAGTATTTTTCGTCGCTCGATAGAATCCACTTTTAAATACTTATCCCCACACTCAGCAATAAAATTGTTAACTGTCTGTATTATATCCTCACCATGGTAGCCATCTTCAGGCATAGACACATTTTCTCCAAAATGCTGAAGATATCGCACTTCTAGCGACTTCGCAAAGTTTTCTATTTGATTGCCAGCATCATTTATGTAATATTCGCGCTCTACGTCAAACCCTGCAAACTGCAAAATTGATGCAATGCTATCTCCTAAAGCTGCCCCTCGTGCATTTCCCATATGTAAAAGCCCTGTAGGGTTTGCGCTCACAAATTCAACTTGCACTTTTTTACCTTTACCTATGTTAACTCGCCCATAATCATTTCCTTGCTCGATTATATCTTCAATTACAGGATGCAGCCAGTCCCATTTTAAATAAAAATTGATAAAACCAGGACCCGCTATTTCTATGTTTTCTATAGGAATATCCTTAATCTCAAAATTTGACACGATTGTTTTTGCAACGTCACGAGGCGGTTTTTTTGCAGACTTAGACAATACCATAGCTATATTAGTTGCAAAATCGCCATGTTCTTTTTCCCGCGGAATTTCAACTGTAAATACAGGAAGTTCAATCATTGGTAGCATCTTTGAATCTATTGCTTTTTGTACACTTGTCTTAAGCGCTTCAATTATACCGTTACGCGATAATTCTATTATGTTATTCACATGACATATCTCCTATTAAATTAACTTAAAAATACTGCCAAAGTCTACATCAAGAGTTAATAAGCTTTAAGTTAAATTTAAAAAAATTCAAAACTAAAAGCATACTTATGACTTTGTTTAAGTCATTTAAACCCTAGTTGTTTTTTTAACCATTA
>JAJOKN010000056.1:0-2602 GCA_021129815.1 Desulfotomaculum sp. | reverse complement strand
CATACTTATGACTTTGTTTAAGTCATTTAAACCCTAGTTGTTTTTTTAACCATTATAGTAGACTACAATAAAACCAAAAAATAAATAATAAAGCTCATTTATATTTTTATATTTTTAAATAAGAGCTTGGGTATGCAGCAAGAAGTGATAATATTGAGTGCAGGAGTAAAGCTACTCCTGCACCAAAAGCTTAAAAACAATGCTTAAAACAATAGCACATTTAAAAAATACCACTTAAGCTTTCGGAGTGTGATCTTTTCCTGCCAATGTCACAAAAGATGTACCGATGTACAGGTATTCAACCTTGCCTTCTTTTGCTAAAGTTGAGCATGCCTTATCTACATCGCGCTTTTTTGCTCCTAATTTAGCAGCAATTTCCTTAGTTTTTGCTTTGTCAACGGTCTTTAAAAAATCTAAAATCTTTTCTTGGAGCTCATCCATGCTATACCACCACCTAATTCTTATTTTTTATAAACCCTAAATAATAATTTATACCCCCCTTAAAAGTTAAGGGGGGATAGAAGGCAGACAGGCCTTCTACTAAAACCTATTACCAAAAATAGTTTATAAAAATTGGAAGCAATAGTCAAGACAGATAATTGCCTACATCCAACGCTTTTAAGATTATTCTACCTTGTACTGGTAATCTTCAATTCCATCCCACTTGAACTGTGTAGTAGCACGGAATGTAGTATAAGCAAATGTATAATCATCTATGTGCTTATCAGTAAATGGTAAGCCTGCCATCTTGAAGAAACGCTCCCAACCTATGCGCTCAATCCACTCGCCCATCCTCTCGCCTTTTTTAGCGTTGTCAGCCCATAACTCTACAAGTTTCTTAACAGCTTCTGTCACTTCTGGCCAACGCGGCGGGTTGTTTGGCAAATATGGTATTGCTAAACGCGAAAATGCAGGCTTGCTGCGAGCGTTGGACACTTTACCTCCTACCCAGATAGATATACCACCATATTTTGGATTCACAATGTGTATTGCTGGACAAACTGTAAAGCAGTTACCGCAATACATGCAGCGCTCTTCTTTAATAGTAACACTCTTCAATTTCGGATTTGGACGAATAGCTGCAGTTGGGCAGCTAGCTAGCACTGATGGTATCTCACACGCATTTTTAACAGCTTCATGATCTACTGTCGGAACTTTTCTGTGAATACCAAGTATAGCAACGTCAGAACAGTGCACAGCGCCGCACATATTCAAGCAACAAGCCAATGCTATCTTCATTTTAGCCGGCAACTTCATGCTTTCAAAGTGCTCAAACAGCTCATCCATAACTGCTTTTACTACACCAGAAGCATCTGTAGCTGCAGAGTGGCAGTGTACCCATCCCTGTGTATGAACTATATTAGCTACGCAGTTTCCAGTGCCTCCAATTACAAACCCTTGCTCTTTTAGCTCTTTCATAAGAGGTTCTACGTTTTCTTCTTTTGAAACAAGCAACTCCACGTTGTGGCGGCTTGTAAACCTCAAATAGCCATCACAGTACTTATCTGCCAAGTCACATATCTTGCGGATAAAATCTACGTTTATAAGGCGTGGAGAGCCTACACGCACACTGTATAGCTTATCACCTGATTCTGAAACATGCACCAACAAGCCTGGCTTTGGAATTTCATGATACTTCCATTTTCCATAGTTTTCCTTTATAATCGGTGGAAGCATATCCCAATAATGGGGAGGACCAATATCAGTTTTTGGTTCTAATTCAGCCATTTCATTCACCTCTCACTTTTTTATAAAAATTTTTAAATCCATTACTCAAAATCTTCAGGCGACCAGAATACATAAGGGTTGGACCTCGGCTTGAATACCATTTGTGGGATCGGATCGAGTCCTACTTCTTTTAAGAATGTACGCATACCTAGGCGGCAAATAGTCTCACCTACACGTTCGCGAACCTTAGCTTCTGCATCCCACCAGTCCCAAATCTTTTCAAGCAAGTCTTTTACTTCTTGATAGTCGTTTTCCTTATCCATCTTCATGAATGGTACAATTACCCAGCCTAAGAATGCTGATTGCAAGATAGGCGCCTTACCTCCAATGAGGATAGTTGCTCCTCTCTCTTTTCCTGGGCGAATAGCCTTGGGCATCATATTTATGCAGTGCATACAACGCACACATTCTTTACCGTCAAATTCCAGCTCATTACCTGTCCACTTAAGCGCAGAAGTCGGACAACGATCAATTACTAGATCTTGAATGTCCAATCCATTCTCTACATATTCACGAACTGTGTCTTGATCAATTTGCAAGTCGCCTCTCCACGTGCCTAAAATTGCAAAGTCAGAGCGTGCAATTGCAGCAACACAGTCGTTTGGACATCCAGAGATTTTAATCTTAAACTTATAAGGCCACATTGGACGGTGCAACTCATCTTGGTAAGTCATAGTCAAGTTATAGCACAAATCCATTGCATCGATACATGAATGTTCACAGCGCGCCATTCCACAGCAGCAGCTCGGTGTACGCAAATTTGATCCTGAGCCACCTAAATCAAATCCCTCATTGCTAAGTTCATTAAATAACGGCTGCAAATCTTCTGTTTTCATACCAAGCAAAATAATGTCTCCTGTAGCACCATGCATGT
>JAJOKN010000015.1 GCA_021129815.1 Desulfotomaculum sp. | reverse complement strand
TTAAAGCTCACCAATCTTAAATATTTGGTGAACCAACATTTCTTAAAGCTATTCACTATGGCTTAAAGTTATTCAATAATCGCTAATACATCTATTTCACGCAAAATCAGATACTCCTCACCATCGATTTTTACTTCGTTACCAGCATACTTAGAATACAATATCTTATCTCCTACTTTAACTTCCATAGGCTGACGCTGTCCATTATCCAATACACGTCCAGGACCAACTGCTATTACCTCAGCTTGTTGAGGTTTTTCCTTTGCTGTATCTGGCAATACTATACCGCTCTTTGTCACCTCTTCGCTAGGCAGTTGTTTTACTACCAGCCTATCACCTAATGGTTTTATTGCTGCCACAAGTACCCCTCCTTTTAAAATTTAAAGATATTTTTTATTCACCTTTTTGTTAGCACTCAATTTAATCGAGTGCTAACACTCAATTTAATATAATATAGACTTTAAAATAAAAAGCAAACCTGTTTAACAGCTATTCATTGCCTTAATCAGCTGGTTTGGATAATTATATATATATATCTTTAAATCTCTCATTCTGTGCAATTATTATATATTTTTTTATTATATTGCATATCTATCACTGTTATTTTTACCCAAATAATATAAAATTTATTCAATATTTAGCTGACCTCTTCATTTGTTTTATATTTGAATTTTTCCAATACCTGCTGATAACTATTAAATAATCTATCAAAAACTTCATCCCACGATTTTTTCAATGCATATTCTCGAGCTTGGCTGGCTAACTTACGCCTATAAGAAACATCTCTAGCAAGCCTAATAACTGCCCCTGCCATATCATTTGCGTTTCGAGGCTTACACGCTATGCCGTTATAACCATGCACAAGGTTATCTTTTACTCCACCAACCATAGGAGCTACAACAGGCAGGCCAGAAGCCATGGCTTCCAATATCACATTCCCAAAAGTCTCTGTTGTGGACGGAAAAACAAATATATCCGCACTAGCATATATCTCAGATAATTCCTTTCCTTTTTTATACCCAGTAAATATAACATTACCCGGTGCATTATCTTCCAGGTCATCCCTTGCCGGGCCATCTCCAGTCATGACCAAACACACGTTGCCTAAATTATTATTTATCCTTTTCATTGCATTCATTAAAACATCCAAATCTTTCTCATAAGCCAAACGCCCTACATAAAGAAGCATTACTTCCTTGCTGCCTATTAGCTCCTTGCGTAGCTCTTCATTTCTGTATTCCGGACTAAATTCAGCACAGTCTACACCTCTATCCCAAATCTCCAGGTTTTTAATTCCTTTTCTGCGAAGTAACTGCAAAGTAGCTGTAGAAGGACAATAATTAACCTCACATTGATTATGTATCCAATTAAAATATTTCCATAACAAGCTGTCTAAAATCTTAAATTTGTAATATTTCAAGTACTGAGAAAGGTTGGTGTGATATGAAGCTACAAGTGGAATATCATTATCCTTAGCATATTTAAGACCACAAAGCCCTATTGCAAACGGAGTAACTAAATGAATTAAGTCCGGTTCAAAATCATCAAGCATTTTAGACATTTCACCATAACCCGGTAAAGGTATTTTTAACTCTGGGTAAATCGGAAAATTAATGCCAAACACAGGATATACTTGATAAGAAAATGAGTAATTTTCTAAATTGTCGTCTGGAGCAATCACCAGCACTTCTAACCCCTTTTTTTCCTTTAAGTACTTTGCAAGTCTTGCAATCGTCCTTGCTACACCATTTACCTGAGGAATAAAGGTTTCCGTACAGATCGTTATCTTATAAACAGATTTGCTGCTCTCAGTTATAGCTCATCTCTCCCTAATTAAAATTTTTTAACTTATCTGATTAAAATTATATCTTAAATCCTTTACTTGAAAACAAATCAATGTCGCACATAGCTTTTTGCATGTTCCTTAAGCCTCGTTTAATGTTAATGGCAAAATCAGGTTAAATTTTATTTAAGCGCTGCTTTTTAAAAATCCTACTTTTCAGCATATCAGCTTAAAAAATATCTAATTTTGTCACTTCATATTGGCTAAATGCAATATCCACTGATTTCGCATTTGACAAAAAACCATAGCATTGCGTTGGTTAAATTCTAATAAATTTTTCTCTACTTCTCAGGGTTCCCTATTCAATAATTAACCTGTAAAAGTTTAACCAAAATCCGCTGGTAGTGCGCTGTGCACGTGGTAGCAACACACTAGTTGCTAAATGATAATCTTCTTCTGAATTCTCTGACTTGACAAAATCAAAATAATTTTTTGAATATAAAGCATTTAAATGAATCCATTGTGAAGCGGATTGAAAAGCCATGTATATTCCGTCTCCATCAACCTTATAATCCTCTTTATACTGTTCTGCCCATTTTTCAAAATAATGATGCCCGTAAGCCGCTGTGCAGTATGCGTGATGCGGCACACACATATCTTGCACCAAGTGAGAAGCTGCTCCTAGATAGAACATGGCTTTGCTGTGTTTTTTATTCTTCCATAATTTTATGGCTTTATTCATATAAATATCACACAATTCAGCCGCGCTCATAAGGTTATATTTTCCTTGCTTGGTATCCGGATTGTAATAATGATAAATACTTTTAAAGCCTTTATCCGCCCATGTAACGCCGCTATCCAATTGTGTTAAGAAATAACTGAAAACATTAGCTGCTTTAGTGAAGCCGTCATTCTCCAATATGACAAGTGCTTGATGCGTACAAAAGCTGTGTGTAGAACCCGCGCCTTTTACAACACTCTTAACAGAAGATATGCTAGCACGTTTCCTTGTGCTATAACTAGCTATCGGCTGTACGAACGATGATATAAAATCAGTCACTATTGCACACCTCACACTAAAAATAGCTTATACAATTATTATCGCTTACATATGTAAAATATATGTTAAATATATGTTAATTTTAGCTTAAATTTAAATTAAGTATAACTTTTAAAACTTTTATTCAATATTTTCTACCGTCTCTGTTTTGACTTTGCAATTCTTGCGTTTTTTGTTCCATTCCACAATTCTAACTACTTGAGCACTCAATTCATAGAGTAAATACATAGGAGTTGCCATTAAAAGAGGTGTTAGAATATCCGGTGTTGGTAAGATAGCTGCTGAAACAACAACAGATATGAGCAGTGCATACTTGCGGTTTTTAACCATAAATTTATAATTCAAAATACCAAGCAAAGACAAGAATAACGCGGCCAAAGGTAACTTAAATACTAATCCAAAAGGCAGCAAAAAAGAGATGGTAAACGAAACATACTTTCCTATTGTAATCATCGGCAAAAGCTCAGGTCCTGCAAATTTAAGCAAAAAATTAATAGCTATGTGATAAACGCCAAAAAAACCAAACAATATCCCTGCAATAAACAGTATATATGACACAAAGACGAATATAGTGAAATAAATTCGTTCTGTTTTATACAAAGCTGGAATAATAAAGCTCCAAAATTGCCATAAAATTATAGGCAAAGCACATAAGAAACCAAGAAAGATAGATAAATTTATTTTTGTAAATAAAGCTTCCGTAACGCTTATGAACACTACTTCGTTTCCAGTACTTGTTATAGGTTTTAGCAAAATTTTTAAAACATTATCTACAAACGCAAAACACACTATAGCCATTACAAATGTAGATATTAGAGAAACAATCAATACACGTCTTAATTCTCCTAAATGCTCTATCATTGACATTTGAACATCATCAAAGTTGCCTGACATCGTTTCACTCCCAGCCTTTTAAATATTTAGCGGCTGCTAAATTAAACTTTAGACAAGCTCAAGCACTCAACTACATAACGATAATCAAAAAACCTGATGTCAAAGACCAGAAAAAAATTAATCATAATCCATTTTGCTTTCAAGTTGAGTGCTACAAGCCCCATTTACATAAAAAACCTTATAAAAATTGTATCCCAAAAAATTACTTAAGGCTTCATCAAACTACAGTTAAAATTTTATTGGTTTAACGTCCAAACTTTACCTTTTAAATTTATCAAACTTCACTTAACACCTGGTTTTTTGGTGTTATCTTCAATACTGGCTGTAAGTTGTTTTGTTTGTTCTTCCTTTTCTTTAGAAGTTGCATTTTTAAATTCACGTATAGACTTACCTATTGCTCTTCCCAATTCCGGTAATTTGCTGGGTCCAAAAATAATCAAAACTACAATTAAAATGAGCAACAAATGCATAGGTTGGAATAAACCTGATCCAAACATATCATTATCCCTCCTTTTTTTTTCAAAGTTTTTATAAAAGCTCACCTACAACATATAGCTTCTCTATCAGTCACTATATAATGCACTTTTTGATCATGTGTTTCTACAACATGAGACAAATCGTCCAGTACCTGAAAGTGATATGCCAAAGCAATAAATACCGCATCTTGCCTACATTTTATCAAAAAACGATCATAATAGCCACCACCATAACCTAACCTGTTGCCTCTTAAATCAAAAGCTACCCCTGGAACTAAAACAACATCGATTTTTGAAGGTTCAACTTCTTTTATATCATTAGGGTTTGGTTCTAGTATTCCATAAGAACCTTTAACTAAATCAGTATGAACGTTTTCTATTAAAGCAGGTATAATTAATTTTTTCTTTGGCACTACATAAGGCAATAATACTTTTTTGCCTCTAAATAATAGTTTTTCAATAATTTCAACTGTTGATACTTCATTTTTAAAAGCCATATATGCCATAATAAAATTTGCTTTTCTTACTTGTGGTAGATCAAACAATATTTTTTGTATGCAGTGACTCAAACGCAACATCTCTTCTTGCGGCACAGCTGATCTTTTTTTTATAATTTTTGCTCTAATTTCTATTTTATTCACAAACTAACTCCCTCTTTACTAGTTATTAAATCAGCCAATTTCATTGATAAATTTAAAAGATATACACAAATTTATCCACAATATCCACAAAAAATTATTCCCCTAAAGCCAAGCCCGGCACTGCATTTAATTTGAAATCAGCAAACTCTCCCCTCAAGTATTTATAATATCCACAGCACGCTACCATTGCAGCGTTATCTGTGCACAAAATCGGTTGTGGATAGATAACTTTAAATCCACACTTGTCCGCTGCTTTTTTTAGCTGATTTCTCAAGCATCTGTTAGATGCCACCCCACCTGCAAGCATGATGACTTTAACCCCATACTTTTCTGCAGCAAGTATTGTTTTGTCCACCAAAACATCCACAACAGCCTGTTGAAAAGCTGCAGCTAAATTCGCAGTGTTAATTTCCACATTTTTCTGTTTTGCACTGTTCAAGTAATTGAGAACAGCAGTTTTTAAACCGCTAAAGCTAAAATCAAGGCTTCCGTCTTCCAAGTAAACCCTTGGAAAATCTATAGCATCAGCATTTCCTCCTTGAGCTAACTTATCTATAAGCGGTCCTCCAGGATAGCCTAAACCAATGGCACGTGCAATTTTATCAAAAGCTTCGCCTGCTGCATCATCAAGAGTAGAACCCAAAAGCTCATAACTGCCATGGTGTTTTATCAACACTAAATCAGTATGTCCACCAGATACCACCAAACACAGAGTTGGAAATTCTACATCTGGCTTTTCTAAAAAGTTAGCATAAATATGTGCTTCTAAGTGATTTACAGCAACAAGCGGCACTTTAAGTGCATAAGATAGCGCTTTTGCAGCCATAACCCCCACTAAAAGCGCCCCAACTAATCCAGGTCCATGTGTAACTGCCACTGCATTTATATCTTTAAAATCAATTTTAGCATTTTCTAAAGCTTCTAACACAACACAATCTATCAATTCTAAGTGTTTGCGAGAAGCTACTTCCGGTACAACTCCACCAAATTTAGCATGTAAGTCCACCTGTGAAGCTATGATATTCGAAGCTACATCAACACCATCAATAACTACTGCTGCTGACGTTTCATCACATGACGTTTCAATACCCAATATCACCACACTCAAAGTCAAACCATCCTTTAACTAAAAATTATTTAAATGGATTTCCACATAATAATTGCATCTTCTTTGTTATCCCTATAATAATTTTTTCGCACACCTTCTTCTATAAACCCCAACTTCTTATAGAGCTTGCGCGCACAAGCATTTGACTTCCTAACTTCTAAAGTGGCTCTTACAGCGCCATTTTCAGATGCTATATTCAAAAGCCCTTGCATAAGTTTCATTCCTATACCGTGATTTCTATAATCAGGATGCACTGCCAAGTTGGTAATATGAGCTTCATCCAATATCAACCACATACCAGCATAACCTATTACTTTACATTCATTTTGTTTTGATAAGTTTTTGCTAAACTCTGCACTCCTCCATGAGCTTTCAAGCAAAGCTACAATATAACAACTGAGCTGATTGCAAAAAAGCTCATGTATAAAATCTCTTTTTGACCAAGGTTTTGTAAATGATAATCTTTCTATTTCCATTACTTGAGGCAAGTGCTCTGGTTTCATTTTTTGAATTTTAACTTTCAAGCTTTCATAATCTTCATGTGCTGTGGACAAATTTGTGTTTTTCATTCCATTTTACCTCTGCTTGTGATAGGCGAATGTATTCCGGCTTTAAATTCACAGATAAAACTCCTCTGCCCTGTTTTAACTCCACTGTTCCCAACAGCGCAGTGCTTGCAGCACTAGGCTTAATAACTGTATTAAACTCAAATTCAATTTTGTCGCTGATAGTATTAATTAAGTAATGACGGTAAAGTTCTATTGCATCTCCTAAAAATACTACATTGCCTTTTTTATCGCTCAATATGCTTGCAATCTGTTCAATTGAAACAGCAACAGGATGCTGTATGTTTACCATCTGCCCTTTGTCCGTTGTATATACAGCTGTATATACTTCATTTCTTCGCGCACTTATCATCGGGCATATCATATCTTTACACCCATACAACTGATAAGCCATTGCCTTTAATGTTGAAACTGGTGCAATCGGTATGTTCCATACACAAGACAGTATTTTAGCAACAGCAATGCCAATTCTAAGGCCTGTAAAAGAGCCCGGACCTATAGATACTGCAATGCCATCTAACTGTGTTGGCTCAATCCCTGCACTTTTAAATGTATTTTCAATCATGGGCAACAGGTTTATAGAATGCTTGCGCTTTTCGTTTATCATGCACTCAGATAAAACAGCATCTTTTCCCGCTATAGCTATGCTAGCTACAGACGTAGCAGTTTCAATTCCCAGTACATACACTTTTTTTCATCTCCTCAGCTATTATAACATACCTGTTACCTCTAGGAATAAATTTAATTATATGAACTTTATCTTTTTTGGAAAGCTGTATATCCAAACGTTCTTCTGGCAATATATCTTCAATAATATCAGCCCATTCTATTATCACCACTCCATCGCCATCAAAATACTCTTCATAGCCTAAATCCAACATATCCGCACTGCTGCTCAGACGATACACATCGATATGATATACAGGATAACGCCCTTTATATTCTTTAATTATGGTAAATGTAGGGCTAGTTATGTTTTCAGATACCCCGAGTCCTGCTGCAATTCCTTTAGATAAACACGTTTTCCCTGCCCCCAAGTCACCATACAAACAAATAATATCTTTGGGTTTTAGCTTTTCACCTAACAGCTTGCCTATAGACTGTGTTCTTTTTGCTGATAAAGACTCAATTTCAAACACAAAAACACCTCGCTATATAATAAATCAATATTCCTAAAGCAATTTTAACAACAAATCGCCTATAAAGCACACATATTAAAATTCCTAATAAATTTTTTATTTCTATAGTAAATAATAAATTCTTCTAATGCTTGTGATATTTCTTCATTTTCAAAGGGCTTTTTTATAAATTTAAAAACTCCATAACTTTTAATATCAAGAGCCTCTATACTTTCATCAGCAGTAATAACTATTACTTCTATATCTTGAGAAATCAATCTTATCTTTCTAACGCTGTAAAGCCGTCCATTAAAGGCATAGCAATGTCCATAAATACAATACCAAAGTTAAACTTTTTCACTAGTTCAATGGCTTTACGCCCATTAGAAGCAGTAACAGTATTATGTCCTTCCTCCTCAATCAACATTTGAAGCAAATATCTCATTCCCGGATGATCATCTACTATCAACACATTCAAAGTATTTTTTTCACACAAATTACCTCCTAAAACTAAAAAACTTAAACAACGTCATTAATATACCCTCTTTCCTTCTATAAAAACCTGTTCTACCCGACACCTTATATCAAAAATATCATCGCTTAAAATAACAATATTCGCATTTTTGCCTGGCTCTAAAGTTCCATAATATTCATCTATGCCTAATATTTGTGCAGGATAAAGAGTAATAGCTTTTAATGCCTCCATCTCCGGCAGACCTTCTCGAACTGTAAGTGCTGCTGACAATGCCAAATATTTTATAGGTACCACCGGATGGTCTGTCATTATAGCAAATTTAACACCTGCTTTATGTAATATCGCTGCATTCTTTAAGTTAATCCCCTTAAGCTCTACTTTAGCTCGATTAGTAATAATAGGTCCGATAACAACAGGTATTTGTTTTCGAGCTAGTAGGTCAGCTACTTTATAACCCTCCGTACAGTGCTCTATTATGATTTTAATGCCAAACTCCTCTGCAATGCGCACTGCTGTTAAAATGTCATCCGCACGATGCGCATGCACTCTAAGAGGTAATTGACCTTTAATAACTGGTACTAAAGATTCCAATTTCAAGTCACGTTTTTTATTTTTTTCCTGTATATAATTAATCGTCTCCACCAAAGATTTTCTTAACAGTGCAGCATTAGCCATACGAGTAACAGGCATTTTTTTATCATTTCCGTATACTCTTTTAGGATTTTCTCCAAGCGCAGCCTTTATTCCCACAGGATTCTTTATAACCATGTCATCTACAGTACAGCCACTAGTCCTTAAAGCAACCATTTCTCCACCCACAACATTAGCACTGCCCGGCGTTACAACAACAATTGTAACTCCACCAGATAGCGCGTCTGAAAACGCTATATCTTCGTGGTTTATAGCATCAATAGCTCGAAGATGAGGCGTAACAGGATCGGTTGTTTCATTCGTATCATTACCCTCAATTCGATAGACTTCTTCCATTATTCCCACATGAGTATGAATATCAATAAATCCAGGCATTACGTGTTTTTTAGCTGCATCTATAACTTCACAATCAGAAGGAACATCTATATTACAACCTATATCAACAATTTTTCCTCCTTCTATAAGTATTACAGCATCATGCAATATCTTTTCATCATTCATCGTATAAACAGTACCACCTTTAATGGCTATCACAAAATTCCCCCCTTTTCTTGAATTACATTAAATTACATATTTTCTATTTTTTTGATTTTACAAAGGTAATTATGTCAAAAAATATGCAAAAATACAAGCATTTTCTTTCACGAATATATAGCAAAATTCTAGCTTTTTCACACAGCACTAAATGTTTTCAAATGATATTCAGCAATACTACTCGTCAGCAAATCAACATAATATTATATAATACTTCGTTTACAAGCATTAACAAAATACTGAAATATCCTTCTCGACTTAAAATCTGTCTTCCACATAGCCTCTGGATGATACTGCAATCCTAAAACAAATCGCTTTTGATCAACATGCTCTATTTGCCTCTATTACTCCACCGGCAGCAACTGCTGAAAACCTTATGTATTTTCCAAGTTTATCTATTATTTGATGATGATAACTATTAACAATCGCTTTTTTTGCACTTTAATATTTTGTTTAATAGCGAATCACTAGCTATTGTAATAGTATGTGTAGGATAATATCTCGGCGCATTTTGCATGTGTTTAACAGGTTTTTTAATTTTTAAGCTTAAACAAATATCAAGAATTTTATAAATCATCTCACCAGAAATTAAAGCCGGCAAGATAATTGGAACTCCTCCAGCATCTATAACGGCGTCTGCGTAGTTCTTATGTAACCAAAGGCGCCCACTGTCTGCATCAAAACAGCATGTTATGCCAATTATAGGGAAACTCATATTTTATCACCTCATAACAAACAAAAAAGCTCTACATAAAGATAGAGCTTCTATGTAACGATAATCAAAAATCAGAAAAATTGGTAAAACCTTTACTTTATATAATTTTTTTGCTATCCGTTTTCCATAAAATTATAACTAAATCAGTTTTATACAAATTTAATTCTTCTAGAACCACTAACATTTATAATTCTACCAATCCCAGACTTATCTTTATAGCTCTTTCCACATCGCTCATTAACTCTTTATTTAAAGAACTTACTTTTTGAAATAACCTGCTTTTATCAATAGTACGTATTTGCTCCAATAAAACAACTGAATCTTTATTTAAACCGCTTCTACTACCGCTTATCTCTACATGCGTTGGCATTTTAGCTTTTGAAATTTGGGAAGTTATAGCAGCAACTATAGTAGTAGGGCTATATTGATTTCCTATATCATTTTGTAATATCAACACAGGTCTTGTTCCGCCTTGTTCAGAACCCCTAACAGGGCTTAAATCCGCATAAAATATATCACCTCTTCTTATGTTCATTCAACTGCCCTCCGCAACAGGCAAATATTCATCAGCTTCTGCTTCCAATCTCGCCTGCTCCAAAGCTAACTGTAAGTTAATGCTTGCCATCTCTAAATATCCCTTTTTCATCTGTTCGCGCATGTAACAGCGTTTTTTTTCTTTAATGTAAATACATACAGCTTTGCGCACTAATTCCTCACGATCAAGTGTTTCCCGCTGCGCCAAGTAGTCAATTTCAGTTATTAAGTTATCAGGAAGATTAAGCACTATCTTTGTATAGCCCATATGTCACAACCCCTTTTGCACAACATTATCTGATAACCATTTATATAATAAATTATATAATCTAAAAAAAACTTATAACAAAAAAACAAAAAATTATCCGCAACACTGTATATTGTACAACAGTTTTGTTACCCAACGCAACAGTTATGAAAAACAATAAACGTTCCCGTATAAAATCAATAATACAATAAATCAATAAGCATATAACCTGCCATAAGGACGCTTTGAAACGGGCAACAGCTTATAAAAGGGCTGCTTTAAAATTTCCTGTACGTCGTAGTTAAAGTATTCACAATATTCCTCTAAAAATGGCATAATCTTTGCATAGTCATTATCATCTGCATCAAAAACAGCTACTTCTTTCCCAAGGATATCCTTTTCTGGCTTCTCTCTTAAGTAAATTACCCCTCCATGCATACCTGTTCCTAGATAGTCTCCAGTAAGTGGTTCATTGGATTTACGGTTTAAACCAAGCACTATCAATATACCACCAGCCATATATTCACCTAAAAAACGTCCTGCTGTACCACCGATTATCAATACAGGCACGCTATCTTGATATTCTTTCATATGAATTCCTACACGATAACCCACATTATCTCTAACATATATTTTACCATTTCGCATTCCATACCCCACTGTATCTCCTGCATGTCCATGCACTACAATCAAGCCATCGTTCATAGTGTTGCCAATTGCATCCTGACCATTAGCATTTACAATTATTTCTGATCCATTCATAAATGCAGCCAAATCGTTACCCGGCACACCATTTATTACTATCCTGAGCTTTTTATCTAAATTAGACGCAATATATCTCTGACCATTGACATTATTCAATATGAGCTCCTCTTCTCCACTTTCAGCAGCTTTCAGTATTAGTTGATTCAAATCTCTATAGTACATACCCTTTGCATCTATCTGCACTTTTAAACTAACCTCCCTTAATCAGTAGTCAGACGTCAGAAGTCGGAATTCGGAAAAGTCAATATGGACATCTATCACAGAGCCTTGTTTGTTAAGATTTATATCTCTCAAAACTTTTTAAAGATCTCTTTGCTTTTTACCTTCCTACAGGTTTAACTCCTAAAATTTCAAGCTCTATTTGGTTTAACCCTATTCCCCTAAGTCTTTCTCTGCTACCTCTTAAACTTTCTACTGCATTAACACCCAGTGCTCCTAATATCTCTTTGAGCTCTAACGACCACGAGCGCACCAAGTTGACTAACTGTTCTTTAGCCTTTTCTGGTTTCAAAACTCTCACTCGCTCCGGCCTTTGAGTAGCTATTCCCCATGAGCATCTGCCGGTATGACATTTTTGACACATCTGACAGCCAATAGCAATCAAAGCAGCTGTACCAATACCTACTGCATCTGCTCCCAAGGCAATAGCTTTAATCATATCAGCACTAGAGCGTATTCCTCCAGATGCAATAATCGATACCCTGTTGCGAATACCTTCACTTCTCAAACGATCATCAACAGCAGCAAGCGCCATTTCAATTGGAATACCCACATGATCACGAATAGTAGCAGGTGTAGCACCTGTGCCACCTCTAAATCCATCTATATAAATAACATCTGCTCCTGCTCGCGCAATACCACTTGCAATAGCAGCTACGTTATGCACTGCTGCAATTTTTACACATACAGGCTTTTGATAGTTAGTAGCTTCCTTTATTGCATAAATCAATTGCGATAAGTCTTCAATAGAATAAATATCATGATGCGGCGCAGGCGAAATTGCATCGCTGCCTACTGGAATTCTCCTCGTCTGCGAAACTTCTTCATCTACTTTCTCCCCCGGCAAATGCCCTCCTATACCTGGCTTTGCTCCTTGTCCAATCTTTATTTCCACCATCACACCTTTATTTAAGTATTCCCTATCAATTCCAAATCTACCTGATGCTACTTGTACAATCGTATGGTCTGCATATTCATATAAATCCCTATGCAAACCTCCCTCGCCCGTATTATACAAAATACCACATTCTTTAGCAGCAGCAGCTAGCGCTTTATGTGCATTTAAACTTATAGCCCCATATGACATAGCCGCAAACACAATAGGCGTTTCAAGCTTAACCTGTGGCGGCATCTTTGTCTTAAGCTTATACTTTCCATTTTCTTTTACTATTTCTACTTTGTCCGGCTTAGAACCCAAATAAGTACGAAGCTCCATCGGCTCTCGAAGCGGATCGATAGAAGGATTTGTCACTTGACATGCGTCCAATACCAAGTGATCAAAATAACTTTTATATGGTTTTTCATTTCCAGTCGCAGTTAAAAGCTTTCCACCTGTAGCTGCTTGCTTGTATATATTTTTAATGTGCTCAACATTCCAGTGATAGCTTTCTTTAAAAGCTACAGGATTCTTTACTACATTAATTGCTCTCTCAGGACAAACCAACACACAGCGATGACATGCCACACATTTTGAATCATCAGATACTACACGCTCTTTAAAATCCAGCGCCTCAAATCCACAATTATTCACACACAATTTACAGCGGCGACAGCGCTCATGATCTACCTGTACTAAGAATTCTGGCATTAAGTAATTCATACTTCCACACCTTCCTCCAACTCAGCAATAATAGCTTCTCCACCTTTAGCAATCCACACATCATCTAAATCAGGACAGATCTCTCTTATTGCGCTTTCCTCACTGGCCATATATACCATATCATCTTTTACCCCTACAGTCATAGGCCTTAGCTTTATGCGGTCATTTAAGCCAATCATAGCACGACTATTGGCAATTATAAAGCTAAATGGCCCATTCAACAAAGCTGACCCATAAACCTGACGCAAAGCCGTAAACAATTCCTTTTGATCAGGTTCCATTTTATCAATATCCTTCCACAAAGGTGCTGCCAGCACCTTACATGCTATTTCCAGCGGTATTCCTTGTTTTCTATGCATCAAATCCACCAGGTAAGATACTACTTCTGTATCTGTCTGTAGCTCACACTTATATCCAAACATTTCTAAGTATCTTTTATTTATACCATAGGAAGATATCTCCCCATTATGTACCACCGACCAATCCAACAGACAAAACGGATGCGCTCCACCCCACCACCCGGGCGTATTGGTAGGAAACCTGCCATGTGCTATCCATATGTAACCCTCATACTCTTCCAACCTAAAAAATCTCCCTATGTCTTCAGGATATCCTACACCTTTAAAAGCTCCCATATTTTTACCGGAAGACATAACAAAAGCACCTTCTATACAATTATTTATATGCATTACTGCCGCTACAACGTAATCTGTTTCATCTACTTGATTTTCCTGTTCACTCAACGCTTTTGGATCTACTTTTAAAAAATATCTCCATACCAGTGGCGCATCAGTAATGTTAGGAACATTCCTTGTGGGAATTGGTTCACTCATATCTATGACGAATTTATCTTTCAAGTACTCCTCAGTAGCCAGCCTATCCTTTTCGCTATTGTACAGCATGTGAAGCGCATAATGCTCTTTAAACCTAGGATATATACCGTAAGCTGCAAACCCTCCACCTAAACCGTTGGAACGGTCATGCATTAGAGCAATAGACTGTATAATAGCCTCTCCAGTCATACACTGTCCTTTTTTATTTATCATTCCACTTATCGCACAGCCTGACGGTATTCTAGGAAATGTACCAATCATAACAGCAATTACCTCCCAACTTCTATTTGTCACAGTTAACTACTATAAAAAAATAGATAAAAATTGCCCGGCACAAGGCTAAAACCTTAAACCGGACCAATAATCATTTAAATTGTAAACATTAAAAGTCTTAAAATAAAGACCAGTAAAATTAATTGAGCTGCACATGCTAACTACTAAAAAAGCCACATCATGTATATTAATTGTGCCTATTCAACTATGTCTATTGCTTTTTTGCTAATGATTACATTTTAATAATAAGCATCGATTAAAGCTTAGTATAACATAAATATTATACATATTGTCATTTTTTTTGTTATGGATAATGTATACTTTTAAGTTGCACATTTAAGAGAGCTAATAAAAAACACCTCGCTGTTCAAAAACAGCAAGGTGTTTTTTCATTCAATACATTTTAAAATGTAGAAAGATAATTTTCAATTTCCCACTCAGTTACTCTGACACGATAATCGTCCCACTCTTGACGTTTAGCTTCCATAAGCTTTTCAAAAATATGATCTCCTAATGCCTCTTTGATAACGTCATCTTTCTCTAGTTCATCAAGAGCTTCAGCCAAGCATCCCGGCAAGCTTCCAATACCTAACTTTGCTTTTTCTTCATCGCTCATTTTGTATATGTTGCGGTTGCAAGCCTCAGGTGGCTGTAACTTATTCTTAATTCCATCAAGCCCTGCCTTCAACATAACAGCAATTGCTAAATATGGATTGCAAGACGGATCAGGACTTCTGAGTTCTATTCTAGTTGACATTCCACGTTTAGCTGGAATTCTTATAACTGCTGAACGGTTTGCTGACGACCATGCTAAATTCACAGGTGCTTCATAACCCGGTACCAACCTCTTATAAGAATTAACTGTTGGGTTAGTTACTGCAGTAAGTGCCCTTGCATGCTTTAATACTCCAGCAATATAATGCCTTGCAACATCGCTTAACTGATCCGGAGCATTTGGATCATAAAAAGCATTCTTACCATCCAATGTCATAAGTGATTGGTTAGAGTGCATCCCAGAACCGTTTATTCCAAAAATAGGTTTTGGCATAAATGTAGCATGTAAACCGTGGCGCTGTGCTATTGTACGTACCACTACTTTAAATGTAATGATTTTATCCGCTACATCCAATGCGTCGGAATACTTGAAGTCAATTTCATGTTGTCCTTCTGCCACTTCATGGTGAGATGCTTCAATCTCAAATCCCATTTCCTCCAGTGTGAGTACCATATCCCTGCGAGCATTTTCTCCAAGATCTACAGGAGATAAATCAAAGTACCCTGCTTTATCATGAGTATTCAATGTCGGACGTCCTTCTTCATCTACCTGGAACAAGAAAAACTCTAACTCTGGACCTACTGCCATTTTATATCCCATTTCTTCTGCTTCTTTTAATATCCTCTTTAAGTTGTTGCGCGGACAACCTTCAAAAGGAGTGCCATCTGGCTTGTAAATATCACAAATCAACCTTGCAACTGCTCCATCTCTAGGTCTCCAAGGGAATATCACAAAAGTGCTTGGATCTGGACGCAAATACATATCAGATTCTTCAATTCTCACGAACCCATGGATAGAAGAACCATCAAACATTATCTCCCCATCCAGTGCCTTTTCCAGCTGCTCAATAGTAATAGCAACGTTTTTAGGTACACCCATTATGTCAATAAACTGCAAACGAACAAACTTGACCCCCGCTTCACGAGCCTTTTCTAAAATTTCCTGCTTTGCCTGTTCATTCATAATAAACAACCACCTTTCTATAAATTTTTTTATTTTTAATAAAAAAGCCTTTGTTAACTTATAGAACAACTTCTATAATTTAACAAAGGCGCCATTGCCATTGTAAACCGTTTTATATTTTGACAAATTAAATCCATAAACAAGACCATAAAACTTATCTTTAAACATAACATGCTTTTCAAGCCTCAACAATGAGGAGTTTCTCAAATGTCCCATCAACGCTTAAAATTCTTACTCATATAACTAAGAGCCATTAACTATACCTTGTGAAGTTCATGTGCCATTATAATAGCTTCTGCTACTGCTCTCATGCTTATTCTCTTATCCATGCTTTGCTTTTGTATTTTCCTAAATGCCTGTGCTTCAGACATTCCTGTCGTTTCCATCAATATACCCTTTGCTCTTTCAATTATTTTACGCGTTTCAAGTTTCTCCTCCATCTGCTTGAGCTTGCGCTCCAATTCAACCATTTCACGGTAATTGTTTAAAGCCAATTCCACTGCTGGTATCAAAATAGCTTCTCCAAAAGGTTTTACCAGCAAGCTCTGCACACCTGCATTTTTAGCTTTAGTTAACAAATAGGGCTGATAATTGTCCACTGTTAAAATAACCGGAGCTAGCTTGTCTTCATCTATTATAGAAGCTACTTCAATACCGCTAAAACCCATAAGCCCCGCTTCTATAATAACCAAATCAGGTTGACGGTCACGTACCATCTTAATAGTGGTGACTCCATCAGAAGCTTCTCCTATCACTAAATAACCAGCTTTGCTGAGCATAAGCTTGATATTCTTTTGCCAATCAGTACAGCTATCTGCTACTATAATGCGTTGCTCCTCCACGGAGTTCACCCCACTAAAGCACGCTATAATTAAAATACATAAAAACCTTCAAACTTAAAGACAACACCTCGCTACGAACAACTAAATACCCCTTTGTATTTAGCTTGTTAATTCAATTAATTCCCTCAAACCTATAAAGCTAATCATCATTATAGTTAGCTCTAATTGTAGCATTTAAACATATTGTTAGTCAACTATTATGAGCAATGTTTTTAAAATACATACTGTATATTTCTGTAACTCTTCCAAAACTTTATAAAAACCAATAAAACCCTATTCTCTCTCATTTTAATCAAAATGTTGATTCTTCATAAGTTGTTTAATTCTTAAGTTTTTTGCATCACTTATTTGCCCCACTGCAATATTGCTTCTCTCGCAAGCTTTGCTGCTAAAATAGATGTGCGTTCGGATTGGTCGTAAACAGGACTCACCTCAACGATATCCATTCCCACAACATCTAGGTCCTTCAATAAATACAGTGCTTCTAATATTTCCCTAGAGCTTACACCAGCAGGCTCTGGTGTGCCTGTCCCCGGCGCGAATGCTGGATCAACTATATCTATATCTAAAGTTATATATATCGGTTTATCTTTTAACTTCATGCTTATCTCTTCTAGTGGTTCTATTAGCTGGTTTATATAAATATTTGTATTTTTACGTCCAAATTCAATTTCATCTCTATCACCTGAACGAATTCCAAACTGATATAAGTTATTACCTCCAATTATCTCAACTACTCTTCGCATCACAGTAGCATGAGAATAACGTTCTCCCATATACTCAGCTCTTAAATCTGCATGAGCATCAAAATGCAAAACTGTTAAGCCTGTGTACTTTTTTGCAATTTTTTCGATAACAGGCAAGCTAACTAAATGCTCGCCTCCAAAGAGCAGTGGAAACTTGCCATCACAAAGCAGCGCTTCTACCGCTGTTCCAATTCTTTTAAGGCTTTCCAGTATATTCCCACAAGGCATTATTATGTCGCCTGCATCGTAATATGTAAAATCATTTAAGCTTTTATTTAAATATACGCTGTATTCTTCTAAAACATAAGATGTAGTTCTTATACGTTCCGGTCCTTGGCGCGCACCAGGTCTAAAGCTAGTTGTAAAATCCATCGGCGCACCGATCACAACTACTTTTGAGCTTTTATAGTCCTCCGAACTTCCAATAAAGCAAGTATTTCTCTCCAGATAACAGTTCTCTAAAAACATCGCAGGGCACCCACCTATTCAACCATACTTAAAAAATCACCAAGGAAACAATGAGCAAACCAGCAAATACAACAAAAAGCAAGGGGAAAGCTTCGAAAAAAACCTTGCTAACAGTTCAAAATTTTTATAGTCATACAAATAGCATTTTACTTCAGCAACTCTTCCACAAAAGGCGGTAGTGCAAAAGCTGCTTTGTGAATTTTCGGAGTATAATAACGGGTTTTATAACCCGGAAACTTGCTTTCATCAAAATCAAGCGGATCATATTTCTTCGATCCCATGGTAAAGCTCCACATGCCACCGGGATATGATGGAATATAAGCCAACATAAGTCTCGTAATAGGAAAAATACTGGATATATCTTTGTAAACCCTCGCAATTAAGTCTCTATTAAACCACGGAGACTCTGTTTGCGCAACAAAAATACCATCATCTGTCAATGCTTCAAATATATTTTGATAAAAATCACGCGCAAACAATCCCACAGCCGGTCCAATTGGATCAGGAGAATCAACTGTTATAACATCATATACTCCTTTATGCCCTGCTACATGTTTAATTCCATCTTCAAAGCGTACTTCCACTTTAGGATCATTCAATGCAAAGCTGATTTCCGGTAAGTATTTTTTTGAATATTTTACTACTTTTTCATCGATTTCAACAAGTGTTGCTTTTTCCACTGTAGGATATTTTAATATTTCTCTAATAGCACCGCCATCTCCACCACCGATGACCAGCACATTTTTGGGGCTGCCGTGTGTGTTTAGCGCTGGATGTGTTATCATTTCATGATATACAAACTCATCTTTAACTGTAGTCTGAATAATGCCATCCAAAAACAGCACACGCCCAAACGGCATTGTGTCTACAATAGCTAAATGTTGATATTCAGTTTTTTCTGTATGTAACACATCTAATGCCTGAAGACTAAGTCTCATAGTAGGCATTTGTTCTTCGCTGACCCACAAGTCAAATACTTGTTTTTGCTGATCTTCATACATAAAAAAGCCTCCTTCTCTATTATAAAAAATCTGTGCTAAACCATCGGCACAGCAGCCAAACAGCACCCTATTTTCTTTACAACATGTTCAACAGCTTCTATTTTCATATCTACTAATTCCATTTTGCGAACCTCAAAAGCTTCTTTTATCATTTTTTCTATACAGCTTCGCGCTTCATCCGCACTGCATTTCCCTGAAAATTCCATTATAACCCCGAAAGAATCCTTTGAAATGCCCACTCCTACTGCTGCTGCAATAGTCTCGCCAGGAACTTCACTTATAATATAACCATAAGCCGTAGGTAAAAGCATTCCAGGCTTAAGCTCAAGTTTTGGATCATATTCAGCACCTGGTGGCAAGATACTGCTCACACGTAAAAGATTTACATTTCCAATTCCTGCTTTTAACAGTGCATTATCAAAAGCATTTAATTCACTTAAACCCTCAGCACTCGCTGCAGTAACAAAATACTTTTTAGGTATAGGCAACATATTGACAATACTCCTCTCTACTAAAAATTTGCAAGTCAAAGCTCGTTTTGCAACAAAATTATTATACCAAATAAAAAAATAAACTATTTTTAATTCATTCAGAATAAATGTTAACACATAGTGCAAAGATATACATGTAATAAAGTTAAAAAACAAAAGGAGGTAAAGTATGGTTAGTTAAGCATTCTAACATTCCCTTATAAACCAAAGCATCTTCAGATTGCCTTCCATCAGATTCACATATTATTCGCACACTTATATTTTCTTTGACAATCAATTCAGCCAGTAATTTAAAATCCGGTCCAAATCCTTTGTCAAGTGTAGTACGGTGCCTTTTTTCACCTAATTTGGTATATTCGATAGGACTAAAGTGAATATGCAAATTTTGCAGAGCATTCTTACCAAGTACATGTTTTATTTTTTCAAAAACAATTTTGAAGCTGTCAACATCATTAAATTTACCACCTGATACCGCATGCAAATGCGCAAAATCTATGCATGGCACCAAGCTATTATGTAATGCACACATTTCCAACACTTCATCTAGAGAACCAATTTGATTTATTTTTCCCATCGTTTCAGGAGCTAACTTAACTCCATTTAATTCTTCTTCTATTTCTTCTATTATTTTTAAAATATAATCCTTCGCTCTATTATAAGCAAGTGCTCGTTCTCCACCTTTAGCGCTCCCTATATGTAAGACCACCACATCCGCACCCATCCATTTAGCTGCTCTTACAGATTTTACTATATGTTCTTTAGACTTTTGTATTATTTTTTCATCTTCGCTGCAAAGGTTTATGTAATAAGGTGCGTGAATACTCAAAGCTATATCATATTTTCGTGCATTTTCACCTAGTTTTTGTGCAAATTCTTCTTTAATGCGCACCCCACGTCCACACTGATATTCATACGCATTGAGTCCCTGCTCAGCTAGCCAAGATGGCATGTCAAGAGAACTTTTGTAGCCTTGTTCATAAAAAGAGTCAGGATTTCCTGCCGGTCCAAATCTTACATCCAAAACATTCACCTCTGTACTTATAACTCGA
>JAJOKN010000048.1:14332-21165 GCA_021129815.1 Desulfotomaculum sp. | reverse complement strand
TTGATAATCATTGATACATCCTCCTCCTTGAAAATTTTTTAGTTTTTTACTCACAGTCCTTTGTGAGCGTTTTTTAAGCACTTCTTGCTAACAGCTTGTGCCGGTGCTTTTTAGTGCTTTCACTATTTATTATCGTAGTGAGTTTTAAAAACTTTATAGTTTTTTTGAAAAATTTTTTTTTACTATTCAAGCAGCAATAGTTCAAGTGCTTTTTTATATAAATATTTTTTGCAAATTTCAATAATCCACCCTTTCTAAAAACAGCCCTTGCGGCGGAACTGTTGGGCCTGCTTTTGTCCTATCTTTGGCTTCTAAAATATCTCTTAAAGCTTCAGGCTTGATTTTCAAAAGCCCTACCTGAATGAGCGTGCCAACCATAATTCTAACCATATTGTACAAAAAGCCGTTTGCGCTGAATATAAATTTTACAAGTTTTCCTTCCTTATCTGCTCTCGCCTGTGTGAGCTTTCTTATCGTAGTTTTAACAGGTGTTCCTTTTGATTGAAAGGACTTAAAGTCGTGCTCGCCTATGAGATATTGGCAAGCTTCGTCTATCGCTTGTACGTCGAGTCTTCTCGGTTCATGCAAGGCATATCTTGCCACAAACGGGTCTAAAATTCTTTCGTTGTAAACTCTATAACAGTAGGTTTTGGATATAGCTGAAAATCTCGCGTGAAAGTCAAGCGGTACAAGTTCAGCTTTTAGCACAGCGATGTCATTCGGCAAAAGCGCATTTACTGCCAGTGCTGTTTTTGTAAGCGGAATTGGCCAGTCATCGCACTTGAAGTTTACCACCTGACCTCTAGCGTGTACTCCTGCATCTGTTCTGCCCGCTCCGATGATTTTAATTTCTCTTTTAGTTAGTTTGGATAGCGCTTTTTCTAGTACTTCCTGAATGGTATCAAGTCCTGTGCCTTTTTGTTCTTGAAAGCCGTGATAGTTTGTGCCATCATATGCAACTATAAGCTTTATGTTTTTCATTATTCTTTCCTACTTTCTTTCATTAAGCTCAAAAATTTATTCTCAAGCTGCCTCATTTGTTGTAATTTTATTAATGAAATAAGTTTTAAAAAAAATAAAAAGGAAATTGGCTAGCAATTTCCTTCTTTCTTTAATTTAAATAAGTATATTTTAAACAAAAATTATAACAATTCCAAAACAGCCATCTGCGCTGCGTCGCCTCTGCGAAAACCTGTCTTAATAATGCGGGTGTAACCGCCCTGTCTTTCGCTATGTCTAGGTGCAATGTCGTTGAATAGCTTTCTCACTACATCTTCCTCGTAAATATATTCAAGGCACCTTCTTCTAGCAGAAAGGTCGCCTCTTTTAGCTATTGTTATGAGTTTTTCTGCGATTTTCTTCACTTCTTTAGCTCTAGCTTCAGTAGTTTCTATTCTGTCGTCTCGAAACAGAGAAGTAACCAAGTTGCGCAGCATAGCTTTTCTATGGCCTGTGTTGCGTCCAAGTTTGCGATAACTCACTTATAACTCCCCCTTTTTCTCGTCGCTTTTCTTAAAAGAAAGTCCTAATTCTTTGAGTTTTCTTGAAACTTCTTCAAGCGATTTTTTGCCCAAATTGCGCACTTTTATCATATCCTCTTCATTTTTTTGAATCAAGTCTCTAACTGTGTTTATCCCCGCACGCTTTAAACAGTTATAAGACCGCACAGATATATCCAGCTCTTCGATAGTCATGTCGAGCAACTTATCTTTATTGTCAGGCTCTTTTTCTACCATAATTTCTAAATCTTCAGCTATATCAACCAGTTCTACAAACAGCTGCAGATGTTCTGTCAATATCTTTGCAGATAAGCTGATGGCTTCATCTACAGTTATGCTTTTATTTGTCCACACCTCAAGCGTAAGCTTATCATAATCTGTAACCTGCCCCACTCTTGTATTTCCAACAGTAAAGTTCACTTTTTTTACAGGTGTATATATGGAATCCACAGGAATTATCCCTATAGGGTGATCTGGCTTTTTGTTTTTTTCAGCGGGTACATACCTCTTTCCTTTGTTAACAGTGATTTCCATAGGAAGCCTTCCGCCTTTAGCCAATGTAGCTAGGTGAAGATCCGGATTTAAAATCTCAACATCAGAGTCTGCAATTATATCGCCTGCTTTTACTTCCCCTTCTCCTTCAGCTTCCAGTCTTAACACTTTTTCCTCGTTTGTATTTAACTTAATACACAATTTTTTTAAATTTAAAATGATCTCTGCCACATCTTCCTTAACATTTGGAATGGTAGAAAACTCATGCAGCACTCCGTCAATCTTAACTGAAGTCACTGCAGCTCCAGGAAGTGATGACAAAAGCATTCTGCGCAAGCTGTTGCCTAATGTAATACCATAACCCCGCTCCAACGGCTCTATGACAAACTTGCCATAAGTATTATCTTCATTCGATTCCACGCGTTCAATTCTTGGTTTTTCAATTTCTAACATAAAGTCAAAAACACCCCCATCCCTTTTACAAGGCACTAAAAAATTCAACAAAACGACAGTTGCATAGCCTTTAAAATTACTTAGAATACAACTCAACAATCAAGTGTTCTTCTACATCAACATCAATCTGATCTCTAGTTGGCAGCGATATCACGCCACCTTTTGCTTGCTCAGCATCGTATTCCAACCAAGCAGGATGGGTTTTTTCTTTAGCTTTATCTATCAAACTCTTAATTAAAACAGAATTTTTGCTTTTTTCTCTAACAGTTATTTCATCTCCTACTTTTACTAAATAAGACGGTATATTCACTTTGCGACCGTTGACTTTAAAATGTCCGTGTGTAACCAGCTGCCTTGCTTGAGCACGTGAATCAGCCAAACCTAACCTAAAAACCACATTATCTAACCTGCGCTCAAGCAATCGGAGCAAGTTCTCACCTGTAACACCTGGCTGACGCGCAGCTTCATAGAAATAATTGCGGAATTGTCTTTCCATAACCCCGTATATTCTGCGAGCTTTTTGTTTTGCACGGAGTTGCAGCCCGTATTCAGAAACTTTTTTGCGAACCTGACCATGCTGTCCCGGGGCATAACTGCGTCTCTCAAATGCACATTTATTTGTATAGCATCTATCACCTTTTAAGTATAACTTAATGCCTTCACGACGACACAATTTACATCTAGCACCTGTATATCTTGCCACAAAAATCACCTCCTAAACTCTGCGACGTTTGGGTGGCCTGCACCCATTATGTGGAATAGGTGTAACATCTTTAATAACGCTAACTTCTAAACCTGCTGCCTGAAGCGAACGAATAGCTGCCTCTCTACCTGCACCTGGTCCTTTAACCATAACTTCAACAGTTTTCATGCCATGCTCAATCGCTTCTTTCGCAGCTTTTTCTGCTGCCAGCTGAGCAGCAAACGGTGTACTCTTCCGTGTGCCTTTAAATCCCACCTGTCCTGCGCTTGCCCATGCTATTGCATTTCCTTTTAAATCTGCGATGGTTACTATGGTATTGTTAAATGTAGACTTTATATATGCAATACCAGACTCAACATTTTTTTTCTCTCGTTTTTTAATACGCGCTGAACGACGCGCCATATAATAATTTTACCTCCCTTAATAATAAAACTATTACTTTTTCTTGCGCACACCAATAGTTCTCTTTGTTCCTTTCCTTGTTCTAGCGTTGGTTTTTGTCCTTTGCCCTCTAACAGGAAGTCCACGGCGATGTCTCAAACCACGGTAGCAGCCTATTTCAATCAATCTCTTGATGTTTAAAGCTACTTCTCTGCGCAAATCTCCTTCAACTTTTAAGTTTTTATCAATATATGAACGAAGCTTATTTACCTCTTCCTCTGTCAAATCGCGCACTCTAGTATCAGGGTTGATATTTGTGTTTTTCAATATTTCCCTAGACTTCGGAAAACCAATTCCATATATATAAGTTAGAGCAACTTCAATTCTCTTTCCTCTCGGCAAATCCACGCCAGCAATACGCGCCATTCTTTACACCTCCTTAGCTCAAGCTTATCAATCGTCAAAATATAATTTACTCAATTGCTAACCCTGTCTTTGTTTATGCTTAGGGTTAACACAGATAACCCTTATAGTTCCTTTTCTTTTAATTAGCTTACACTTCTCACAGATCGGCTTAACGGATGGTCTTACTTTCACTTAACCTTCCTCCTTTGAGTTATTTGTGCCTGTAAATTATGCGTCCTCTTGTCAAGTCATAAGGAGACAACTCCACAGTAACTTTATCCCCCGGCAATATCCTGATAAAATTCATTCTTATCTTCCCAGAAACATGAGCCAATACCTTATGTCCGTTTGATAATTCCACTCTAAACATAGCATTGGGCAATGGCTCTACAACAGTACCCTCAACTTCAATTACATCTTTTTTACCCATACCTTATAAAAAATACCCTCCAATCTATCAGAAATATCAGCCCCCATTCTAAACTTGATAGTATCATTTTTTAATTGAAAATTTATAAAACTTTGTTATTGTTTTTCACTATAAAATTTTACACCGCCACAACATGCATGTTTTGTTCTATAAAATTCTTTATATCTGCGTTACTTGGCTTTTTGTCTTTTAATATCCTCTCTTGAATGTCTTTGCTGATAATATCTGTTTCTTTTATATGCTTTAGATTTTTAGGTTTAGGGTTGCTAATCTTGCGGCTTTTACCGTTAGCGAGCAGCACGCGAGAATCTTTGGTGTTTATACCCACCACAACATAAAGCTGCCCTTTATCACTGCCAGCAGTTGAATAAACTAGCTGACCTACTTGCAAGTTTTGCACAAGATCAAGCCTCCTTTTTTTCAAAAAGCAAAAGCTATAACTTTGTTAAAATCTCCGGTGCACCATCTGTTATTGCAACAGTATGTTCAAAATGAGCTGATAACTTTCTGTCTTTGGTAACCACTGTCCAGTTGTTGGAAAGCGTAACCACTTCATGAGTCCCTTCGTTAACCATGGGCTCAATAGCCAGTGTCAAACCCGGCTTTAGCTTAATTCCTCTGCCCGGTCGCCCAAAATTAGGCACTTGGGGGTCTTCATGCAGTTTGCTTCCTATTCCATGACCCACATACTCTCTCACAACTGAAAATCCATTGCTTTCAACAAAGGACTGAATAGCATGCGATATATCTGTTAACCGATTGCCGCTTACTGCTTTTTCTATGCCCAAATATAATGCCCTTTCAGCTACCTCCAAAAGCTTCATAGCTCTGTCAGAAATTGGTTCCACTCTATAAGTATATGCTGCGTCTCCAAAATATCCTTCTATTTCCACACCCAAATCACACCCAACAATATCTCCAACTTCAAGTTTTCTCTGACTCGGAATGCCGTGAACCACTTCTTCATTTACTGAAATACACACAGCTGCTGGAAAACCATACAGTCCTTTAAACGCGGGACGAGCACCTTGTTTTTTTATAAAATCTTCTGCAATGTCGCTGAGCTCTTTAGTGCTAATCCCTGGCTTTATAGCCTTTTCAAGTTCCTTATGCGTAAGAGCTACAATTTTCCCTGCATCTCTCATGTAGTTGAGTTCTCTCTCTGACTTATAATTTATCATGCAAAAAACCCCGTTTTATTTAATAAAGCCTTTATAACTGCGCATAAGCAAATGCGACTCCATGTGTCTCATGGTATCCAACGCCACACCCACAACAATCAAAGCACACACGCCACCAATCCAAATGCCGGGTATCTGGGTAGCAGCCATAACAAAAAAAGGTATGACAGCAATCAACGCTAAGAAAACAGCACCTGCTAAAGTAATTCTGCTCATTACCTTTGCAATGTATTCTGCAGTAGGCCTTCCCGGTCTGATCCCCGGTATGAATCCGCCGTTTCTCTTAATATTATCTGCCATATCTACCGGATTCATTATAATAGCTGTATAAAAGTAAGTAAAGCCTATAATCAGCAGAACAAAAATTATAGTGTTGATAGGTGTTCCAAATCCAAAATAAGAAGAAAACCACTGCTGTAATCCCGGGCCGCCAAACCAGTGAATGATAGTTTCAGGAAATATCAAAACCGATGAAGCAAAAATCACTGGTATCACACCTGCTTGATTGACTTTAATAGGCAAGTGAGTGGTTTGCCCTCCGTAAACACGCCTTCCAATCACACGCTTTGTATACTGCACTGGAATACGCCTCTGCGCCTGATGTATTATCACAATTCCAACAACTACAGCCAGCCCGATGATGAGAAAGAAAATAACATTTAGCACATTAATAGCACCAACTGCCAACAACTCAGCAATGTTTATAATTGCACCCGGAATTCCTGCAACAATAGCTGCAAAGATAAGTATAGAAATTCCATTCCCTATGCCTTTTTCGGTGATTCGCTCTCCCAGCCACATCAAAAATATCGTACCTGCTGTAAGTGTAATTGCTACTGCCAAATAAGAAAGAAGTCCTGGATTTTCAAACGCATTTCTTATGAAAAACGACAGCGCAATTGCCTGAACAAAAGCTATCACCACTGTAAAATATCTAGTATACTGAGTGATTTTCCTCCTTCCTTCTTCCCCTTCTTTTGCTAACTGCTCGAGTTTTGGAATTACCACCGTTAAAAGCTGTATGATTATAAGCGCATTTATATATGGAAAAACTCCCATTGCTACCACAGACACATTCATAAACGCTCCACCTGTAATAATATCAAAAAAGCCGAGCAGTTGATGGCCTTCCATCAGCTGCCTGAACACTTCTGGATCTATACCCGGAACTGGAATATGCGCTGCAACTCTATATACTAATATCATAGCCAACGTGAATAAAAGTTTTTGCCTTAGTTCACTGCTTTTTAAAGCGCTTTTTAAAGCATCTAACAAACTAAATCACCTCC
>JAJOKN010000048.1:0-14232 GCA_021129815.1 Desulfotomaculum sp. | reverse complement strand
TCCTCTATATTGCCACCAGCAGCAACAATTTTCTCAGATGCTGATTTGCTAAAAGCGTGTGCTTTTACAGTAAGTGGCTTTTTCAACTCACCATTTCCTAAAATCTTTACTCCATCAGCTATTTTTTTAATAATTCCTGCCTTTTTTAGTTCTTCTGGAGTTACCACTGCACCTTCTTCAAATTTATTTAACATCTCTACATTTACTGTAACAATTTCTTTTTTAAAGACATTAGTAAATCCTCGCTTAGGAAGACGCCTATGTAACGGCATTTGCCCGCCTTCAAACCCAGGCCTTACACCACCTGAACGGGCATTTTGACCCTTATGTCCTCTGCCAGCAGTCTTCCCCAAGCCAGAACCAATGCCTTGCCCTTTTCGCTTTGGTTTTTTCTTTGAACCTGGAGCTGGCTTCAAATCATGTATTCTCAATTCTTAAAACCCTCCTTAATACAAAAATAAACCTTTTAACAGCAAAGCCTTTAAACCTCTTCCACTTTTACCAAATGTGATACTTTTTTAATCATGCCTCTTATTTGAGGAACATCTTCATGAATCACTTGGCTGTTTACTTTTTTAAGCCCCAATGTTTTCACAATAACGCGCTGTTTTTCACTTCTGCCTATAAGGCTTTTTTGTAGCGTGATCTTTAATTTAGCCACATCTACTCCTCCTAACCCAGAAGTTTCTCCACAGGCTTACCTCTAAGCCGTGCTATTTGCTCAGGAGTTTTAAGGCTCTTTATAGCCTGCATAGTAGCACGAACCATGTTGTTGGCATTGGAAGATCCTAGAGATTTTGTTAAAATATCTCTAACACCTGCCAATTCTAAAACAGCTCTAACGGGTCCACCTGCAATTACACCTGTTCCTGGCGCAGCCGGCTTTAACAGCACTTTTCCCGCTCCAAATTCGCCTATTATTTCGTGTGGTATAGTAGTTCCCTTAAGAGGAACTTTAATCATATTTTTCTTTGCGTTTTCTACAGCTTTGCGAATAGCATCAGGCACTTGATTCGCTTTGCCCAATCCTGCACCCACATGCCCTTTGCCATCTCCTACAACCACCAGCGCTGAAAATCTAAACCTCCTACCGCCTTTAACAACTTTTACAACCCTGTTGACAAATACAACTTTTTCAGTTAACTCCAACTTGCTGGCATCAATTTTTGACATTATTTCACACATTACCTCCTAACTTGTTACTTAAATTAAAAAGCACGCTTAAAAATCCAAACCGCCTTCTCTAGCTGCCTCTGCTAAAGCCTTAACTCTGCCATGGTATATATATCCAGCACGATCAAAAACTACTTTTTTTATCCCAGCAGCTATTGCTTTTTTAGCGATGAGTTCTCCTACAGCCTTAGAAGCCTCAATGTTGCCGCCCCTCTTAAGCTTTCCTCTTAACTCTGGCGAAAGAGTTGAAGCAGCAACTAATGTTATTCCTCTCTCATCATCAATTATCTGAGCATACATGTGATTCAAACTGCGAAACACATTCAAACGCGGGCGCTCTGCCGTACCGAAAACTTTTTTGCGCACTCTTATGCGGCGCTTTTCACGAAGTTTTTTCCTGTCAATTTTTTTCAACAATTTAAACTCACCTCTTTTTGCTTTACTTCTTACCTGTCTTACCAGCTTTTCTGCGAATATATTCGTCTTTATATTTAATGCCTTTCCCTTTATAAGGTTCTGGCTCCTTTATCGCACGAATTTTGGCAGCCACAGCACCTACTAATTCTTTATCTATCCCCTTTACTACAATCGTGGTCTGATCAGGTACATCGATCTCTATATCATCAACTATTTCAACCTCTACAGGACGAGAAAAGCCAACATTCAGCACAAGCTTATTCCCCTGTTTTTGAGCGCGATAACCCACGCCGCTCAACTCAAGGGTTTTTTCAAATCCTTTTGTTACCCCTTCTATCATATTAGAAATCAATGTACGTGTTAAACCATGCAGAGATTTATGCAGCTTATTTTCAGATGGTCGCTCTACCACAACAGTGCCGTCAACAAGTTTTATCAACATATCTTTATGAAATTCTTTTTTCAGCTGTCCTTTTGAACCCTTTACCTGTACCACATTGCCTTCAATCTGTATATCCACATCTTTTGGTACTGGAATAGGTTTTTTGCCAATACGCGACATCTCTTATACCTCCATATATCCCAATATTACCAAACGTAACAAATTACCTCTCCACCAACACCTAGCTTGCGAGCCTTTTTATCAGTCATCACGCCTTTTGATGTAGAAATAATAGCTAATCCCAATCCACCTAGCACTTTAGGTATATTATCTTTCTTTACATAAACTCTAAGCCCAGGTTTAGAAATTCTCTTGATTCCAGTTATAACACGCTCTTTTCCAATATATTTCATATAAATTCGTATTATACCCTGCTTGCCATCATCTATAATTTCATAATCCTTTATATATCCTTCTTCTTTTAAGATTTCTGCAATTGCTTTTTTCATTTTAGATGAAGGAGCTTCAACTTTAGGACTATAAACCATGTTAGCATTTCTAATATGAGTCAAAAAATCCGCAATGGTATCAGTCATTACCACAAGCTCATACCCCCTTCCTTATTTACCAGCTTGCCTTTTTAATGCCCGGTATTTCACCCTTGTAAGCTAACATACGAAAACAAATACGACAAATACCAAACTTTCTCATATATGCACGCGGCCGGCCACACAGTTTGCACCTGTTATATGCGCGCACTTTAAATTTTTGTGGCCGATTTGCTTTAGCGATCATCGATTTTTTAGCCACTTTGGTCACCCCTTAAATAATATTAATTAACAGCTTTAAACGGCATGCCAAGGAGCTTCAAAAGCTCTCCTGCTTCCTCATCAGTTTTAGCAGTGGTCACAATACAAATATCCATGCCGCGCACTTTATCTATCTTATCATAGTCGATTTCCGGAAATATCAGCTGTTCCTTTACGCCCAAATTATAGTTGCCCCGCCCATCAAATGACTTCTGCGACACTCCACGAAAATCACGCACTCTTGGCAGAGCAACGTTTATAAGCTTATCTACAAAATCCCACATGCGCTTGCCCCTTAGTGTAACTTTAGCGCCAATGCTCATACCTTTTCTCAACTTAAAACCCGCTATGGATTTTTTTGCTTTAGTAATCACTGGACGTTGACCGGTAATTGTCATTAAATCGTTTACTGCAAAATCTATTACTTTTGGATTCTGCGCTGCTTCACCCAAACCCATGTTTATGACAACTTTTTCTAATTTAGGCACTTCCATTACATTCTTATAGTTGAATTTTTCCATCATAGATTTAACTACTTCTTTTTCATATTTTTCTTTTAGTCTAAGCACCTTCTAGCAACCCCCGCTTTCCATAGGCTAAATTACCGCTCCGCACTTTTTACAAACGCGTTCTTTTTTGCCATCAGGTAATATTTTTTTGCCCACTCTAACTGGTCTATTGCATTTAGAACAAAACAACATGACATTGGAAACATGAATGGGCGCAGGTTTTTCTATGATGCCTCCCTGCGGCACAGCGCGGGTTGGCTTCATATGGCGTTTTACAATGTTAACCCCTTCAACAACAACGCGATTTTTTTTGGGTTGAGCTTCTAATATCTTGCCTTTTTTGCCTGCATCTTTGCCTGTTATTACTACTACAATATCTCCCTTACGTACATGCATCTTGTGCATTCTCCAAAGCACCTCCAGTACTTACAAAACCTCAGGAGCTAGAGAAACTATTCTCATAAAATCTTTTTCTCTTAATTCCCTAGCCACAGGTCCAAAAATACGCGTCCCTCTAGGACTCTTATCGTCTTTTATTATCACAGCTGCATTTTCGTCAAATTTAATATACGAACCGTCTGGTCTTCTGATTTCTTTATTTGTACGCACAACCACAGCTTTAACTACATCGCCTTTTTTAACAATACCTCCTGGCGCTGCCTCTTTAACAGTAGCTTTAATTATATCACCTACAGTAGCGTAGCGTTTGTGTGACCCACCAAATACTCTGATACACAGTATTTCACGAGCGCCTGTATTGTCTGCTACACGCAGCCTGCTTTCTGTCTGAATCATAAAAATCCCTCCTCTTTAGGCGCATATAATAATATAAATTAAATTTTCTCCACTTTCTTAACAATTTCAACAACACACCAGCGTTTTTCTTTTGATAAAGGACGTGTTTCTATAATTTTTACCTCGTCTCCAACACGACACATATTGTTCTCATCATGTGCCTTATATTTTTTAGTTTTACGCACTCTTTTACCGTACAAAGGATGCTTTATGAAACTCTCCACAGCCACAACAACTGTTTTATCCATTTTATCGCTTACCACACGGCCAATACGTACTTTGCGCAATCCAGGTTGTTGCAAACAAACCACACCTCCTTAAAAACAACTGCTACTTTATGCCCTTTTAAGCCCTAATTCGCGTTCACGTATAATGGTTTTTATACGAGCAATTCTGCGACGAACCTCTTTTATCTTCATAGGATTATCTAACTGCCCTGTCGCCAGACGAAATCTAAGCTTAAAAAGCTCGTCCTTAGCTTCATCTAATTTTTTATTCAATTCCTCAGTTGTGAGTTCTCTAAGTTTCTTAGCTTTCATTGCCTTCACCTACTTTTACACGCTTAACAAATTTACACTTTATCGGCAGTTTGTGCATCGCCAACCTCATAGCTTCACGCGCAACTTCCTCGGTAACACCTGCTATTTCAAACATAATTCTTCCAGGTTTCACTGGTGCTACCCAGTATTCCGGCGAACCCTTTCCTTTACCCATACGCGTTTCTGCAGGTTTTTTAGTAATCGGTCTATCTGGAAATATCCTTATCCACACTTTTCCTCCACGCTTAGTATAACGAGTCATAGCAATACGCGCAGCTTCAATCTGACGGTTTGTTATCCATGCCGGCTCCAAAGCCTGCAAGCCAAAATCTCCAAAATGCACCTCGGTTCCACCCTTGGCACGCCCGGTAAGCTTGCGTGGACGATGCGGCTTGCGATATTTAACTTTCTTGGGCATTAACATCGTCTATCCCCTCCTTTTTTACAAAAAACAACTACTTGCTTTACACTTAAAAAATTGCTTCACAAATTTCAAGAAAATACATCTCCCTTATATATCCACACTTTAACTCCAATCTTACCATAAGTAGTATCAGCTTCTGCAAATCCATAATCTATATCCGCTCTTAATGTGTGCAGCGGCACCTTTCCTTCGCTTGCCCATTCAGTGCGAGCTATTTCAGCGCCACCTAAACGTCCGCTAACAGCAGCTTTAATGCCTTTAGCTCCCATCTTCATAGCACGAGTTATAACTTGTTTCATAGCTCTTCTAAACGCAATCCTCTTTTCCAATTGAGCAGCTACATTTTCTGCAACAAGCTGAGCGTTAGTCTCTGGCACTTTTGTTTCCTGTATATTTATGTTGACATTCTTTGCTGTCATTCTTTCAAGGTTTTTCCTTAAAACTTCAACTTCTGTTCCTCCACGACCTATAACTATACCCGGTTTAGCAGTATGAATAGTTATCTTAATTCGATTTGCCGCACGTTCTATTTGTATATTTGAAATTCCAGCCTGATACAACTGCTTTTTTATAAGCTTTCTGATTTTCACATCCTCAATTAATAGATTTGCAAAATCCTTCTTGCTAGCAAACCATTTCGCTTCCCAATCTCTTATAATTCCTACTCTAAGAGCTATAGGACTAACTTTTTGACCCACCTAAAATTATCCCTCCTTTCTTTCTCTTAACACAACTGTGATGTGGCTGGTGCGCTTTCTTATCATATTTGCTCTACCATAAGCTCTAGGATTAAAACGCTTAAGAGTAGGCCCTTGATCTACATAAATTTCCGATATATACAATTTATCCACATCCATTTCGTAGTTATGTTCTGCATTAGCTGCCGCAGAATTTATAACTTTAATAACTGCATTTGCACCTCTTTTAGGTGTATACTTTAATATTGCCAAAGCTTCTTCTAAGTCTTTCCCCCGAACTAAATCAACAACTTGACGCACTTTTCTAGGGGAAATTCTTATATATTTGGCAACCGCCCTAGCTTCCATAGCTTTTAGTGCCACCTCTCTCTCAAAGCAATCTTTATATATTTTATAATTGCCGTTCTAATAAACTACTTAAGACCTGTAGTCCTCTCGGTCTGATCGCTGTGTCCTCTAAAAGTACGAGTAGGCGCAAATTCCCCCAATTTATGCCCTACCATATCTTCAGTAATGTATACCGGCACATGCTTTCGCCCATCATGTACTGCTATAGTATGACCAACCATCTCTGGAAAAATGGTCGATCTTCTTGACCATGTTTTTATAACCTTTTTTTGCCCGCTTTCATTCATTTTCTTTATTTTTTTCAAAAGCTTCTCGTCAACAAACGGTCCTTTTTTTAATGAACGCCCCAACTTCTCACCCCCTTTTAATTATTTTTTCCGCCGTTTAACTATGAATTTATCTGTAGGCTTATTTTTACGGCGTGTACGCACACCCAATGCAGGTTTACCCCAAGGAGTAACTGGGTGGCGTCCAATTGGCGCTTTACCTTCACCACCACCATGTGGGTGATCGACGGGGTTCATTGCAGAACCTCTTACAGCTGGCCTTATGCCAAGCCAGCGGCTTCTGCCAGCTTTACCAATAGTGATGTTTTCATGATCTATATTCCCAACCTGACCAATTGTAGCCCGACAGGTCTGCAGCACTAAACGCATCTCACCCGAAGGCAGTCGTATAGTCGCATACTTGCCTTCTTTAGCCATTAGCTGTGCAGAAGTACCTGCTGAGCGAACAAGTTGGCCACCATGTCCTGGATACAACTCTATATTGTGTATAATAGTACCGACAGGAATATTAGCTAATGGCAAAGCATTCCCTACTTTTATATCAGCATCTGGCCCAGATTCAACCATTTGCCCTACTTGTAAACCATGTGGAGCAATAATATAGCGCTTTTCTCCATCAAGATAATGTAACAGCGCTATTCTGGCTGACCTGTTTGGATCATACTCAATAGCAGCAACTTTTGCCGGAACACCATCCTTGTCTCGTTTGAAATCTATTATGCGGTACATGCGCTTGTGGCCCCCGCCTTTGTGGCGCACTGTAATGCGTCCAGACGAATTGCGTCCAGCATTTTTCTTTAGAGGTACCACTAACGACTTCTCAGGTTCTGTTTTGGTAATATCTGAAAAATCAGAAACAGTAACAAAGCGGCGACCAGGAGAAGTTGGTTTAAACTTTTTTATTGGCATTTAATTATTCCTCCTTAAATTAAACTCCCTCAAATATCTCAATTTTATCGCCTTCTCTTAGAGTCACAATTGCTTTTTTCCTATCAGGAGTTTTACCTACAATTTGACGTATACGCTTTTTCCTGCCTTTAACATTTATTGTGTTTACCTTTACCACTTTGACTTTAAAAAGCTCTTCAATAGCTTTTTTTACTTCTGTTTTATTAACTTTTTTATCAACCCAAAAAGTATGCTTGTTTTGTGCCAAAAGCTCTGTACTTTTTTCAGAAACTACTGGCTTTATGATAATATCCCTTGGATTTCTCATTCAGCCAGCACCTCCTCAATTTTAGCCACTGCATCCTTAGTGATTATGAGCTTTTGATGATTTAAGACATCATAAACATTTAATTTGTCAGCTTTAAGCTGTGTTACATAAGGAATATTTCTAGCAGATTTAAACACGTTTTCATTATATTCCGCAGTGACTACCAGTGCTTTTTTATCAACATTCAGGTTAGATAAAATTTTAACCATTTCTTTTGTCTTTGGAACACTCATATCAAGCGAATCTAAAACCAAAATATCATTTGACTTAACTCTGCTTGACAGCGCTGATTTCATAGCAAGCCGTCTTACTTTTTTAGGAAGAGAAAAGCCATACTTTCTGGGATGCGGACCAAAAACAGTTCCACCGCCTCTCCAGATAGGAGAACGAATGCTTCCATGTCTTGCTCTACCAGTTCCCTTTTGACGCCAGGGCTTACGTCCGCCTCCTCTTACCATGCCTCTGGTTTTGGTAGCATGAGTACCCAAGCGCCGAGAAGCTAATTGCATAACTACTGCCTGATGCAACACATACTTGTTGGGCTCAATCCCCCAAACAGCATCGTTCAATTCTATTTCCCCAACTTGTTCTCCATTTATATTATAAACTGCTACTTTGGGCATCAAATCATCGCCTCTTTCGTTATCTAAAAAGTTTTTTATTTTGGCTTAACACTAGTTTTTATCATAAGCAAGCCGCCCTTTATACCAGGAACAGCGCCTTTAACTGCTAACAAGTTATTTTCAGGATCAACTTTTACCACCTCTAAGTTTTGTATAGTTACCCTTTCTACTCCCATATGCCCTGGAGCTCTTTTACCTTTAAAAGTATGAGCCGGGCCTAAAGCTCCAGATGAGCCTGGACGTCTGTGACTTTTAGAACCATGTGACATCGGTCCTCTTTGAAATCCATGTCGCTTAATAGTACCAGCAAAGCCCCTACCTTTAGACGTTCCTGTTATATCCACTCTGTTTCCCACGTCAAATATATCTACTTTTATTTCCTGACCAACTTTAAATTCTTCTATGTTCTCTGTTCTAAATTCTTTTATAAAACGCACTGGCTTTACAGAATTTTTTTCAAAATGCCCTTTTAAAGGCTTATTCACCTGCTTTTCTTTTATCTCTCCAAAACCTAGCTGAATAGCTGAATATCCATCTGCTTCAGGTGTCCTTTTAGAAATAACCACACAATGTCCTGCTTCTATAACCGTTACAGGAATTGCCTCTCCTTCTTGAGTATAAATCTGAGTCATACCTACTTTTTTACCCAAAATTGCCTTTGCCACGCCTCCACCTCCTTAAAGCTTGATTTCAATATCCACACCTGCTGGCAAATTGAGGCGCATTAAAGAATCCACTGTTTTAGGAGTTGGATCAATAATATCTACAAGCCTCTTATGCACACGCATTTCGAACTGTTCTCTAGAATCTTTATTAACATGCGGCGAGCGCAATATAGTATAAATAGTTTTTTCAGTAGGCAGCGGCACAGGTCCTGCTACAGTAGCCCCTGTGCGCTTAGCTGTATCTACAATTTTTGAAGCAGACTGATCCAGTATTTTATGGTCATAGGCCTTCAGTTTTATACGTATTTTTTGGTTTTTCATATTCTTCCTCCTTAACAACCACCTTGTTTGACTATCAAAACAACAAGTGGTAGCAATATAATGCAAGCAGCCTATAACATCATTGTCATTTTAGATGCTCGTAGATTGCAAAACATCATGTGCTGCTTGCATTTTTAGTGTAACAAAACAAACCCTCATTATGGTCACAAAAATACAGTTAATTATTCATGGATTTTAGTTACTACACCTGCACCAACTGTGCGTCCACCTTCACGGATAGCAAAACGCAATCCTTCTTCTATAGCAATTGGTGTTATGAGTTCTATAATAAACTTAGTATTGTCACCAGGCATTACCATCTCTACACCTTCTGGCAATTGAACAACACCTGTTACGTCTGTTGTACGGAAGTAGAACTGTGGACGATAACCATTAAAGAATGGGGTATGGCGTCCTCCTTCCTCTTTGGTCAATACATAAACTTCTGCGTCAAATTTAGTATGTGGCTTAATAGTACCAGGAGCAGCTAATACTTGACCACGCTCTACTTCATCGCGTTCCACACCACGCAATAGACAACCTATGTTGTCACCTGCTACGGCTTCATCCAACAACTTCCTAAACATTTCTACTCCTGTTACAACAACTTTGCGCGGCTTGTCCTGCATTCCAACTATTTCAACTTCATCGCCCGGTTTAATCTTACCGCGCTCTACACGACCAGTAGCAACAGTTCCACGACCAGTAATTGAGAATACATCCTCTATAGGCATCAAGAATGGCTTATCCACATCTCTTTCTGGAGTTGGAATATATTCATCAACATTATCCATCAATTCCCATATCTTTTCGCACCACTGGCAGTCACGGCTGCCACATCCACACTCTAAAGCCTTCAGCGCTGAACCAACAACAACAGGCACCTCATCTCCAGGGAATTCATAATTGGATAATAATTCACGCACTTCCATTTCTACTAATTCCAACAATTCTTCATCATCAACCATGTCAGCTTTATTCAAAAACACAACTATATAAGGCACTCCTACCTGACGTGAAAGCAAAATATGCTCTCTTGTCTGAGGCATAGGACCATCTGCAGCAGACACAACTAATATAGCGCCATCCATTTGAGCTGCACCGGTAATCATATTTTTAACATAGTCAGCGTGTCCCGGGCAGTCCACGTGAGCATAGTGACGCTTATCAGTTTCATACTCAACGTGAGCAGTGTTAATTGTAATACCGCGCTCGCGCTCTTCTGGAGCATTGTCGATATCATCATACTTCTTCACTTCTGCTTTACCAGCTTTAGACAGAACAGTAGTAATAGCTGCTGTCAAAGTTGTTTTCCCATGGTCAACGTGTCCAATCGTACCAACGTTTACGTGTGGTTTCGTTCTTTCAAATTTTTCTTTTGACATAAAGCATCTCCTCCTTAAAAATTTAAATTTTAATTTATTCTTAAAAAAAATTTATTTAAAAACTTTTTATTAATCTACCATCATTTAACTATCGCTTTTGTTCTTGTTTATAATCTCTTCTGCCACGTTTTTAGGTACTTCTTCATATCTAGCAAACTGCATAGTGTATTGACCGCGACCTTGAGTGCGAGAACGCAAATCTGTAGCATAACCAAACATTTCAGCAAGTGGCACATAAGCAGTTATCACTCTTGAATTACCTCTTTGGTCCATGGATTCTATGCGTCCTCTTCTGCTGTTTATATCTCCCATGACATCTCCCATGTATTCTTCAGGAACTATGACCTCAACCTTCATAATAGGCTCAAGCAAGACTGGATCTGCTTTTTTTGCACCTTCTTTGAAAGCCATAGAACCCGCTACCTTAAAAGCCATTTCTGAAGAGTCTACTTCATGGTATGAACCATCAAACAGTGTTACCCTAATATCCAACATCGGGTATCCTGCAAGCACTCCTGTTTCCATAGCTTCTCTAATGCCAGCATCCACAGCAGGGATATATTCTTTTGGTATAACTCCCCCAACAATTTTATTTACAAACTCATACCCTGCACCACGCTCGAGCGGTTCTATCTCGATCCAGCAGTGTCCATACTGTCCTCTACCACCAGATTGGCGTATAAACTTACCTTCTGCCTTAACAGCTTTCTTGATAGTTTCTTTATATGCAACTTGTGGGCGGCCAACATTAGCCTCAACCTTAAACTCTCTCACCAAACGATCTACAATTATATCTAGGTGCAACTCGCCCATACCTGAAATTATCGTCTGCCCCGTCTCATGGTCGGTATGCATTCTAAATGTAGGATCTTCCTCTGCTAGTTTTTGCAAAGCCATCGCTAACTTATCCTGATCAGCTTTGCTCTTTGGTTCAATAGCAATATCTATAACAGGTTCTGGAAACTCCATAGATTCCAAAACAATAGGTGCTTTTTCATCACAAAGAGTATCCCCTGTAGTAGTAAACTTAAGTCCAACAGCTGCAGCAATATCTCCTGCAAATACCTCGTTAATCTCCTCACGGTGATTAGCATGCATCTGCAAAATACGCCCTATTCTTTCTTTCTTGCCTTTAGTAGAGTTAAAAACATACGAACCAGACTTCATAGTTCCTGAATATACTCTAAAAAATGTGAGTTTACCAACATAAGGATCCGTCATTATTTTAAAAGCCAAAGCTGAAAATTTCTCGTCATCTGCAGGCTTTCTGCTTATCTCTTCACCGGTTTCAGGGTCTTGCCCTTTAACATCTGGTATATCCACAGGAGATGGCAAATAATCAACTATAGCATCTAAAAGCGGCTGAACCCCTTTGTTTTTAAAAGAAGAACCAGCAAGCACAGGAGTTATTTGAACCGCTATTGTAGCCTTTCTAATTGCTTTTATTAACTCATCAACGCTGATCTCTTCACCTTCTAAATATTTCATCATCAATTCTTCATCATGTTCAGCAACAGCTTCCAGCAATTTTTCACGGTACTCTGCTACTAACTCAACCATATCTTCCGGTATAGCTGTTTCTTCACTTTTTGTCCCAAGATCATCAACATATATTATGGCTTTTTCTTTAACTAAGTCTACAACTCCCACAAAGCTATCTTCTGCACCAATTGGCAATTGAATAGGCACAGGATTAGCACCTAATCTTTCTTTCATCATATTTACTACATTGAAAAAATCCGCACCAGTACGGTCCATCTTATTGACATATGCAATTCGCGGCACCCTATATTTATCAGCTTGTCGCCATACTGTTTCAGATTGAGGCTCTACACCACCAACAGAGCAAAAAACAGCTACTGCACCATCAAGCACTCTGAGTGAACGTTCCACTTCGACCGTAAAGTCCACGTGCCCTGGTGTGTCTATAATGTTTATACGATGATCGCGCCACATACAAGTAGTAGCAGCGGAAGTTATAGTAATACCTCTCTCCTGCTCCTGAACCATCCAGTCCATAGTTGCAGCACCATCATGCACTTCTCCAATTTTATGCACCCTACCAGTATAAAACAATATGCGCTCTGTCGTAGTGGTTTTGCCCGCATCAATATGAGCCATAATACCTATGTTTCGAGTGCGCTCAAGCGGCACCTGTCTTCCCACGATTTCTCCTCCTTATTACCACCTATAATGCGCAAATGCCTTGTTAGCCTCTGCCATTTTGTGCGTATCTTCTTTTTTCTTAACTGCTCCTCCAGTTCCTTGAGCAGCATCCATCAGTTCGCTTGCTAACCTCTCTGCCATATTGCGACCTTTGCGCTCACGGCTGTAATTTGTAATCCACCTAATCGCTAACGTCTGTCTTCTGTCCGGCCTAACTTCTACCGGCACTTGATAGTTAGCACCGCCAACCCGCCGCGCTTTAACCTCAAGCACTGGCATTACATTTTTTAAAGCTTCCTCAAATACTTCAAGTGGATCTCTGCCTGTTTTTTCTTTAATTATATCCATTGCAGTATATACAATGCGTTCTGCTAAACTGCGTTTTCCATCCCGCATCACCTGACCAATAAGCTTGGTAATAGCCTTGCTGTTATAAACCGGATCAGGTAATACATCGCGCTTAGGAACACTACCTCTTCTCGGCACTACTTCCCCTCCCTTTGCAAAAACTAAAAACAGCTTGTTATAACTTATAATCCCCTAGCAAACTGTAAATACTTAAGACTTTGGACGCTTCGTTCCATACTTAGAACGCCCCTGCTTGCGATCCTGAACTCCTGCAGCATCTAACGCCCCGCGTACAATATGATAACGCACACCTGGTAAATCTTTAACACGACCTCCGCGAACTAAAACTACCGCGTGTTCCTGTAGGTTGTGACCAATTCCCGGAATATATGCTGTTACCTCTATTCCATTTGTCAGACGAACACGAGCTACTTTGCGCAGAGCAGAATTCGGTTTTTTAGGTGTAGTAGTATAAACTCTAGTACAAACTCCTCGCTTTTGCGGGCACCCTTTCAATGCTGGAGCTGTTGATTTTACAACTACTTTTTCTCTGCCTTTTCGGACAAGCTGGTTCATTGTAGGCATTTTACAATACTCCACCTCCTTCCACAAATCATTAAATATTATTTCCAATTTATTATTCTATACTATAAGTTTACTCTTCAGTAATAGAAGCAGTAGCACACCCTACCTCTATTGAGCAAGTTTCACCTAACAATTTCATGTTGTCAACCCAAACGATTGGTATATTCTTGGTTTCACAAATTTTTAGCACTGGATCTATAACATGTCTTTCAGCATCTTTAGCTAAATATACAACTTTAACAACGCCTCTTTCCAATGCTTTTAACGTTTGTTTAGTTCCAACCGTCCTTTTGTTAGCAGCAGCTAACTCCTCAAGCGACACTTATAATCCCTCCAGCTCCGCTACTGAAAATAAGTGCCAGACAAACACTTGCATATCTTATCACTAAAACAATTAATTTGTCAATATTAAACTTGTATTTTTTTATAACATTGAAAGTTACAGCAAACCCCATTAAAAACAAAAAGAGTAAAAAAGAAATAATGACAGTCAAACAAGTTGCTGAATATTTACAGATGGATGAACATACCATCTATAAACT
>JAJOKN010000034.1:19121-23416 GCA_021129815.1 Desulfotomaculum sp. | reverse complement strand
GTTATATGATGAAGTTTTAACTTTTGAGGAATTAGTAGAACTATTTGATGAGTTTGATATCAATCCTGCTGTATTAAGAGAAGAGGATTTTGATGGCATTCAAGCGTTTTATGGCGCTGAATTTCCAGTTTCAGGAGGACTGGTCACAACTCTTAACACTTTTTCAAAAAATTTAGACATAGATGCAGATGATATTTTGACTTTAGAAGGCGAGTACAAAAGCACAGAATTTTTGAGACAAATGGCAGAACATAAGAAAAGTGGAAAGTTGTATGTATATCCTGTATTGATAGACATCTTGTATTGTGATGGCTGCATTGCAGGCAAAGCAATGGGAATAAAATGCGATTTGATGGAGGCGCGGAATATAATCTTAAAGTATACTAGAGAAAGATTTAAAAAATGTGAAGAAGGCTGGATTAGAAAATATAAGGCTTATAAGGTAGTAGTAAAGAATACAGTTGAGGCACCTGAGTTCAACAAGTGGATGAGCATGGTGGAGGATTTGATAAAAAATCATGGCTTTAAGAGAAAATGGCGCAACATGCTTTATAAAAAGAAAATACCGAGCGAGGCAGAATTAATTGCTATAATGAAAGAAGATGGCAGGGATAAGCTAGAAAATCAGCTAAACTGCGGTGCTTGTGGTTATAAAAGCTGCCGCGATAGAGCAATAGCCGTGTACAACGGGGAGAATGAGCCGGGAGGATGTCCTTCTCATCAAGGAGAAGTTTTAGAACAGCAAAGGAGAGAAGCAATTGAAACTAAAAATGCTTTGCTGGAAAATGTTGAAAGCTTAAGCACTGCTATATCTGAGATAGCAAAGGGAAATCAAGATAATGCAGCATCGCAAGCAAAACTCTTGGAAAATGTAGAAGAACAAGTAGAGGAAATAATACAGTTAAAGCAAAAAATTGCAGATGTTATAAAGGCTTTTGAGCAATTTACGGACATTGCAGAGGGAATATCTGACATTGCTGAACAGAGCAAAATTTTAAGCTTAAATGCTCAGATTGAAGCTGCGTGGGCAGGGGATAAAGGGAAAGGATTTGCAGTAGTAGCGCAGGAGATGGGTAAGCTTACATCGCACACGCAAGCCAAACTTAAAAGCATGATAGAATTTAGAAAACAGGTTAGCGTTTTAGAAGAGGAATTAGATAAAATAACAAACGAGCTAGTGAGGAAGACTGATATAGTAAAAGAACTCACGATATCTCAAGCAGCTGTAAGCGAACAGATAGCTGCTTCTTCTCAGGAGCTTCATGCAGCAGCTGACAGCTTAAGGAGTATAACAGATAGCAGTACAAGCAGAGATTCGTGACTTCTACCACGGCTTGATTATCGCCGATTATCTTTTTGCTCAACTTGTGGAGAAAGTCATCCCTCTGATTCTTTACCTTTTCGTGAAGTTTGGTTATCCTTTTTTTCTATTCTTCAAAATCATTTTTTCTATTTCAATTATAAACAATCCAATTATAGATGCTAAAAGTATATATAACCACCACTCAGCATCAAACGGCTGTGTGCGAAATGGGCTGAATCCAAAAATTGGTTCTGAATATACAATTATGAGTTGTAATAAAATTGTCGCTGCTGCTCCTGTTATCACCCATTTATTGGAAAACAAGTTATATTTAAATATGGGAGTATAGGGGCGGCGAGCAGCAAATAAATACATCACCTGCACAAAGATGATTGTTGTGAATGCAGCAGTCTGTGCTTCTGTTAAGACTTTGTCAGTTAGAATATGGTTATCTATATGTGAATAACAGTAAGCTAAGAATATTGTTAGTGCAGAAACTGCTGACACAACTGATACTGTCAACACTTTGATAATAAATAGTTTATTTACTAACTTTTCTTTAGGGTTGCGCGGCAGCTTATTCAATAAATCAGGCTCTTTTGGTTCTATTGTGAGCGGTATGGCGCATGCTATTGCTATTGCCAGATTAACCCACAATATCTGAATGGGCTGTATTGGCAGCGTTTGAGCAAATACGGGAATAAAGGGTGCTAGTGCAATTGCACTTAAGAGCACCAAGCCCTGTCCGCCGTTTGTAGGCAGCAAATACAAGATGACTTTCCAGATATTATTAAAAACGTGCCTGCCTTCTTCAACTCCTTTTACAATGCTGGCAAAGTTGTCATCAGCGAGTATCATGTCAGATGCTTCTTTTGTAACCTGTGTTCCAGTGATACCCATGGCAATTCCTATGTCAGCAGTGGAAAGCGCAGGAGCATCGTTTACTCCGTCACCTGTTACAGCTACTATGTTGTTGTGGCGCTTTAACTGTTTTACAATGCGGTACTTGTGTTCAGGGGCTGCGCGTGCATATACAGATACTGAATTTACAGTTTTATAAAGTTCTTCATCTGACATGTTTTCCAAATCGTGTCCAGTTACAACGCGTTTTTCTTCAACTCCAATTTGCAACTGATCAGCAATGGCTCTTGCTGTACGTGCATGATCGCCAGTTATCATGACAACCCTTATGCCGGCTCTTTTGCATCGTTTGATTGCTTCTACAACTTCTTCGCGCGGAGGATCTATCATTCCTTGAAGGCCTAGAAATGTCATATTTTTTAAGTCAGATTGATCAATGCTGGTTTTATCAGCAGGTACGTGTTTAAAAGCCATTGCCAGCACTCTCAAAGCTTTTGAAGCCATTTCATCTGCTGCTTTTGATATTTGGATTTTGTTCAGCGGTTCGGTGCTATTATTGTCAATTAATTGTTCAGAACACAAAGACATCACTTTTTCAGGAGAACCTTTTAAGAATATTACGTTTTTGTTATTATCAAATTTGTGAAGGGTAGCCATGTATTGAAGCTCTGAACTGAAAGGTATTTCATCAATTCTGTCATGCTTGGCATCGATGCCAGCTTTTGCTGCTGCTACGAGCAATGCTCCTTCTGTGGGATCGCCGTTTATGGTGTAGTTGCCGTTTTGTTTTATCAAAGAAGCGTCATTGCACATATAACCTGCTAGGAGCGTTTTATGCAGACATTGATGTTTGCTGTTTGATACCTGTATTTTGTGATTGTTGATGTAAAAATCGCCTTCTGGATTGTATCCAGATCCTGTGACATCAAAAAAGCGGCCACCGCAGTATATGCTGCGCACTGTCATCTGGTTCTTTGTCAGAGTTCCTGTTTTATCAGAGCAAATTACAGTAGTGCACCCCAGCGTTTCCACTGCAGGCAGGCGACGTATGAGCACGTTGCGCTTTGCCATTGCCATTACACCAATGGAAAAAGCTGATATGAGAGCAGCTGGTAGCCCTTCTGGCACCATTGCCACGATTATTCCTACAGTTGCTAAGAAAATAACATCCAGCGGATATTCTAATTTCCAGCTTATAGCTGTGTTTATCGCTCCTAATATGAATATTGCAGCCATTATTGTTTTTGTGAATTCGCTGATTTTAGTGAGTATGGGAGGCTGTGCTTTTGTTGTAGCGGTTATTATGCCAGATATTTTGCCCATCTGTGTGTTTAAACCTGTAGCTACTACGATGCCCCTTGCTGTGCCACGCGTTACAAATGTCCCGCAAAATGCCATGTTTACTTGTTCAGATATTGAAAGATTTGGATCTTTTAAGGCTTTGGTAGATTTAGCTACAGGCACAGATTCCCCGGTTATTATTGCTTCATCAACAGCCAGATCTTTGCATTGGAATAAGCGCAGATCTGCAGGCACTTGATCTCCTGATTCCAGCAACACTATATCTCCAGGCACTAGGTCGCTCACAGGAATGGATTTTTTTTCTCCATTTCTTATGACATTGCATGTTGGCATCATCATTTTGCGCAAAGCGAGTATTGCTTTTTCTGCTTTGCCTTCTTGTATGAATCCAATGATAGCGGTAGCTAAGATTACAGCTATTATCACCCACATATCGAGCATTTTGTCAAGCAAAAAAGCTACAAATGCTGCGACCATCAACACGTATAACAGCGGGTTGTGAAATTGGAGCAAAAACCTCACTATTGGGCTTCTGGTTTTTACAGGGATTTCATTTTTGCCAAATTGTTTTAAACGTTTGAACGCTTCTTGGTCTGATAGACCTGTTTTGAGATCAGTGTTGAGCTTCTTCAATACTTCACTGATTTCTAATTCAAACCAGTTTTCATCTTTTTTCACAATGACCACCGCCTTTTTAATGAATGCAAGATTGCTTTTTGAACACAAATTTATTATATAGTTTTTGTTTTTTAAGGATAAACTTAAGTTTGGGGAAAAAATTTGATGTAAATAATATTTCTTTAAGTTGCTTTCAAAATCCTTTTTTTTT
>JAJOKN010000034.1:15463-19021 GCA_021129815.1 Desulfotomaculum sp. | reverse complement strand
AAATATAACTGGCGGTGGTGTTTTTGAAAAAAAATATTAGTATCAATGAAATGATAAAGAAGGTGCAATCAAAAAAATATAGGTTAACTCCTCAAAGAGAAAAGATATTGAAGGTTTTGATGGAAAACAGAGATAAGCATTTAAGTGCTGAAGATGTGTATCACTTGGTTAAGAAGAAATCACTTGATATAGGGCTAGCTACTGTTTATCGTACATTGGAGCTGTTTTTAGAAAACGGTGTTATCAGGAGTTTGGATTTTGGAGATGGAAAGAAGAGGTATGAGCTGGGGGACATTGGGGAAGAACACCACCATCACCATGCTATATGTTTAAGTTGTGGAAAGATCATTGAAATTAAAGAAGATTTGTTGGAAGATTTGGAGAGACAGATATCTGAAAAAAATGATTTCAAAGTAGTAGATCACGAGCTCAAGTTTTTTGGATATTGTTCTGAATGCCAAAATAAATAATGCGATTAAAATTTTAAAGTGCATGGTTTTTAGTAAATAAGGTAGAGATGTATTCATCTTTACCTTTTAGTTTTTTATAAAGGGAGTGGTAATTTGTAATGCTGTTTTTTGACTATCACTTACATACTGCGCGATGTGGACATGCAAGCGGTACGATGCAGCAGTATTTAAACGCTGCACGAAGCAGAGGATTAAGAGAGGTGGGATTTGCTGATCATGTACCTATGTACTGGCTTCCTATGAATAATAGAAGCTCGGAACTTGCCATGAATGCAAATGAGCTCAGTAGATATATAGAGGACGTTTACAACTTGCAAAAGACTAATAGTGATATTGTTATAAAATTGGGGCTGGAGGTAGATTACATACCTGGATATGAAAAAAAGGCAAAACAGATATTAGATAATTTGCCGCTGGATTATATTTTGGGCTCTGTTCATTACATAGATGGATGGGGGTTTGATAATCCAGATTTTATGTATGTTTATGATAGATGGGATTTGTTTGAGCTCTATGAGCGCTATTTTAACATTTTGTGTGCTGCTGCTAAAAGCAAGCTGTTTGATGTAATAGCTCATCCGGATCTGATTAAAAAATTTGGATTTAAGCCAGAAAACGATATTGTTGAATTTTATGAGGAAGCGGCTAAAACCTTTGCTGAAAATGGAGTTTGTGTTGAAGTTAACACAGCAGGTCTTCGTGTACCAGCTAAGGAAATATATCCCTGCTATGAATTTTTAAAGTTCATATACAAATACGATGTGCCTGTGACAGTTGGTTCTGATGCACATAAGCCAGAGCATGTAGGATATGGGTTTAAAACAGCTCTGGATTTGATAAGATCTGTTGGTTATAAATATGTTGTGCTGTTTAACAGAAGGAGGAGAATTGAATTAAAAATTTAATATTTTAAGAGGTATTAATTTTAAAAGGAAGAGAACAAAATTTATGAAAATAAAAGAATATGAAATGGAACCACTGATAAATTTATCAGTGGTTTTTTGTTTTTAAGATTTTTAAATATTTCTATTAAGAAAATTTTTTGTATGCAGTGGAAGGAGTTTTAAATTTTTTATAGAATAGAATAGTAACCACGGAGTGGAGTAAAGTGGTGAAAAGTGGTTGTTTGAAGCTTGTACGTTATTTAAGGTGACCTAAAACTATGTTTATGGGAGAATACCTGCATAGCATTGATGCTAAAGGAAGGCTTATTATTCCAGCCCGCTTCCGCGAAGGCTTGGGGGAAAAATTTATTGTCACTAAAGGATTGGACAACTGCCTTTTTGTTTATCCGCACAATGAGTGGACTCTTTTAGAGCAAAAGCTCAAGCTTTTACCTTTTACTAAGGCAGATGCCCGAGCCTTCGTTAGGTTTTTCTTTTCTGGTGCTAATGAGTGTGAACTGGACAAACAGGGCAGAATATTGATACCCGCCAATTTGCGTGAATATGCTGGTTTGTCTAAGGAAGTGGTGATTTTAGGAGTTTCGTCTAGAGTAGAAATATGGTCGCTAGAACGCTGGAATGAATATAGCAGTGCAGCAAGTGAGTCTTTTGAAGAAATCGCTGAAAAAATTGTAGATTTGTTATAAGTGGTGATAAAGTGGATTTTTATCATAAGCCAGTATTGTTGCAAGAGGTCATAGATGGTTTGAATTTAAATAAAAGCGGAATATACGTTGACTGCACATTGGGTGGCGGTGGACATGCTTATGAAATACTGAAAAACACAGCCCCTGGTGGCATGTTGATTGGACTAGATCAAGATGTTGAGGCGTTAGAGTTTGCTAAAGAGCGACTTTGTGAGTTTAAAGATAGAGTCATTATTAAGAAATCCAACTTTTCCAAGCTGAAGGAAGTAATGAATGAGCTTAAGATAAATGTTGTAGATGGAATATTGTTTGATCTTGGTGTATCGTCTTATCAATTGGATAGTCCTAAAAGGGGATTTTCATATAAATATGATGCGCTGCTCGATATGCGCATGGATCCTGAAAACAGTTGTACGGCTAAACATTTAGTAAACACTCTTTCTCAATCTGAACTTTGTGATATTATTAGCAAATATGGTGAAGAAAGATGGGCAAAGCGTATAGCGGAATTTATAGTAAAAGAACGCTTGAAAAAACCAATAGATACTACTTTAGAGCTGGTTGAGATTATAAAAAAAGCGATACCTGCTGCTGCTAGAAGGAGAGGTCATCATCCCGCTAAACGCACCTTTCAAGCATTGCGCATAGCTGTCAACGATGAGTTAAATGTTATAAAAACAGCTTTGGAACAGGCTGTTGATCTTTTGAAATCCAAGGGACGGTTATGCATTATAACATTTCATTCTTTAGAAGATCGCATTGTCAAAGAATTTTTAAAGGAGATGTCTTCTAGCTGCAAGTGCCCTAAGGAATTGCCGGTTTGCATTTGCAACAAAGAGCAAAAACTCAAGATTGTTAACAAAAAACCCATAACACCTTCAAAGAAGGAACTTATGGAAAATCCAAGGTCACGCAGCGCCAAACTTCGTATAGCTGAAAAATTGTAAAAAAGCTTTTTGGGAGTTGGTAATTTGATACCAGCAAAAAACAATGAATATGATTTGCAGTTTCTAGAAAAATTAGACAAAAAAAGTGCGGATAAAACACATAAAACTAAAACGCATAAAAGCAAGGCAAAATATCGCAGCTTAGAGCAAAAGTTATCTCTGTTTGTAGCTGTTATTTTGTGTTTTGTTATGGGAATAACGTTGATCTTTTACTATGCTCAAGTGGCTTATTTAGGGTACAAAATAAACTTGCTGCAGGAAGAGATAACTAGCTTGAGGTTAGAAAGTTTTGCTTTAGAACAAGAAGTAGCAAAAGCAACGTCTCTAGCTCAGATAGAAAGAATTGCTGTTGGCAAGCTCGGTATGGTTAAACCAGGCAGTGAAGACACAATAATACTTCATGCAGCTTTTTTTCATCATCTTCGTTTTAAACCAGAGGAGAATAAAGGCAGTGAAAAGAATGTCGAGAGCACAGATGTTTTAACGGAAAAAGAAGAAAACAACAATAAAATTGTTCAAGCGTTTATTGAATTATTAGAATATTAAGCCT
>JAJOKN010000034.1:13448-15363 GCA_021129815.1 Desulfotomaculum sp. | reverse complement strand
ACTAGTATAATAATCCGCAGGCGAATTATTGTGTTACTTGTGGCATCTATATTGATATTTTTTTTGTTGATAACTAGGTTGGTATGGATTCAGTTTATACAAGGAGATGAACTGAGTGAAAAGGCCTCTTCATATAGAATGAGAAAAATTCCTGTAGAAGCTGAACGAGGGAGTATTTATGATCGCAATATGAATGAGCTAGTAAGCAGCATAAGTGCTGACTCTATCTACATTACACCCTCTCGCATAAAAGATAAAGAGAAGACTGCAAAGCTATTGGCTTCTCTGCTTGATATGGATGAAAAAGCTTTGCTGGATAAAATGAATAAAAATACTTACTTTGAATGGATAAAGCGTAAAGTGGATTGGGATACCGCTAAGAAAATAAGAGAATTGCAAATCGATGGAGTGGGCTTTGTGGAAGAAAGCAGGCGTTTTTATAGACAAGGAACGCTTGCTGCTCATTTGTTAGGTTTTGTTGGCATAGATAATCAGGGGTTGACAGGTATCGAAAAGACATTTGATGAGGAACTAAAGGGCGTGCCGGGATACATTGTTATAGAGCATGATGCAGTTGGAAGAGAAATACCGCAAGCACTGCATCGATATGTTGCGCCTAGGCAAGGTCATAATCTGATTTTGACTTTAGATCAAACAGTGCAGTATTTCGTTGAACGTGAATTAGACAGAATTGTAGAAGAATTTGATCCGACGAGCGCAGTTATTATCGTTATGAACCCAAAAACAGGAGAGATAATTGCTCTTGGTGTGAGACCTACTTTTAATCCAAATATGTGGCAGGATTATGAAAGTTGTATATGGGATAGGAATATGGCGATCTGGTATAATTACGAACCAGGCTCTACATTTAAAATAATTACTGCTGCAATTGCTTTAGAAGAAAAAAAGGTAAGTATGGAGGATTACTTTTATTGTTCAGGCAACATTAAAATATCTGATAGACGCATAAGATGTTGGGAACCCGAAGGACATGGGAGTCAGAGCTTTAAAGAAGTGGTTAAAAACTCATGCAACCCAGGATTTATTGAAATTGGATTGAGGATAGGGATTGAACGATTTTATAGTTATTTAAGAAATTTTGGTTTTGGGGATATAACAGGTATAGAATTGCCAGGTGAAGCTAAAGGAATTGTAATTGATGAAAAAAAAGCAACGAATTTAAATCTTGCTATTATGTCTATTGGTCACTCAATTGCAGTTACTCCGATTCAAATCATCACAGCTGTTTCAGCAGTTATAAATGGCGGGTATCTTGTAAAGCCTTATATAGTGAAGGAAATTCGAGATGAAAATAATAAGGTAATTAAAGAAAATAAACCTCAGAAAATACGGCAAGTTATTTCAGAAAGCACTTCTTTGATGATGCGAAAGCTTTTAGAAAACGTAGTTTTAGAGGGTACAGGTAAAAATGCATATGTTGAAGGTTATTCCGTGGGAGGGAAAACAGGAACCGCTCAAGTGGTAGATGAGGATGGAGGGTATGCACATGGTAAGTACGTGTCTTCTTTTGTTGGCTTTGCACCTGTAGATGATCCCTGTATAGCTGTGCTTGTAATGGTGCAAGAACCTAAAGGAGATATATACTACGGAAGCGAAGTGGCAGCTCCGGTATTTGCGAGGCTAGCGCGGGATATTTTGAGATATATGGGAATACCTAAACAAATTGATATTGAAAGCTCAAAAGAACATGATATTCTTGATGAAACTGATGTGAATTAAAGAGATTGTAGTTCCAGATGTTGTAAATCTGCCGCTTAATGTAGCAAAAAGAAAGTTAAAAGAGGCAGGGTTAATATTTAGGATTGCAGATTGAAATAGAAGGCAGTGGTTTTGCAAAAAGCCAGAGCATAGAAGCTGGTATGAAAGTAGAAAAAGGCAGCACTGTTAAGGTTAT
>JAJOKN010000034.1:11852-13348 GCA_021129815.1 Desulfotomaculum sp. | reverse complement strand
AAACTTCGAATACATAAAGCATACGGGAATTTGAATGTTCCTGTTAAAGGCATTGCATATGATTCACGGCGTGTGTTGAAAGATTTTGTTTTTGTAGCAATACGTGGCTTTAGTACAGATGGGCATAAATATATAAAGCAAGCTCTGGATAATGGTGCTTGTGCGTTAGTTGTTGAAAAACCGATACAAAACTTAAATGTGCCGTGGGTACAGGTGGATAATACAAGAATGGCACTTGCAGAAATCTCAGCAGCTTTTTATGGTTATCCATGCAATGAAATGGAAATAATAGGAATAACAGGAACTAATGGAAAGACTACTACTGCATTTTTGATGAATGCTGTGCTTAAAAATCTTGGCTATAAAACAGGTTTAATAGGAACCATTTATAATATTATTGGGGAAGAGACGTTTGAGTCTATAAATACTACTCCAGAGTCGCTTGATTTACAGCACATGCTGAGTGAGATGTCATCAAAGGGCATACGTCATGTTACCATGGAAGTGTCTTCTCATGCTTTGAGTTTATATAGAACGCATGGCATATCCTTTAAAGCAGCAATTTTTACAAATTTATCACAGGATCATCTTGATTTTCATTCTGATATGAATGAATATGCAAGTGCTAAAGCTAAACTCTTTGAAGCTGCGTCCTTATGTGTTATAAACAGAGATGATGCTTGGGCTTCACAGATGATTGATGCTAGCAAAGGTGATGTAATAACCTATGGCATATATAATGATGCAGATATAATGGCGAAAAATATTAAAATTGATTCACAGGGTATAAATTTTGATGTTACTGGAAAATATGGAAATAAAAACATAAAAATGAAGTTAACAGGCAAATTTAACGTGTATAACGCATTGGCGGCGTTTAGTGCAAGCATGGCTTGTGGATATGAAGTGGAAAAAGTAATAGACGCGTTGGAAAAGGTGAGCACAATTCCGGGCAGGTTTGAACTCATAAAAAAAGGGCAGCCTTTTGCTGTAGTTGTAGATTATGCTCACACTCCTGATGGGCTTTTAAATATACTGCTTGCTGCTAAAAATATAGTGAAGAACAGGTTAATTGCAGTATTTGGATGCGGTGGAGACAGAGATGCGTCTAAAAGACCAGTTATGGGAGAGGTTGCTGCTAAGCATTGCGACATGGTAGTGATAACTTCTGATAACCCACGCACAGAAAAGCCGAGCGACATAATAGAATATATTGTCGAAGGTATTGTTAGGGTAAAAAAACAGAAAGAAGTTTGGTATGAAGTTATTGAAGATAGAAAACAAGCTATTTCATATGCAATAAAAAATGCAAAGCCGGGAGATGTAGTAATTATAGCAGGGAAAGGTCATGAGACATATCAAATTATAGGCAATACTAAGCATGAATTTGATGATAGAAAAGTCGCCTATGATGTGTTGAGTGAGATGGGCTACTAATAACGGAGGTTGGTTGTGGGAAGTGGGAGATCGGATAGCGGAGGTTAGTTGTTAGAAGT
>JAJOKN010000034.1:495-11752 GCA_021129815.1 Desulfotomaculum sp. | reverse complement strand
ACAATTGGTAGGGAGTCAAAGGCTATGAAAAACTTTACTTTAGAAGAAATAACTTTAGCTGTTGATGGAGAGTTAATGCAGGGAGATAAAAATAAAACAGTGAGCAGCGTGTCAATAGATACGCGTACGCTTAAAAAAGGAGATCTCTTTTTTGCTTTGAGGGGGACAAAATACGATGCACATGAATTTTTAGAACAAGCAGTGGAAAAAGGTGCATCGGGATTGGTGGTATCGAAAGATGATTTGAGTTTAAAAAGCAGCGTTCCAATCATAAAAGTGTCTGATACGTTAAAAGCGCTTGCAAAGCTTGCAGCTTATAATCGAAAGGAAAATGATGTTTTTATAATAGGCGTAACAGGAAGCAATGGCAAAACTACCACTAAAGATTTAATTTATGCGGTGCTCAGAAAAAAATATTCTGTATTGAAGAATAAAGGCAATTTTAATAACGAAATAGGATTGCCGCTCACTTTGTTGGAACTAAATGAGAGTCATGACTATGCAGTGCTTGAAATGGGTATGCGGGGCTTTAAACAGATAGATGCTTTATGTAAAATTGCTGATATCAATGCTGGTGTGATTACAAGCATAGGAACTGCGCATTTAGAACTTTTAGGTTCAATTGATAATATAGCTTTGGCTAAAGGGGAAATACTGGAAAACGTACCTCAAAATGGATTTGCTTTGATACCAGCTGATAAGCTAGCTATGTTGCGACCTGCGCGCTGCAGAGGGGAGGTGTACACTTTTGGTGTAGAAGTGAATGCTGATTACTGTGCAACTGATATTAAAGCTAAAAATGGCTTCATGGAATTTATTGCACATACTCCTTATGGCAAAGCGAAAATGAGTTTGCCGCTTTTAGGAAGACACAATGTTGCTAATGCAATGGCAGCTGTAGCTGTTGCTTTAAAATTAGGCTTTGAGCTTGAAGAAATAAAAGAAGCTCTTTTAGATGTTGAAGTTTCACCTATGAGGCTTCAAATTATAAAGAATAAAAAGTTTATTATTATAAATGATGCATATAATGCCAATCCTGATTCAGTAAAAGCTGCTATCGATATTCTGCTTGAGCTAGGAGATGGGCGCAGGAAAGTAGCAGTGTTGGGAGATATGCTGGAGCTGGGTGAAAAAGAACAAGAGATGCATTATGAGGTTGGAGAATATTTAAAAAATATAGATGTACTTTTAACAGTTGGAAGATTGGCTGAGCATATTGCTTTTGGCGCGAAGTGTGCAGGACTTACTAAAGATAACATATATTGTTGTAAAGATAATATGAGTGCAGTTGCTAAGTTAAAAGAAATCTTACAATTAAATGATATAGTTTTAGTGAAAGGGTCGAGAGGAATGCATATGGAATACATTGTAAAAGGAATTGAGCGTTTATAATGAAAGATTTATATATTTACATAGGCAGTGCTTTTGTTTTGACATTTATACTGACGGTGATTTTAGGACGTCTGTTTATACCCATGTTAAAGAGATTGAATTTAGGTCAGAACATTCGAGACGATGGTCCTGCTAAGCACTTTAAGAAGACAGGCACACCTACGATGGGTGGAGTGTTTTTTTTAACTGCTGTGGTGCTTATAAGCCTTGGTTTTCTCTTTTCTGATGCTGAGCTTATGGGGAAAACAGAAGGCTTGGTATTGTTATTGGTCATCATGGCATTTGGAATAATAGGTTTTTTAGACGATTTTATAAAAATAGCTTTAAGGCGTTCACTGGGTTTGCGGGCAAAAGAAAAGCTGTTATTGCAGATAGCATTAGCTATGGGGTTTGGGATTGTAGTTATGATGTTAGGACGTGGTACAAGTATTTTGGTACCTTTTTCAGGTTTTTTTGTAGAAAATGGGCTTATATATGATTTGGGTATTTTAGGGTTTTTAGTTTTTGCTGTGCTTGTAATAGTGGGTTCTAGCAACGCAGTGAATTTGACAGATGGGTTGGATGGATTAGCAGCAGGCAGTGTTTTTATAGCCTTAATGCCGCTTATTGTTATTTCTCTTATGTACGATAAAGAGGGAGTTGCGTTAGTGCTTGCAGCACTTGCAGGTGGCTGTTTAGGTTTTTTAGTTTATAATTGTCATCCTGCAAAAGTGTTTATGGGAGATACAGGTTCTTTGGCTTTAGGAGCAGCAGTAGGAGCTGCTGCAGTGACTATTGGTTATGAGCTGTTTTTAGTGATTATTGGCGGTGTGTTTGTGATAGAAACGCTGTCAGTTATTATGCAAGTATTGTATTTTAAAACTACGGGAAGACGCATATTTCTCATGAGTCCTCTTCATCATCATTTTGAACTCAAAGGTTTATCGGAAACAAAAGTAGTTATGTTGTTTTGGGGATTTAGCTTTGTATGCGCTTTGATGGGGCTAGTTGCTATGTATAATGTGTAAAGGGGCTACTTTCATGAAACTAAAAGGCGAAAAAGTGTTAGTGATTGGAGCAGCTAAAAGCGGCATAGCTGCAGCTGAGTTTTTACTTAAAAAAGGCGCTGAAGTTACGCTTTTAGATGATAAAACTGAATTGCAGTTAGAAAAAACATTTGAGAAACTGAAATCAATGAATGTAAATTTGGCACTTGGCGGCAAATACCCTGATATATCTAAAGAGGGTTATTCTTTGATAGTGATAAGTCCGGGTGTGCCTCTTGAAATTTTGCCAGTTGTACAGGCTAAAGAGGCAGGAATACCAGTAATAGGCGAGCTGGAATTAGCATATAGGTTTTCTAAATCACCTATAATTGCAATTACCGGCACAAATGGCAAAACTACTACTACCAGCTTGGTGGGTAAAATTTTTAGCGATGCAGGCATAAATACATTGGTTGCAGGAAATATAGGTTTGCCGTTAATATGTGAAGTAGAAAATTATAGCGAAAATGATGTCATAGTTTTAGAGGTGTCTAGTTTTCAGCTAGAAACAGTAGAACTTTTTAAGCCAAAAGTTTCCGTGATATTGAATATTACACCAGATCACTTGGACAGGCACAAAAGCATGGATAATTATATCAGCGCTAAGGCTAAGATATTTAAAAATCAAGGAGCTATTGATTATACTGTTTTAAATTACGATTATGTTTATACTGCAAAGCTGGCAAAAAGGGTTAAGGGAAATGTGATATTTTTTAGCAGGAAGCATATTTTAGATAGAGGGGTATATATACAAGACGGTAAAATAATAGCAAATATAAAGGAATACAAGGAAATTGTTGAGATTGAAGAATTTAAGCTGCCTGGAGCGCACAATTTAGAAAATGCTCTGGCAGCAATAGCATGCGCATGTGCGATGAATATAAGTCAAAGCATAATAGCTAAAAGCATAGCTTCTTTTAAAGGTGCACCTCATCGTATGGAAACAGTAGCTGAAATTAATGGTGTTAGATATGTAAATGATTCAAAAGCCACCAACCCAGAGGCTGCTATACATGCTTTAAATTCTTTTGAAGATAAAAAGATTATTTTAATTGCAGGAGGACTCAGTAAGGGTAGTGATTTTACAAAGCTGGCAAGAGTTATAAAAGAAAAGGTGCGCTTTTTGATATTGTTCGGCAAAAATGCTGGAAATATAAAAAAAGCTGTAGAAATGGCAGGTTTTTTTGATTTTGTTATTACAGAGGATTTAAAAAGTGCAGTTTTAGCTGCTCATAAAGCAGCTGTTAGAGGAGATGTAGTGCTTTTATCTCCTGCATGTGCGAGCTGGGATATGTTTTTGAACTATGAGAAAAGAGGGGAATATTTTAAACAGCTGGTTTTAGAATTAAAAAATAAGGGGAGATAGAGATTGTTGCCCAAAAAAAACCCTCCGGATTTCATTTTGTTTATAACAGTGCTGATATTGTTAGGCATAGGCATTGTTATGGTGTTTAGCGCCAGTCAATATGTAACCATTGTTCGATTTCAAAATCCCTTTTTTTTCGTGGAAAAGCAATTGCTTTGGGCTTTGATTGGAATAGTTGCGATGATTGTAATGATGAATTTTGATTACTTTAAATTAAAGCGGTTTGCAGGAGTAATTGTGATTTTAGCATTCATATTATTGATATTAGTTTTAATACCTGGCATAGGAAAAGAAGTCAACGGTGCTAGGCGTTGGATTGATTTAGGTTTTGTATCTTTTGCACCTGCTGAATTGGTGAAAACTAGCCTTATCATTTTTATGGCTTATAAACTTTCGAAAATGCAAAATTCAATACGAAGATTTTCCAGTTTGCTGCCTTATATAATTGTGATGGGACTTGCAGCAGGGTTAATAATATTACAACCAAACTTAGGTACTACTATAATTTTGTGTGGTACCATTATGTGTGTGTTTTTAGCTGCAGGAGCACGAATTTTGCACTTAAGTGCACTATGTGGGCTTGGAATTTTAGCTGTGGCAGCAGCTATTTATTTTGAACCTTATCGTTTAAAACGCTTCTTAGCATTTTTAAATCCAGAAGCAGATCCTCAAGGTGCGGGATATCAAATAATTCAATCATTATATGCACTGGGTTCAGGTGGCTTGTTTGGCGTGGGTTTGGGACAGAGCAAGCAAAAGTTTTTGTATCTACCAGAGAATCATACGGATTTTATATTTGCAATAATTGGAGAGGAATTAGGGTTTGCAGGAGCATCGCTCATTATATTATTATTTATGTTGTTTGCTTGGCGAGGATTTAAAATTGCTATAACATCTCCAGATGCTTTTGCAAGTTTGCTAGCAGCTGGAATTACATGCGGTATTGTATTAGAAGCGATAATAAACATAGGAGTAGTAGCTGGTTCTATGCCTGTAACTGGCACACCACTTCCTTTTATAAGCTTTGGAGGGAGTTCTCTTTTGTTTACTTTAATAGGAGTAGGTATATTGTTAAATATATCCAGATATACTGTTCAAAAGTAAGAGTTTTTAACTTTATCTTGCTTTTAAAGTTTTTGTATGGAGTGATGTGTTTGAGAGTAATTATCAGCGGAGGAGGAACAGGAGGTCATATTTACCCTGCGCTTGCTATAGCTCAAGGTATCAGGAATCGTTTTGAAAAATCCGATATACTTTATGTAGGCACAAAAGAAGGGTTGGAATCAGATATAGTACCTAAGGCGGGATATTTTTTTAGGAGTATTGATGGATGTGGTTTTGATCGTAAATTATCTTTTAATATTGTAAAAACTGTTTTAAAATCTAGTAAGGGTTTTTTGCAATCGATGAATATTTTGCGATCTTTTAAACCCGATTTAGTAATTGGAACAGGTGGATATGTGTGTGTTCCTGTAGTAATGGCTGCAGTTGTTATGAGAATACCAACTCTAATACATGAACAAAATGCTTTGCCGGGTATGGCTAACAGATTTCTGTCCAGATTTGTAGATTTGGTAGCAGTAACTTTTGAATATTCGGTAAAATATTTTGTGAATCAAAATAAAGTGAGAGTTACAGGACTGCCATTAAGACCCGATATTTTTTGTATTAATAAGAAAAAATCATATCTTGACTTCAAATTAAATCCAAAAATCCCTGTGCTGCTGGTGTTTGGCGGCAGCAAAGGGGCACGGAGTATAAACGTGGCAATGCTGGAAGTGATACAGCGTTGGCAGCACAATAAAGGAATACAGCTGATACATGTTACTGGAAAGTCAGAGTATGATGCGTATAAAAAAGAACTCGTTAATAGAGGTATAAAATTGGATTGTATTGAAAATATAAAGATTGTACCTTATCTCTATAACATGCCTGAGGTATTGGCTGTAGCCGATCTTGTGGTGTGTCGTGCAGGTGCTGCTACAATTGCTGAAATAACGGCGATGGGTTTGCCAAGCATATTGATTCCTTATCCATATGCGGCGGGAAATCATCAGGAATTGAATGCTCGCATTTTAGAGAAAAAAGGTGCTGCTGTTGTGATTCGCGACGCTGAGTTGAGTGGGAAGTTATTAATGGAACAGATTGAGAAGTTGTTTCTCTCTAAGAAAGTTATGAAAGATATGGCAAAGGCAAGTTTAAAACTAGGGAAACCTAAGGCTTTGGAAGATATTTTAAATATAGTTAAAAACTTGATAAAGGCTTAAAAGCACAAAAGACAAGCGCAATAATATATAGTGTATTTATCATAAATCTAATAATTATAATCGTGTGAAAACATTAAGGAGATGATAACTATATGCAGAGTATGCCGAATAGAATCCATTTTGTAGGAATTGGTGGTTCTGGTATGAGCGGAATTGCTCGGGTATTAGCTGAATCTGGTTACGAAATTACTGGGTCCGATTTGAAAAATACAGATGTAATTGAGAAATTAAGATCTATAGGAATAAAATGCTTTATCGGGCATGATTCAAAAAATATTGGAGAAGCAAAAATGGTTGTTGTATCAACAGCCATTCCAAAAAATAATCCAGAGGTGGTAGAAGCAAGAAAACGTGGGATACCTGTTATTCACAGGGGTGAGGCGCTTGCGATATTGATGAATAACTCAAAAGGGATTGCGGTAACAGGATCGCATGGAAAAACAACTACTACATCTATGTTAGCGCTGATAACGGAAAAATCAGGTTATGACCCTACTGTTATCATCGGCAGTGAACTTGATTGCATTGGAGGGAATGCCAAAAAAGGCAAAGGCGAGTATTTGATCGCGGAAGCAGATGAAAGCGATGGTTCATTTTTACTTTTAAATCCTCACGTGTCGATTATAACCAACATAGAAGACGATCACATGGATTACTATAAAACTATCGATAATGTTATAGCAGCTTTTAAACAATTTCTTTGTCAGGTAGATCCCAAAGGACTTGCGGTTTTATTTTATGATGATCCTAATATTCAAAAGATCATTAAAGAAGCTAAAGCTCCTGTAGTTACATATGGCATGAGTGATAGCGCGTGTTACAGGCTTAAGAACTTATCTCTAAATTGTAGTGTAAATAGTGCAGATGTATACAAAGAAGGCAAATATATTGGAAAAATAGAACTTTCAGTACCCGGCATACATAACTTGTTGAATGCTTTGGCTGCAACTGCGTTGTCAATGAATATTGGTATAGATTTTAAAACTATTGCAAAAGCTTTAGCTGGTTTTAAAGGAGCGCGACGCAGATACCAGTTGTTGGGTGAGATAAATGGAATTAAAGTTATAGATGATTATGCGCATCATCCTACCGAAATTAAAGCTACATTGAAAGCAGCGCGGCAGACTAATTCGAGGATTATAGCTGTTTTTCAACCGCACCGTTATACTAGGACTAAACACTTGTACGAACGTTTTGGTAAGGCTCTTTTAGATGCTGATGTGGTTATTATTAGCGATATTTATAGTGCAGGTGAAAAGCCTATTGAAGGAGTGAGCACAAAGCTTATTTTTGATGTTGTTCAAAAATACAAAAAATCTGGTGAAGTATTGTATATAGAGAACTTATCTGATATAGCTAGATACTTAATGGGCATTGTACAACCCAAAGATATTGTTTTAACGATGGGGGCGGGTGATGTAAGAAAGTGTGGTGTAGAACTCATAAACATGTTAAAGATAAATTTATTGAAAATAGTTTGAATTTTGGAGTAGGATGTTAAGTGAAAAAATCTTTTTTAGAAGCTTTAAAACAAAATGGTGAATTATCAGTTAATGAACCAATGAAAAATCATACCAGCTTGCGCATAGGAGGACCTGCAGAGTATTTTATTAAACCTAAAGATGTATCAGCTCTTAAGCGTTGTGTTATGTTGGCAAAAGAGTATAACATTCCGCTTACTATAGTAGGTAAGGGTACAAATTTGCTGGTCAAAGATAGAGGCATATGTGGAATTGTTATAAAGTTGGATAGGGGATTTGATTATATAAAGGTAGATGGAAATACTATTAAAGCAGGAGCAAGCAGTTTGTTAGCGGCAGTTTCGTTAAAAGCTATGAAGTATGAACTTGGTGGATTAGAATGGGCAGTTGGCATTCCGGGTAGTGTTGGTGGAGCGATAATTATGAATGCAGGTGCATATGGATTTTCAATTGGAGAAGTGACTGAGCGTGTAAAGGTGTTGAGTTATACTGGTGAGATTTTAGAATTTTCCAAAGAGCAAATGAATTTTACTTATCGAAGCAGTATACTTAGAGAAAAGAAAATAGGGATAGTTTTGGAAGCTATCTTTAATCTTGCGCATGCCGATGAAATGTTTATAAAAGAACAGATGAAGAAATATATAGTTAAACGAAGATTAACTCAACCAAGAGGATATCCTAGTGCAGGAAGTATATTTGAAAATCCGCCGGGAAATTCAGCAGGGAAACTCATTGAGCTTGCAGGATGTAAAGGTTTGAGAGCAGGCAATGCTTTGGTATCTGAAAAACATGCTAATTGGATTGTCAATTTAGGAGGTGCAACTGCGAAAGATGTAGTTACACTTATAAATATCATAAAAGATAAAGTTAAAAGCAAATTTGATATTGACCTCCAGTTAGAAGTGCGTGTGCTGGGCTAGCATACCTGGAGGTGTATGCTGTGAAAAAATATTATCAAAAATTTTTGATTACAGGTGGTAATAAATTAAGGAGTAAGCATAGAAGAAAAATTTGGATATATTGCAGCAAGGGCTGTTAAAGGGTTGCGCGGTGCGAGAATTCATTTAGATATACCCAGTGTAGGCGCTACTGAGAACTTGATGATGGCAGCAGATTAAATGCTGTTGACATAAAGACAATGAACACCAAAAATATTTGTGATAAAGAAGTGGTTTTTATAAAAGTTAAAAAGGTTTTTGTATGTCAAGAATGTGGCAATAAATCTCCAAAATGGCTTGGTAAGTGCCCTGTATGCAATTCGTGGAATACTTTTACTGAAGAGCAAATGTTTACAAAGCATACAGTTTTGGATAATAGTGCCTTAAATCAACCTGTGCTTATTTCGGATTTAGCTTTTTCTGAACAAAGAAGACATGTTACTGGAATATCAGAATTTGACCGTGTTTTAGGAGGAGGAGCGGTGCCTGGGTCGTTAGTTTTAATAGGGGGAGACCCGGGGATCGGCAAATCAACTCTTTTACTTCAAGTAGCGGCATCTCTTAGCAAACAAAACAAAGTCATTTACATTTCTGGAGAGGAATCGCTTGCTCAAATTGGCATAAGATCGAAAAGGCTGCACATAGATGCAACTAATTTATATATAGTTTGTGAAACAGATATAGAAGCAATATTGAGTCATCTAAAAAATATTTCTCCTAAAGCTGTTATAATAGATTCGATACAGACAATGACGTGTAGAGATATTAATTCAGTACCAGGCAGTATAGTTCAGATTAGAGAAACAACGATTAGGCTTATGCATTATGCTAAGAAATACGGCACATGTATATTTATAATCGGACATGTTACAAAAGAAGGCACGTTAGCTGGTCCAAAAATATTGGAACATATGGTTGATACTGTTTTGTATTTTGAAGGAGAAAGGCATCAGTCATTTCGAATATTGAGAACAGTAAAGAATAGATTTGGTTCTACCAATGAAGTTGGAATATTTGAAATGTGTGATAGCGGCTTAAAAGAGGTGCTAAATCCTTCTTCAGTTTTTATAGAACAAAATAAATTTGATGTACCGGGATCTGTTATAGTTGCTAGCATTGAAGGAACACGACCTATCCTTGTTGAAATACAAGCTTTAGTAACACCTACATCTTTTGGTATGCCGCGAAGAATGACAGCTGGGGTTGATCAAAACAGGGTAGCGTTGATAATGGCAGTTTTAGAAAAACGAGTAGGGCTTAATATAGCGAGTTTTGATGCTTATGTAAATGTTGTAGGTGGAGTAAAGCTGTTGGAACCAGCAGTTGATTTGGCAATAGCAACAGCGCTTGCGTCTAGCTTTAAAGACAAGCCTGTTCTGGATAATATGGTAGTTATAGGAGAAATCGGTCTTACAGGCGAAATAAGGCAGGTAAGTGCAATACAAAGACGACTTAAAGAAGCTTGTAAAATGGGGATTAAAAAGGCGTTAATACCAAGCATGAATATAGATAAACTTTTAGAGTGTGATATGGACATTTATACTGCTGACACGTTAAAACATGCTTTGGAGGTTGCTTTAAAGACAAATTGAAAAGGAGAGAAAATGTGAGTTCTAAAGATTCTGCTTCAGAACAGGGTGTTGGAAAAGAGAATAGAGAACAACTGTTGAAATTGCTGCGCAAGGTTGCGCCTGGTACTTCTTTAAGAGAAGGACTGGAAAATATATTGAGGGCAGGAACAGGTGCGCTGATAGTGCTTAGCGATAAACCTGAAGTGATGGAAATAGTTGAAGGGGGATTTGAAATTAATGCTGCTTTTACGCCAGCAGCATTGTATGAATTAGCAAAAATGGATGGTGCGATTATTCTCACAGAAGATGCAAAGAAGATCATAGCAGCTAATGTGCAATTGACACCTGATTCTATTATTCCATCATCTGAGACAGGAATTCGTCATAGAACTGCTGAAAGAGTATCCAAGCAAACAGGTGCAATTGTTATTTCTATATCACAACGACGTGAAATTATTACTCTGTATACTGGCACATTTAAGTATGTTTTAAGGGATGTTGAAATGATATTGACAAAAGCTAATCAGGCCATTCAAACACTTGAAAAATACCGCTTTGCTCTAGATGAGGTAATGCAGGAATTATCTATATTGGAATTTGAAAATGCAGTAACACTTTATGATGTAGCTAAAGCGGTTCAAAGGGTGGAGATGGTATTAAGGGTAGTAAAAGAAATTGAATATTACATAAGCGAACTTGGAACAGATGGACGTATGATTGCGATGCAGTTGGATGAGTTGCTAGCAGGTGTCAAAGAGGAAGGACTGCTAGTAATACAGGATTATTCGATTGATGAAGAAAAGACACCAGAAGAAATTTTAAACATAATAAGCGAATGGCCATCAGAAGATCTTTTAGATCTGTTATTGATAAGCCGTGCTTTGGGATATTCAGGAAACCAAAATATACTGGATCAAAATATTACTCCACGGGGGTACAGAATGCTGCGTAAAATACCAAGACTTCCAATACCTGTTATCGAAAATTTAGTGTCAAAATTTGGGATATTGCCTAATATTTTAAATGCTGACATTGAAGATTTAGACGAGGTTGAGGGCATTGGTGAGGTGCGCGCTAGATCTATTAAGTATGGACTGAGCCGTTACAGAGATAAATTGATTCAGGACAGACATTAATAAAGTGGAGACAGTGTAAAATTGTTGTAGGAAAAAATAAAAAAACACACCCCTTTCTGATAAAATTAACAAAAAACCACA
>JAJOKN010000034.1:0-485 GCA_021129815.1 Desulfotomaculum sp. | reverse complement strand
CTTAAGTGATAATAATAATGATTTATGATATAATTTAATTGATAATTTATTTAACGAATAAGTTCGATAATTTTACAATTTTGTCTTAGCTTATATCTATGGAGGTTGATGTTTTATGGGAAATGCAAAAATTCAAAACTTTTTTGAACTGGAAAGTGAAGACTGGTTAAAAAAATATAACTTTCCAGATGAGCTGTTGAAGAAGATAATGAAATTTAGAAGCAGGCAGATCAACAGCCTGGATTCAGAACAGCTAAAGCGGGTGCCAATACCCAGGTATATTCCTAGCGGCAAGGAGCTCATCAGAGCAGCAGCAGCGTTGTTGTATGGAGAGAAAGGAGAAAAATGGGAAGCACCTCTTTTGATAGGGCCTAGGGGGTCAGGTAAAAGCACGCTTGCTGAAACGCTAGCAGCGATTTTGCTCATGCCTGTAACTAAGATTTTTGGAGGAATAGATATAGATGCAGAAGCGTTGCTTGGCAGTA
>JAJOKN010000020.1 GCA_021129815.1 Desulfotomaculum sp. | reverse complement strand
CCTCGCGACAGTGCCGCGTTTCAATCCCTTATAGGTAGGCTAAAAACCCATTAAAGTTCAATAGTATCAAAGCTTTATTATAGTATAAAATATTTCTCAAAAGCTGTCAAGGGCTAATTTTTGCAGTTTTAAAATTTTAAATATGTCTTATATTCTCGCTTATGCTTAATTACACACTGCTATTCTCATCGTTTGTCTACCCCTTAGGGATTTTGCGCTACTGGAGGTCGACAATATTTGAGTACGAAAATTAATATCATATAATTTACTTATACTACCTGTTTCAAGAAATAAAAATAGGTATACTCTCTCCACAATGTTTACATCTTCCATTTTCATCAATTCCTACCACTTTCCCATTATACCAAGAACGATTTACAAGAATTTTTTTACATCGCGAGCAGTAAGTGTTAAGTCCCCTTGGATCTCCTAAGTTGCCTATGTACACATAATTGAGCTTTTCAAGTGCTATCTTTTGCGCGTTGAACAGAGTTTCAGGTGGTGTAGACTCTATTTTAAACAAAAAATTTGGCATGTAGCGCGAAAAATGAAGTGGAATGTCTTTGCTCATGGAAGCAATCCAGTCTGCAAGTTCACGTATTTCATTTTCATCGTCATTTAATCCTGGTATCAAAAGGGTGGTGAGCTCAATATGACAGCCATACTCAAATGCTATCTTCACAGAGCGCAAAACCGGCTTTAATTCGCCTACGCAATTTCTTTTGTAAAATTTATCTGTAAATGCTTTTACATCGATGTTTAAAGCATCTACAAATGGCAACAGCTCTCTTAAAGGTTCTTCATTTATATAACCATTGGTAACCAGCACATTTTTTAATCTTTTTTGTTTTGCAAGTTTTGCAGTTTGGTAAACAAACTCATACCAAACAGTTGGTTCAGAATAGGTATAAGCAATCCCTATGTTAGGATACACTTCCTGATTTACAGCAGCGTTTACAATGTCTTCAGGCGTTACCTCAAGCGTATCCGGGTTACCATGCGCAATAGTCCAGTTCTGGCAAAACCCACAGCGCAAGTTGCATCCAAATGTGCCTATTGATAGTATATACTTGCCCGGATAGTAATGATAAAGCGGTTTTTTTTCAATGGGATCCATAGCGTGAGCTGCAAGTCGTCCAAAGTTCAGAGTGTATAGCTTGCCATCTAAATTTTTGCGCACCCGACAAAACCCAGTTTCTCCCTGACGTATGATACATCGCTTGGGACACAGCTCACATGCTACAATTTTTTTCTCTTTGTCCTTTACATGCCAAAACATAGCTTCTTTCATTACTTTTTAACCCCCAACGTCTAAACTCTACCTCTTTACTTGACTCTTTTTGATAGTATCAAACTCTCAATAAAGCTTTTATAAATAATTTTAATTTTAACCATTTCGTCTGTAATTTTTTTCAACTTCTCATTTCAAAACCATACCCCCACTAACACTTTTTTACTTTTTTACTTTTTTACTTTTTTACTTTTTTATTATTTTACTTTTCTTTATACCTTTTAACTTCAAACCTTTCCAATGATATTTTTCCCCCTGGAGAAATGCCTGCTTTTTGCATAGCTATATACACCTGTTCTTCTGGGGTGTTTATCCCTTCAAGATCCGGCAAAAGCAAACCTCTCTTTGCTCCGCTTGTTACTATTACGCCGTATTTTTTAGGGTCAAGCTCTTCTATGCTGGAAATTGCTTCAGGCTCACCTAATACATCTACAGAATATTCAAGTTCGTCCAACTCTTCCGGCTTCACAGGATAAAATCTAGGATCATTGACCCCTGCGCTTATAGCATTATGAATCACTTCTTCTACAATGTTCATACGCTGTGGAAAAACAGTGCCTATGCAGCCGCGCAGCTTTCCATTCTTTTTTATTGATACAAACGTTCCTGCCCTTCGCTTAAATTCCTCAGGTATATCCTTCAAGTTTAATAGCTGTTCTAATTCTTCTTTTTTACCTAACACATAGCTCTCAAGCGCTTTTCGGGCAATATTTACTATAAAGTTTTTGTTGCTTTCATAACAAGAACCATTTTCACTCTCTACTATGCCTCTGCTGCAAACTGAACAACTTGTCTCGTCCTCAATTTCAAAAGAAGCTACCACATAACCAACTCCAAAAGGCGCCTCATACGAAAGCACCTCGGGCTTTACTTTTTTTCCGTGAAGTGCCCCCATCATCATTATTATAGGCCTATACCCACATTCACCTGCTCTCTCAACGAGATCTCTTGGCAGCGACATGAGTTCTTTTGCATTTGCTTCTTTTAAGCAGTCAATGATTCTTTGGTCAAATTCAGCACCAACAGGATCATAACCAGCAGGTGCGCCGGGTTTTAATCTATGAGATAAATCCCCACTTGCCAGCAGCGCTACACGGCGCCCCAAAGCATTCGATGCTTTTTCGATAATCATGCCAAACTTATAAAGTTCATCTAAAGGCAACATGGCCACCGATATAACAACCAGCGGCAAATTTATTCCTTCTTCTTTCAAAAAATAAAGCGGTACCATTACTCCATGATCGAGCGATAGATTTATGTCAAATCTCATGGCAATACTGTCATCTAGTTTTATTGTGCTGATTCCTTCCACTTCGCATAACTTTATAATTTCATCGACAAGCTCCTTATCGTTTTCATACTCAAACCTCACACTGCTTGCTCTAAAGTTTGCTAAACTTCCAGTCAAACGGCTGCTACAATTCAGCGCAATAGCATCTCTGAATGCCGAGCTGTGCGGAGAAATAAATACCAAAGTATCCGCAGCTGTCGTTTTTATTCGCTTTGCAAGCTCAAACATTGCATCAATTGTATCTCTTACCTTTTCTACCTCTCTTCCTCCTACTTCAGGTACCATTATAGGCGGATGCGGTACAACCCCACAAAATACAACGCTCACCTCATATCACCTCAATATAAAAAATAATAAAAAACTAAATTTAATATTAAATAATCCGATACTATTTAGAAGAACAAAAAATTCACTACTAATTTAAAACAATAAAAATTTAAAAAACACATGGTGGTAAAATTATGAAAATATTAAATTTACCAGAACTTCTCTTATCAAAATTATATCAGCAAAATGTTCCAAAACAAAATAAAAAAAGCGTAAACGATAAAACTGTTGCACTGAAAATTGCAGACGCAAATGATAAATTGGTAGCAGAAAGCACCCCAAAAGAAAATACTGTTAGACAAAATCAACAAATTGCAAACAGCACTAATCAAGAAACTCATTATTTGCCTTTGCCGCTTAAGAGCAATATTTTTAAATCAGCAGTCTTTTTAATAAAACAAGATTTAAAGGAAAAAGATGCCCACACTTCCAACAACCACAGCTTATTTATAAAGCTGGATACAGAAAACATGGGCTCTATGTGGATAAATATTGAATGCTATGGCTTTGCTGCCATAAAAGTGCAGTTTTTTGTTGAAGATAAAGAAGCATATGACAAAATAAATAACAGTTTAAAGAGTATCAAAAATGCTCTCAGAGAATCAGGATATCAAGAAATAAGTTTAAATTGTAAAATGAGATCAAGCACTGATTCTTACAGCAATATCGATTTTACTGAACTAAATAAAAATATTAAAAATTGGAAGGTGTAATACCGCGTGAAAAACACTCGTAGAATAGCTGTTGCACTAAAATACGATGCCAAAGAACACAGCGCACCAAAAGTAGCCGCATCAGGCCGTGGCGAAATAGCGAATAAAATCATAAAAATAGCCGAAGAACACAATGTACCTATTTACCATGACAAAATACTAGCAGAATCGTTGTCAAAGCTAGGAATAGGCGTAGAAATACCGCCAGAGTTATATCGCGCAGTTGCTAAAGTGTTAATATCAATATCTAAGTTGGATAAGGAACTCACAAAACACTAGTCAACATTCGGACTTATCGATCACATAAGTAGTTTTAATGCCCTTATCTTACAAAATGATGTATCAGTTAAAGGTTTTATTGTACTGATTATAGATGACTTTGGAAATAACGCTGTACAAAGACAAAAACAGTTGCTTAAACTCGGCAATATAGCAATAAAAAACGGCATAGCTATTGGTATCGGTCACGTTGGTGCAGAAGGCGGCCTTGCTACAGCACAAGCAATAAAATCAGTTTATCCCATATTAAATAAAAAAGGCATAGAATTTATATATGTCTCTGACTTAGTAAAGCTTAAAAACAAATCATGAAATTTTAAGCTAATTGATTTTACTAATAATGTAAAAGGTCTTTACATATTTTTTGATTTCTTCTTTAACACCTCATACACTGCATTTACTATGTCTTCGGCAGTGAGACCAAAATGCTTTAGCAATTCCACAGGCTTGCCTGACTCTCCAAACACATCCTGTATACCAATTCGCTTTAAAGGTACAGGATTGTGTTCACACAAGGCTTCAGCTACTGCACTTCCAAGTCCTCCAATAACATTATGTTCCTCTGCTGTAACAACTGCACCAGTTTTGATTGCAACGGATACGATGGTTTCAACATCCAGCGGTTTTATCGTATGTACATCAAGCACAGTGGCTTTAATATTGTCCTTCAACAAAATATCTGCTGCTTCTAAAGCCAAAGATACCATAAGACCTGTTGCTATTATTGCAACATCACTGCCATCTCTCAACTCCAAAGCTTTGCCTGGTACAAATTTAAAATCACTATCATGTATTACCGGTACAGCCAACTTTCCCAAACGAATATACACAGGACCATTTATTTCCAGTGCTGCTTTTATTGCTTCTCTGGTTTCTATTGCATCAGCAGGAACAAAAACTGTAAATCCTGGTAAAGCTCTAATTAAAGCAATATCTTCAATGGATTGATGAGAACCCCCATCTTCACCCACTGTAACTCCCGCATGAGTAGCTGCAATTTTAACATTCAATTTTGGGTATGCAACGCTATTTCTTATTTGATCAAAAGCTCTTCCAGTAGCAAACACTGCAAAAGTACTGCAAAAAGGCACCTTGCCAGCTGTCGCAAGCCCAGCTGCAGTAGCTATCATGTTTGCTTCTGCCACACCCATGTTGAAAAACCTTTCTGGAAATTTGCAGCTGAATTCATAAGTTTTAGTAGATTTAGACAAGTCTGCATCTAATACAACAACATCTTTATTAGTTTCACCAATCTCCACAAGTACTTTACCATATGCTTCTCTTGTTGCTATTTTCTTATCCACTTATATAATCCTCCCTGAAACATTTATAAAAGTTCTTCAAGCGCTTTTTCCACTTCTTCAGCCTTTGGAGCTTTGCCGTGCCAATCTGGATTGTTCTCCATGTACGATACGCCTTTTCCTTTTATCGTTTTAGCAATTATCATAGTCGGCTTACCTGATACTTTTTTTGCATCTTCAATAGCATTCAACACTTGCTCAATATCATTGCCGTCTATTTCAATTACATTCCACCCAAACGCAATCCACTTATCAGCAACAGGTTCTATGCACATCACATCTTTCGTACAGCCATCTATCTGCAACCCATTGTAATCCAAAAACGCTGTAACATTATCTAACTTATAATGAGCAGCCGCCATAGCAGCTTCCCAAATTTGACCTTCTTGTATTTCTCCATCTCCAATCAACACATAAACTCTGAATTTTTTATTGTCAATCTTTGCAGCCAGTGCCATACCATTAGCAACTGACAGCCCTTGCCCTAAAGATCCTGTGGACATCTCCACACCTGGCAGTTTCTTCATATCGGGATGCCCCTGCAACCTGCTTTTAAACTTTCTAAGCGTTGATAGCTCCGACACATCGAAATAACCCCTCTCAGCAAGCGCTGCATACAAAACCGGCGCTGCATGTCCTTTGCTGAGAACAAAGCGATCGCGCTCTGGCCAATGAGGATCATCAGGACGTATATTCATAACATCGAAATAAAGCACAGCAACAATATCTGCAGCTGACAGCGATCCTCCCGGGTGCCCTGAACCTGCTTCCCCCAACATCTTGACAATATGTCTGCGTATAACTTTAGCTTTTTCTTTTAAAAATTTCACTTTTTCTGCTTTTTCCATAAATAATAAAATAAATTCATCTCCTTCATTAAAATAATTCACACTGATCTCATGCTTTGGTTTCGCTTTGTATGGGCTTAAAACCTTCCCCAAGCACCTCGCGCGCATCCATCATTATAACAAAAGCCTTGGGGTCTGCCTTATAAATTATATTTTTTAACTTTGCAACCTCACTTTGCTGCACAACAGACAACAGAACGCTCTTTTCATATCCTGTAAACATCCCTTTTGCTTGCCATGCAGTAGCTCCTCTATCCATTTCTGTCAAAATAGCATGTGCTACCTTTTCAGGTTCGCTGGTCACAATCATAAAAGCTTTCGCATAATAAAGTCCTTGCTGCACCACGTCAATAACCCAGCTGCCGATAAAAATAGTTATGGTAGCATACATCGCAAGCTCCCACGACTTAAACACAACTCCCGCAGCTATCACTATAGCAACATCTACTAAAAACAGAAGCTGACCAATGTTCATTCCTGTATAGGAACGCAAAATAGCTGCTAAAATAGTAGTGCCACCAGTTGACCCCTGACATCTAAAAACTATACCCAGTCCTAGCCCTGTAACCACTCCACCAAATATACTTGCAAGCAGCAAATCTTTTGTAGGCACTGGTAAAAAAGGTGCTGTAGCATCAATAACTACTGTTAACATGATTGTCCCAAACAGAGATGAAACTATAAAAGACCAACCTAAACGTATAGCAGCCCAAATAAACAAAGGCACATTTAAAGCCAGCATCGTAAGGCCCACTGGTGTATGAATTACATAATACAAAATAGTAGCAATACCGCTTAACCCACCAGCAGCGATTTTATTAGGTATTAGAAACAAGTTGAGCCCTAATCCAGTAATAATAACACCAATCAATACGCCAAAATAAAGCATTAAAATCTTCAGCAAATTAAAACCTCCATACTTGCATGCATAATACAATAATTGTGTACCCTTGCCTTTCATTTTTCAACAAATTTTCTTCAAATTTCCCTTTGCTTTTTCTTTCAGATAAGCACTTATAAATACATCAATATCGCCATCCATAACTTGATCCACACTTCCTACTTCGACATTTGTACGGTGATCTTTAACCAATTTGTATGGATGAAAGACATAAGAGCGTATCTGACTCCCCCATGCAATTTCCTGTAACTCTCCTCTTATCTCTGCTAGCTCCTGTTCCTTTTTTTTGAGTTCCAAATCCAAAAGCTTAGCTTTCAACATTTTCATCGCTGTGTTTTTGTTAGCCAACTGCGAACGTTCGTTTTGACAGGAAACTACAATTCCTGTAGGAATGTGCGTAATCCGAACAGCTGAATCAGTTTTGTTGACATGCTGTCCACCTGCTCCACCTGCACGAAAAGTGTCGATCTTTAAGTCCTCGCTTTTAATTTCTATGTCTATATCCTCCTCTGCTTGCGGCATAACATCAACTGACGCAAATGAAGTGTGTCTTCTGCCAGCTGCATCAAAAGGAGATATTCTCACCAAACGATGAACGCCCTTTTCCGACTGCAAATATCCAAATGCACAAGGACCGTCTATTTCCACTGTAACGCTCTTTATTCCAGCCTCATCGCCCGGCAGCGTATCGAGTATTGATACCTTATAATTTTGCCGCTCTGCCCAGCGAACATACATGCGCAAAAGCATCTCAACCCAATCCTGCGATTCAGTTCCACCAGCTCCTGCATGTAGAGTTATTATCGCACTTTGACGGTCATATTTACCTGTCATTAAAACATCAAGTTCCATTTTCTCTAAGCGCTTCAAAAAACCCGCGTGCTCTTTGCGTATCTCTTTTAATGTGCTTAAATCGTGTTCATCTTCATATATCTCTATGAGCACTTCTATATCCTCTAACTGCTGTTCCAACTTCTTAAGGCTTGCCAGTTCTTCTTTAAGCTGAGTAAGCTTTTTCATCAAATTTTTGTTCTTCTCATCATTCCAAAAATCCGGTTTTAGCATTTCTTTTTCTATCTTTTCTATCTGCTGTTGCTTTTTGCCTACGTCAAAGAGAAACCCTCAAATCTTTTAAGCGTTTTTTGAGTTCAGGTAATTCATGTTTAAAGTCTTGAAATTCCTGTTGCATAACTTCAACATCCTCCTCCTGCATTTTGTAACAAATCAACCTCTTCATCTCTTAACCTTTTTGTCTTTTAACCTTTTTACCTTTTAACTTTTTCTCAAACCGCAGTTGCTTTTTTCATACCACAACACTTTTTGTATTTTTTACCGCTGCCGCACGGGCAGGGATCATTTCTCCCAACTTTAGGTTCACGACGCACAGGTCTTCTTGTTTGTTGCTCCTGATATTTATTTTCCACTATATTTCTAAGCTGATCTACTTTAGGAGTTTCTATTACATTCACACGAAAAACATATCTCACAACATCTTCTCTGATGCTATCGATCATATTTTGAAACATCTCATAACCTTCAAACTTATACTCCATAACAGGATCTTTTTGTCCATAACCGCGAAGCCCAATGCCCTCACGCAATTGATCCATCGCGTCCAAGTGTTCCATCCACTTTTCATCTACAACTTTCAATATGATAATTCGCTCTATCTCTCTTAATTTCTCTTCACCTATCTCCTGCTCCCGCTTTTCATATGCTTCTAAAGCCTTTTTAGTGAGCAGTTCAGCAACTTCATCTTGCTCCACATCAGGATCAGCTATATCCTCTGCTGCAACTTCAATGGGCAAAATCTGCTTTATGTGTTTTATCAAACCCTCTTTATCCCATTCTTCGGGATAAACGCCTTTGGGGCAATAAGTATCAACAATTTTCTTAACAGTTTCAGTTATCATCTCTTTTATGTGTTCTTTCATATCTTCACCCATGAGCACTTTCTTGCGCTGCTTGTATATGAGTTCCCTTTGTTGATTCATCACATCATCGAATTGCAATATATGCTTTCTGATGCTGAAGTTCCTCGATTCAACTTTTTTCTGTGCAGATTCTATAGCCTTGCTAACCATCTTGTGTTCAATAGGAGTATCCTCATCTAACCCAAGCTTTTCCATTATACCGCTTATATTTTCAGATCCAAAAATCCGCATCAAGTCGTCTTCCAACGAAACATAAAACTGGCTCGATCCTGGATCCCCTTGTCGTCCAGCACGACCGCGAAGCTGGTTATCTATGCGCCTGCTTTCATGCCGTTCGGTACCTATTATATGAAGTCCGCCTAGCTCCACTACTTTCTTTCTGTTTTCCTCTACAATCTTTTTGTATTTTTGAAGCACATCTTTGTATTCCGGCAACTCCGTCACAGAAATATCCTTGCCTTTAACTTTTTTCTTAAGTTCTGCCTGTGCTAAAAACTCTGGATTTCCTCCCAGCAAAATGTCGGTACCGCGCCCAGCCATATTAGTTGCAATGGTAACAGCACCGGGCTGTCCTGCTTGTGCTATAATCTCCGCTTCTTTTTCATGGTACTTGGCATTCAGCACCTGATGGGGTATGCCCTTTTTCTTTAACATCTTTGAAAGAATTTCAGATTTTTCAATGGACACCGTTCCTACAAGCACAGGTTGCCTCTTTTTGTGCCTTTTCTCAATTTCATCAACAACAGCTTTAAATTTTGCTTTTTCAGTTTTATAAATAACATCTGGTAAGTCCTGCCTTATCATCGGCTTATGCGTAGGAATTACTACCACATCTAAACCATAAATGCCCCTAAACTCATCTTCTTCAGTCTTAGCAGTACCTGTCATACCTGCAAGCTTTTTGTACATTCTAAAATAATTCTGAAACGTAATGGTCGCCAGTGTCTGCGACTCTCTTTCTATCCTAACGCCTTCTTTAGCTTCAATAGCCTGATGTAGCCCATCGCTGAAACGGCGTCCATACATGAGCCTCCCTGTGAATTCATCCACTATAATGACTTGACCATCTTTGACTACATAATCGCGATCGCGTTTCATAAGCACATGTGCCTTCAGCGCCATATTCACGTGATGATTTAGCGTCATATTTTCATCGTCGTATAAATTATCAACTCCTAAGAGCTTTTCAACCTTTTCAACGCCTTCTTCTGTTAACGTAACTGTCTTTGCTTTTTCATCCACCGTGTAATCTTTTTCAGGCTCAAGTTTGGACACAACTCGGTCTACTCTGTAATATATATCAGTAGGTTTATCAGCCTGCCCTGAAATTATAAGCGGCGTTCTCGCCTCATCTATTAAAATGCTGTCTACCTCGTCCACTATTGCATAATTGATATCTCGCTGCACCAACTGTTCTTTATGTAACGCCATATTATCCCTTAAATAATCAAATCCAAATTCATTATTGGTACCATAAGTGATATCGCACTGGTACGCTTCCCGCCTCTCGCTTGGCTCCAGCCCATGCACTATGAGACCTACTGACATTCCCAAAAATTCATAAATCCTGCCCATCCATTCGCTGTCCCTTTTTGCCAGATAATCGTTCACTGTAACTATATGTACACCTTTGCCTGTAAGCGCATTTAAATAAGCAGGCAATGTGGCTACCAACGTTTTACCTTCACCGGTCTTCATCTCTGCAATGCGCCCTTGATGCAACACAATTCCACCCATAAGCTGTACATCAAAGTGTCTCATGCCAAGCACACGCTTTGATGCTTCTCTTACCACAGCAAAAGCTTCAGGCAAAATGTCATCTAACGTTTCTCCATTTTTATGCCTTTCTTTAAACTCCATGGTTTTAGCCTTGAGTTCGTCGTCCGATAGCGAACTGATTTTAGGTTCAATCTCATTTATATCCGCCACTGTACGTTCCAAACGCTTTATTTCTCTAGCGTTATCATCAAACAGCTTTTTTAAAAAACTAATCAACAAACATACACCTCACATTAAATTAAGGAACCTTTGCTTTAGGTTCCTTAACTTTAAAAAAATACAATCAAAGTTATTTTATCACTTATATAAAACAGCTGCAAGTTTATCAAAAAGTTGGCTCTATCAAGCCGTAGTTTCCATCTTTTCTCACATATACTACGTTTACTTGCTCCGTTTCAGCATTCATAAATACAAAGAAATTATGTCCCAACAAATTCATCTGCATAACCGCTTCCTCTACTGCCATCGGTTTTATAGCAAATCTCTTCGTTTTAACTATTTTAAATTTATCTTCTTCACTTTTATCTTTTTCCAAAGGCTCAGGTGCTTTTATAGCACTTGCAGCTCTAGCTTTCTTTTCATACAACTTGCCTTTGTATCTTTCTATTTGCCTCTCTAACTTTTCAACTACTAAGTCAACAGATGCATACATATCAGCTGTAGCTTCTTCTCCTCTTAAAATCATACCATTTACTGGTATAGTAACTTCTACTTTATGTCTGTTCTTTTTAATTTCTAATTTTACTTCAGCATCTCCTAATCCATCAAAAAATCTCTTTAACTTCCCTACCCTCTTTTCAACATAGCTCTTAAGCGCCGGTGTTACTTCTACATTTTTACCTCTTACATTGATATTCATCGTTAACACCAACTCCTTTTGTAATGTAATGCAACTTTAAGCTCAAAGATTTTTTTCGGTAATTATTTGCTTATTAAGGTTATTTTAACATAAATTTAATATAATTAACATAACAGCGGGCAAAATAATAATCTATTTAAGCTTCCTTTGTTAATTAAATTTATTTCCATAACCCTTAAAAGTATTCAACTAAAAAAACACTACAATTCCTTCCACGGCTGCAGTTTTCTCTCTAAAATGCGCAAAAGCTTTTCTAACATAAAGCCCACAATTATAGCCACCAATGTCCATGCAAATACCATGCCTGTCTCTAGAAATATCTTAGCTTCATATAATTCTGTACCAACTCCAAAGGCTGGATGGCTTAGTACTTCTGCAGATATGGCTACTTTCCAGCCTATCCCCAAGGCATTTGAAGTGCCTGCTATCATATATGGCAAAATAGATGGAAAGTATATGTCTTTTACCCTTTTCACAAACCTTATGTTATACACTTTAGCCATTTCTAAAAGCTTTACGTCTATGTTCTTTACACCTTCTATCACGTTTATAGCCATGATAGGAAATGCTATTAAAAAAACTACAAATACAGGCACCAGTTCAGAACCAAACCATATAAGCGCCAGGAGTATTATCGACATGGTAGGAGTTGATCTTATCAACACTATAAAAGGTTGACATAAAAAAAAAAAACAGTTTTACTGAATCCCGCAATAAAACCAACTAAAATGCCTAGGCACGATGCAAATACAAAACCCGTCATACCTCTTGCCAATGTGGAAATTAAAGATTGTAAAAATTCATCTGATCGTACTACATCAAACAAGTACTTAAAGGTAGTTTCAGGATGGGGCAGGATAATCTCTGCCCCTATCAACATTGCCGCAATTTTCCAAACTGTTAAAAAGAATAATACTGCAATTAAGGTAATTAAGCTATTTCTTAAAGTAGAACCCTTCATCCGGCAGTTTTCCTCCTATGCTCTCTGGCGCAAAACCATGAAGTATAGAGTAGTATTCTTCAAGCACAGGTTTTGCTGCAATCGCATCCATATACTTTATATTGCAGTATGGAATAGCTTTTTCGGCCAGTTTTGCTTTCATACCTGTGTTGTGCTTTTCAAGCAGTACACCTGCTTCTTTTGGATTTTCATTTACCCAATTGATCGATTTTTCATATTCTCTCAAAAACTCAACTACAATCTCTGGATGCTTTTCTGCTAACTCTTTTTTCACCACCAAGCAAGCTTGTGGAATAGCCACATCGCTGCCATGAATTCGCTTCCACTCTTCTTGGAAATCGAGCACTTTTTTTATATCCTTATTTTTTGTCATCACCATAGTTGCAAGCGGCTGTGGCACAACTGCAACTTTCACCTGTCCTGCAATCATCTTTTGAGCAAGCTCTACGTGTCCTGCTGAATAGTTCAAAGTCACATCCTTCTCAGGATCTATGCCGTTTTGCTTGAGCAAATACCTGAGCAGTATATCAGGCGTAGCACCTCTTCCAAATAGCCCAATCTCCTTTCCTTTCAAGTCGCTCCAGCTGTTTATTTCCACTCCGTTGCTCAATATATAAAGCACTCCCCACACACTTACAGCTGCTGTCTGATACGGTACTCCTTTATTGTAAATCTTAGCTGCTAAGTTAGAAGGAATAGTCGCTATGTCAAGTTCACCATTTAATAAACGCGACATAATGATATTAGGCGCTTCTGCAACTGAATAGTTGACTTTGACTTTATCGCCTATCGTCGTGTTATCTTCAAACATCTTTATCATGCTTATGACAGTGGGACCTCTTAACACTCCTACATTTATCTCTTCCAAAGCTTCAGCTTGTTGCTCTTGTTGCTGTGGCTGTTCAGCTTCTTTTTCTTCCGCTGCTTTCTCTCCGCATCCAAACGCAAACACCGCTACCGTTACAATACTCAACAATAATATCAATAGCTTTGAATATTTACTTTTCATACAATCATGCCCCCTTTAAAATTATTTTTAAAATCTTAAATTAATGATTTTTTTAAAGTTTCTTAAGCATAAACGAAGCAAATTGCTTCATATCGCCTAAATGCAGTTCTACTATCTTTTTAACAATATCCAAATCTATATTCTGATAATCACGAACTACAATGTTTCTAAAGCCAACCATTGCTTTAAGTTTTTTGTTTAACTCTTCATCTATAATTCCACTTTTATAAAGCAACTCAAATCCATCTCTGCTACTTTGTGGAATGCCCAGCGATTTTTCAGCTACAATATGCATAGCTAAATCTATACATGCTTCAGTAGCCCTTTGAATATTCAATATAATGGAATCTTGCTTTGTATAATTCAAAAGATTCTGCGGATTGTTTTCATATTCCTCATAGATGCGCTTATGGATAAATTCAAATGAGTTAATTGAAGTAGATTTTAAATACTATTTACGGTTGTTTCTCGTTAACTTCATTGCACGATAAATGGACTAAACTGACACGAAATTTTGAACACTTCCATTCTTCGGTTTCAATGCCTTCTTTAATATTTATAGCTATACTATCAAGCTCATTATATCATTTTTAATCCTAATCAGCTTTTCATCGTGCAATTCTCTGTATTCTTGAGGTATATCAATTGCAATATCCTTGACTACACGCGCAGGTCTTTTAGAATATATTATCACTCTATCAGCAGTGAGCAGCGCTTCGTCTATATCATGAGTTACAAACACTATGGATATGTTTGACTTTTTCCACAACTGCACCAACATATCGAGCATGTTTATCTTCAAAGCATAGTCCAAAGATTTAAACGGTTCGTCCATCAACAGCAAATCCGCCTCATATATAAAAGCTCTGGCTATAGCTACTCTCTGACGCATGCCGCCACTCAACTCTGATGGGTATTTGTTTTCAAATCCACTCAAGCCAACTGCATAAATCATCTTATATATTTCTTTCTTGCTCTTGTGCTCTGCTACTAGTTTGATGTTCTCATACACTGTTTTCCACGGCAAAAGCCTATCCTCTTGAAATACATATGAAATCTTTGGACTGTTGTTTTTTATTTCTCCTGCATCTGCCTTTAAAAGCCCTGCTATGATGTTGAGCGTTGTGGATTTGCCACAGCCAGAATGCCCAACCAAGCACACGATTTCATGCTTTTCTACACAAAATGAAATTCTGCTCAACACTAAATTTGATCCATAGCTTTTAGATATATTTGACAGTTCAAGTATCATGCTAGTTTCCTCCGACTTAAAAATAGTAACCAATATCACAAAATACAAAAAAAATAATACAGTAAAATTTATTTTAAAGTAATTACCACTACATAAAAAATAATCACTAATAATTTTTTGAATATTTCAAATTAAAACTAAAATTTGGTTTCGCTCACTTTTAAAGTTAACTTAAACCTCATAAAATTAGCTCCATAGAGCAACTCAAGGCTTCTCTATAGGGCTACAGAGTTTTTTATCACTGCTTTGCCATTTTTGCCATCTCAGCTAGCTCTGGCGGCATAGCGTCTCCTAGCAATGCTATGCTGTCATCATTTGAATCATCATCTTTAATATCTTTTTCCTCACTGCTTTGCTTTTTTTTTTGCTTTTGTTTCCGTTCAATAATCTCAGCTTCTTTCTTTGCTTCCCGTATAGACAATCTTATCCTTTTCTCATCTTTATCAACTGACAGTACTTTTACTTCTACTTCTTCTCCTTCTTTTACAACATCCTCAGGCTTCTCAACGTGATGCTTTGCTAAGTGCGAGATATGGATCAAACCTTCCACCCCAGGTTCCAGCTGTACAAACGCACCAAATGGTGCAAGCCTCACCACTTTTACTTTAATAATATCTCCCACTTTATATTTAGAATCTACTTTCTCCCATGGATCAGGTAAAGCTTGTTTTAAGCTAAGCGATACTTTCTCTGCATCCTTGTCTATCTTTAAAACCTTTACCTCAATCTCATCTCCTTCTTTTAGCACATCAGAAGGATGATCAACTCGATGCCATGCAATCTCCGATATGTGCAGCAGTCCATCTACCCCACCTATATCAACAAATGCTCCAAATTCTGTAAGCCTCTGCACTGTTCCACGTACAACCTGCCCTACCTCGAGTTTATCAAAGAGCTCCTGTTTTGCTCTAGCACGCTCTTCTTCTATCAATGTTTTTCTAGACACAATAATTTTTCTCTTTGGTTTATTCATCTCAATAATTTTAAGCTTAAGAGTTTTGTTCAAATACTGTGTCAAATCTTCTACATATACTACATCCAACAAAGATGCTGGTAAAAAAGCTCTAACACCAATATCAACTATCAGTCCCCCATTAACAATTTCGCGCACAACACCTTCAACTGACTCTCCATCTTCCATAGCCTTTTCAAGCCTATCCCAATTGCGTTCTATATCAACGCGGTCTTTAGATAATACAACTCTACCTTCATCGTCTTCTGCTTTAATCACCATTACATCTATCTCATCGCCAACCTTTACTATGTCTTTAGGATTGGCATCTTTATATCCTACCAGTTCTCTTGGGGATATAACTCCTTCCGATTTAGCTCCTATATCTACCAGCACTTCATCTTCATTTACCTGAACAACAACACCTTTTACAATGTCGCCTCTTTTGAGTTCTTTCACTTCAAGTGTATCCTGCATACTCTCTTCTTCACTTGAAGCCTCATTTGCAGCGTTTTCCTGAAAATCCACAGAATTCACTTTGTTTTGTTCTTCCACAGTACCTTCTTGCGCCAAGTTTTCGTTTTTTGTTAGTTCTTCTTTTTTTTCCATTTCTTCACCTAACTCCTTCATCCTACATTTAACCTCCTCAATAATCCAACCAGGTGTAGAAGCACCTGCTGTTAAACCGGCTTTTTTTACACCGCAAAACCATTCTCTTTTTAGTTCATCAGCTGTTTCAACTTGATAAGTCGGTGTTCCGGTGCTACTACAAAGCGCGGTTAACTTACTGGTATTAGCACTGTTAAACCCACCCACCACCACCATAACGTCAACACAACCAGCTACTTCAAGTGCTGCACGTTGACGCTCTTCTGTAGCACTACATATAGTATTGCATGCTTTTACTTGAAACCCTTTTTTTATAATCGAATTCACCACTCGATTAAAATTATCAAGCGGTTGAGTTGTCTGCGCAATCACACATACAGGTTTTTGGGTACTAATTTCTTGTGCTTCACTTTCGTCTTTTACGACTAAAGCTTTACCACTTGCCCATCCTACTATGCCTTTAACTTCTGGATGATCTCTATCTCCAACAACTACCACACAATAACCCTTATTCATAAACTCAAAAGCCATCTTTTGAGCTTTTTTAACAAATGGGCATGTCGCATCTACAATCTCATGTCCATACTCTTGCGCAACTTCTATAACGTTTGGTTCAACGCCATGCGACCTTATTATTAAAACCCCTGGAGGCTTTTCATCAATAGCATCAATTTTTTCTATTTCTTTTTGGCACAAACTCGCAACTAGCTGCGGGTTGTGTATTATAGGTCCTAAGGTATAAACAGGCTTATCTCTCTTTGATGCAACTTTAACAGCAATATCTATAGCTCTTTTTACACCAAAACAAAACCCTGCTTTTGGAGCCAGCAATATTTCCAAACAAATACTCACCTCAAATTTTTATATAGCTGAGCATTTTGTCCACAACTTGCTCTGCTGTCAAGTCAGTAGTATCTATTATAATAGCATCTTCAGCCGGCACTAAGGGATCGACTGAACGCTTTTTATCTATATCATCTCTTTCGGAAATTTCAGCAATTACATCACTCAAACTCACGTCATATCCCTTTTCTTTTAAATATATAAGGCGCCGCCTAGCACGCTCTTCAATAGATGCCGTCAAAAAAAATTTGAAATCTGCATTTTTCATCACTCTTGTACCTATATCCCTTCCATCCATAACTACACCGCCATTTTTAGCCATCAACTGCTGACGCATAACCATATTTTCACGCACTTGCGGTATACTTGCCACAAAGGAAACATTTTGCGATACTTTTGGTGTGCGTATTTCTTCAGTCACATCTTGTCCATCTAAAAGTACCCTACACTCGCCATTCTCATAAACTAATTCAATATCCAAGTCCTCGCACAAACGCACAAGTTCTTTTTCACTAAAGCCTATATTCAAATTTATTGCTTTTAACGTCAATGCGCGGTACATGCTCCCAGTATCTACATAAAGCAAACCTAACCTGGATGCTATCATTTTTGCAACAGTGCTTTTGCCAGCACCTGCTGGACCATCAATTGCAATATTAAGTTTTTTCTTCATGCCTCAACACCTTTAGCTTTTGCTTTTAAAATTTATTCTTTCTACAAAAACTTTACAATATCTCTTGATTTTAAGATTTATTTCGATACATTTTCCTAATATCCTGCAATTAATTTAAATTAATCTATCAAAAAACTGCTACAGATTTTAACAAATTTTCAAAACTCGGGAAGGATATGTTTATACTTTCTGTATTTTTTATTATCGTCTCTCCTTCAGCTAAAAGCCCTGCTATCGCCATAGCCATAGCAATTCTGTGGTCTCCATAACTCTCACAAACAGCACCATTTAATGATTTTGTGCCATGTACTATCATGCCATCGGGCTTTTCTTCAACATGCACTCCAAACTTAGCCAATTCTCTTGCAACAGCAGCTATGCGATCTGTTTCTTTCACTCTAAGCTCTTTTGCATCTTTAAATACCGTTTTGCCTTCCGCTACTGCTGCTGCTACTGCTAAAACAGGTATTTCATCAATAAGCCTTGGGATGATGCTTCCGCCTACTACTGCACCTTTTAATTTACCTCCTATTATTCGAATATCTCCCACAGGTTCTCCTGCTTTCATCTTACTATCTATGATTTTTATATCTGCTCCCATCTCCTGCAATACTTCTATTATTCCATCACGCGTTGGATTCAAACCCACATCTTTTATAATAATATCTGATTCGGGTATCGCTGCAGCAGCTACCATAAAAAATGCAGCAGAAGATATATCCCCCGGCACAATTACTTCACAACCATTTAAGACAGGACACCCCTTTACTGAAACAATTTTATTATCATGCTCAATATCTACTTCTGCACCAAAATGCTTCAGCATTCGCTCTGTATGATCGCGTGTCAATGCTGGTTCTTTTACATATGTAACTCCATCAGCAAACAACCCTGCAAGCAATATACAGGACTTAACTTGTGCACTTGCAACGGGCATTTCATAGTAAATGGGTTTTAATTCTCCGCCTTTTACTGCAAGCGGCAGCAATGTAGAGTCTTTTTTGCCTAAAAACTTTGCTCCCATCTTTAAAAGCGGGTCAACCACACGCTTCATAGGGCGTTTCTTGAGCGAATCATCTCCTGTAACAATGCTGCAAAAATTCTGTCCCGCAAGAATTCCTAGCATGAGCCGCGCAGTAGTGCCTGAATTCCCACAATCAAGCACATCATCAGGCTCACTCAAGCCAAACCCGCTGCCATATACCACAACTTCTTTTTCAAAAACATCTATCTTCACTCCCAGCGCTCTAAAACAAGCAATAGTAGATAAACAGTCTTCTCCCATTAAAAAATTTCGTATAACTGTCTTCCCTTTTGCTAACGAACCCAACATCACTGCTCTATGCGATATAGATTTATCGCCAGGCACGTTTATAATTCCTTCTATGCGCTTGCATTTTCTCACACTTAACATATATACAACTCCAATCACTTATTCAATTAAGCGCTCGCGCTTTGTAACCATGTTCTACCAGCACTTTAACTGCTTTGTTTTGTTCGTCTTTGGTTGCAAAAGCCAAGCGCATAGTACCGCCGCATCCTTCACGAACCCTGAGTATTTCTAAATCAGCTATATTTATTTTATTCTTCCCTAATATTGCTGAAAAATCTGCAATAACACCCGGCTTATCAGGCACACTCAGCAACACCTCATAATGAACCGGCAAATAACCTTTCTTTCGCTCAGGAATAAGTGATCTTACTTTTTTTGCCTGTTCCAACTTTTCCACTAAGCCTCTTTCATCAGATATTATAAGCCTTTCATATTCATCAAGCACATCGCGAAACATAGATATAGCATCCAGCAACTGATCACGATTAGCCTGAAATATATCTTTCCACATCAAAGGATTTCCTGATGCAACCCTAGTTGTATCTCGAAACCCACCTGCTGCCAGCGACATTATTTCTAGATAATCCGGGGCTTTTGCAAGAGTATTCACAAGAGCTGAAGCAGTTAAGTGCGGCAGATGACTTAAGAGAGCTACAACTCTATCATGCTTTTGTGCTGGCATCTCTACAACATGAGCACCTAAAGATTCTAACATTACACGCAAATCCCTCAATGCTCTATCATCAGCTTTATTGCTAGGAGTCAAAATATAATATGCATTCTCAAATAAATAAGGATCGGCACCCTTCATGCCTGAAACTTCCGATCCAGCCATCGGGTGCCCACCTATGAAATACACATTTTCAGGAATATATTTATCAGCAACCTCAATTATCCTAGATTTAACGCTGCCCACATCAGTAACAATAGCTTTTGGTTTTAAATATTTTGCAATTTGTTTCAAAGCTTTTTCTATAGCTAACACAGGCACAGCCAAGACTACTAAATCCACACCCTGTACAGCTTCAACAAGTGATTCAGCTCTTTTATCTATGGCTCCCTCAAATAAAGCCATTTTTATGTTTTGATCATTAATATCAAAACCTATAACCTCACCTGCTAACTGCCTTTGCTTTAAAGCAAGCCCTAAAGAACCACCAATAAGTCCCACACCAATAATCGAAACACGGCAAAACATGCTAAAGAACTCCTTTAGCCAAATTTAATGAACCAACTTCTTAATTTCTTCTTCCGAAATTCCAGTTGCCTTTTGTATCTGTTCTATATCAAGTCCTAACGATAAAAGATTTTTAGCTATTTCAATTGATTGTAATTTTCTTCCCTTTTCTATTCCTTTTTCAATACTTTTTTTACCCCTTCTTCTATCCCTATTTGCTTATATACCCGTGCCAAATTCGATTTATCCCAAGTAAGTCCCACTGCCTCTGCACCTCCTTTTATTTCAACCAACTTTCTTTCATATTCCAAAAATATTGCTAGAGCTACAATCTTTTTCCCATACTTATCATAAATCCTATAAAAATACTTAAACATGCGCTCCGGAAAGTTTAAATCATAATATCCCTGCACTTCTATGTGAATCAATATCCACTTTTCGCTGCCATCTTTTAAATAAACCTGCACCAATTTATCTATTTGCTTCTTTTCGCTATCCAAAAATAGCTTCTTAAGTTCCTGCTCTTTAAAGTTAAATCCCTTTGTAAAATCTATTTTGCTATAAAGCTTTTGGCAAAAAGAATTTTATAAACTCTTCCAAAAAATCTTCTATCACATCTTTCCAGAGCGCATCTGCGTTCATTTATACAAGCTACTCCTCTTTCTTCCGATTATTCCTCATCACATCTGTTACGATCTTTATATCTTCCATAAGCCTTGCAAATTTCTTAGGTGTAAGCGATTGCGGTCCATCGCAAAGCGCTTTTTCAGGATTTGGGTGCACTTCTATTATGAGCCCGTCAACTCCAGCTGCTGCCGCTGCTACCGACATAGTATGGACAAAGCGCCAGTTTCCTATAGCATGGCTGGGATCAACAACCACCGGCAAATGCGAAAGGTGCTTGACTACTGCAACTGCCGTCAAATCCAAAGTGTTGCGCGTATAGGTGTCAAATCCTTTAATACCCCGTTCGCATAATATAACATTTGGATTTCCACCTGCAAGTATATACTCTGCTGCCATAAGCCACTCTTCAATTGTAGCAGCAGGACCGCGCTTTAACAAAACAGGCTTGTCAGTTTTTGCCACTTCTCGTAGCAAAAAGAAATTCTGCATGTTGCGCGCACCAATCTGCAGTATATCCGCATATTCACACAAAAGCGGCAACAGGCTTGCGTCCATCACTTCTGTCACTACAGGTAACCCTGTAACCTCTCTGGCTTCTGCAAGTAGCTTTAAACCTTCTTCTCCCAGCCCTTGAAATGAATATGGTGAAGTTCTAGGTTTAAAAGCGCCACCTCTCAAAATAGATGCCCCAGCCTTCTTTACTTCTTCTGCTGCTGTAAGTAATTGTTCTCTACTTTCAACCGCGCATGGACCCGCCATAACGTGCAGGCTGCCACCGCCAATCTCTATATTTCCAACTTTGACTACTGTATCTTCCTGTTTAAAATCTCGCGACGCTATCTTATAAGGTCTTGTTATCGGCAGCACTTTTTCAACTCCACTCATAGCTGCTATTGCCACATCATTTAGCTTTGACTCATCTCCAACTGCTCCAATTACAGTACGCTCTACACCTCTTGATAAATGTATTTTAAATCCAACTTCTTCCAATCTTTTTACAACATTATCAATTTCTTGCTCAGTTGCATCATGATTCATTACAATAATCATATAAACATGCTCCCCTTTCTAAATTTCAATTTTTTAAAAATAAATAAAAGCTAAACACAATCAAAAAAATAATTTAAGGGAAGCAAAGGGCTTTAATTTCACAAATCATAAAATATCCCTCCCTGCCGTACTACCGTTTAAACAACTAAAAATACAACCTGCCATCCTGCTTAGAACATATATTATCATAACCATCAACTAAATGACAATTATTTTTACATAAAATTTTACTCTTAAAGCTCGTTTTATGATAAAATCAGCTTAATAGATATTTGATCTATTAAACAAAATATCTAAATGGTTTAAAAACAAAAAACAATAAAGCTATTTGCGAAATTGATTAAATCTAAATAAAATTAATCAGTGGCTTCTTAAACATTAAATTAAGACAAAACAATAGGAGTGTTAAACAATGAAAACCATAGCTGATAAAATATCTGTGTTTTTAGAAAAATCCTCGTGGATTCGCAAAATGTTTGAAGAGGGAGACAAGCTGCGCAAAAAATACGGTGCTGATAAAGTATATGACTTTTCACTTGGAAATCCAACAACTGAACCGCCAAAACAAATTCACCAAAAATTAAAAGAACTTGCGGTTAAACCTCTGCCTGGAATGCACAGATATATGAATAACGCAGGGCTCTTAAAAACCCGTAAAAAAGTGGCAGAATACATATCGCAAAAGAGCAGCATAAAAGTGCCTTTTGACAACATCGTGATGACATGCGGAGCAGGTGGTGCGCTGAATGTAGTGTTAAAATCAATCTTAAATCCCAACGACGAAGTGATAGTGCTAAAGCCGTATTTCCCAGAATATCAATTTTACATAGACAATCACTGCGGCAAAATTTGCGAAGTAGAAACAGATGAAAATTTCATGCCAGATATAAACGCAATTTACAATGCAATAAGCAAAAAAACAAAAGCAATAATAATAAATTCTCCCAACAACCCCACAGGTGTTGTATACCCAGAGCAAATAATAGCTGAGTTAGGTAAAGTAGTCAAAGAAAAAGCTTTGGAATTTGGCAATACTATTTATGTCATTTCTGATGAACCATATGCAAAGATAATCTATGAAAACACACATCTACCCCATGTATTTAACTACATAGACAACTCTATACTCGTAACCTCTCACAGCAAAGATTTAGCACTGCCCGGTGAACGCATTGGATACATAGCAGTTAACCCAAAGCTAAGAAATTCAAAGTTGCTAGTCGATGCTCTCACGTTTTGCAATCGCACGCTTGGGTTTGTAAATGCTCCTGCGCTTATGCAGTATTTAGTAGCTGAGCTGCAGCATATAAGTATAAATATAGCAGAATATCAAAAAAAGCGCGATATTCTTTACGATCACTTGACAAAATTAGGCTTCAAAATGATAAAGCCTAACGGAGCATTTTACCTGTTCCCAAAATCCTTAATTGAAGACGATGTGGAATTTGTAAAAACTGCGCTAA